>DATJMR010000326.1:0-13322 GCA_035508595.1 Dyella sp.
AATCTGCCCAACGGCATGAGCTACGAATGGACGGAGCTGACGTATCAGCAGATCCTCGCCGGCAATACCGCCGTGCTGGTGTTCCCGTTGTGCGTGTTGCTGGTGTTTCTGGTGCTGTCGTCGCTGTATGAGAGCTGGTCGTTGCCGTTGGCGGTGATCCTGATCGTGCCGATGGTGTTGCTGTCCGCGATTGCCGGTGTATGGCTGTCGGGTGGCGACAACAACATCTTCACGCAGATCGGCTTGATCGTGCTGGTCGGCCTTGCCTGCAAGAACGCGATTCTGATCGTGGAGTTCGCGCGCGAACGTCAGCATGAAGGCATGACGCGCTACGACGCCGTGCTGGAAGCCGCACGCCTGCGACTGCGCCCGATTCTGATGACGTCGATCGCTTTCATCATGGGCGTGGTGCCGCTGGTCACTTCGCATGGCGCGGGTGCGGAAATGCGCCACGCCATGGGTGTGGCGGTGTTCTCCGGCATGCTCGGCGTCACCATCTTCGGCTTGATCTACACGCCATTGTTCTACGTGCTGATTCGCGCCGTGGTCGAACGCCGCGAAGCGCGCAAGAAGCAGCACGCATCCAACTTGCCCGCCTTGGAGGGCCATTGAGATGACACGTTTTCTTCGTAACACCGCTTTGTTCGCCGCACTCGCGCTGGCCGGATGCGCCAGCGTGGGGCCCGATTACAAGGCACCCAACACGCCGGCGGCGAATGTGCAGGGCGTCGATGCAACGCGCGAAAACAATGCGCAATTCCAGGCGACGTGGTGGAAGCAGTTCAACGACCCGGTGCTCGATGCGCTGATTCAGCGGTCGGCAAAGGGCAGCCTCGATCTGCGTATCGCGCAGGCGCGCTTGGCCGAATCGCGTGCGTTGGTCGGCAGCGCGAAATCCGATCAGTTGCCAACGATCGATGCCACCACTTCCTACAGCCGCGCGATCGAGCAGCAACCCGGTTTCACTACGCAGCGTATACCGGTCGATACGTATCAGGCCGGTTTCGATGCATCGTGGGAAATCGATGTGTTCGGAGGCGTGCGTCGCTCGGTTGAGGCGGCCCGCGCCGATCTGGGCGCGAGCGAAGCGTCGTTGCGCGATGCTCAGGTCAGCCTGTTCGCCGAAGTGGCACGCAACTACTTCGAGTTGCGCGGCACGCAACAGCGCCTGGCCATTGCTCAACGCAACATCGCCAATCAGGCCGATTCGCTGAAGTTGATCGACGCGCGCGCACAGATCGGCACGGCATCGGAACAAGATGTCGCCAGTGCGAGTGCACAGCTCAGTGCCGCCAAGGCGCAGTTGCCGGTGCTCGATGCGCAAGCACGCTCTTACGAGTACCGACTTGCCGTGTTGCTCGGCGAACGGCCGGGCGAGCTGGATGTGGATGTATCGCCGACCACCTTCAAGCCCATCGCGACGGTACTCCCCATGGGTGATGCGGGCGACGTGCTTTCGCGTCGTCCGGATGTGCGCGTGGCGGAGCGCGAGTATGCGGCGGCCACGGCACGCATTGGCGTGGCGAAGGCGGATTTCTTCCCGCATGTCTCGCTCGGCGGATTTTTCGGCTTCCTGTCCGGTCGCAGCAATGACTTTGGCGGAATCGCCTCGCGCGCATGGTCGTTCACGCCGAGCATTACGTGGAACGGCTTGAACGTGGAACGCGTGCGTTCGAACTTGCACGCCAGCGAAGCGCGCGCCGATGCTGCGCAAGCCAACTATCAGCGCACGGTGTTGCAGGCGGTCGAGGACGTGGACAACGCGGTGGTGAATTACAACGCCGAACATGCGCGGATCGAGCAACTGATCGCGCAGGCCGAGCAAAGTCGGCGTGCGGCCGATCTGGCACGCATTCGCTATCAGGAAGGCGCGACCGGTTATCTGGAATTGCTGGATGCCGAACGCGTGCAACTTTCCGCAGAGGATGCCTTGGCGCAATCGCAGAGCGCTATCGATACGCGCGCCGTAGCGTTGTACAAAGCGCTGGGTGGCGGATGGCAGGCGTGCGGCGACACGAGCTGTTCTCAAATCGCGCAAGCACCGTAATTTTCAATCTTGCCCAATCGTCATTCCGGCGCAGGCCGGAATCCAGTTCAAATGGGCGTCCGAAGGACACGACAACGATCTAGAGTGCTTCGCACGACAGATTGAAACTGGATTCCGGCCTGCGCCGGAATGACGGGCATAGGGAGTGGCGGCCGTATCAGCGCTGCACCATCCGCAACGATCTAGAGTGCTTCGCACGACAGATTGAAACTGGATTCCGGCCTGCGCTGGAATGACGGGCATAGGGAGAGGCGGCCGTATCAGCGCTGCACCATCCGCGCAAACCACTCCCACCCGCGTACGCGTTCGGCAATCAGCTTGGCGCTGGTCAGCATCGGCACCGCGAGCAGGGCGCCGGGCACGCCCCACAGCCAGCCCCAGATCAACAGCCAGACCAGAATGGCGATCGGGCTGACGCGCATGCGCCGTCCGAGAATCATCGGCGAAATCAAATTGCCTTCCACCGCGGTGATGCAGGCAAAACAAAGCGCCGGCAACAGTGCGGTGGTCAGCTCGTTGAAATGGATCATCCCGACAAACAACAACGTCGTCGTGGTTACGATGGCGCCCAGGTATGGAATGAAATTGGCGAACATCGCCACGGTGCCCCATAACAATGGATCGGGCATATGCAACAGCGTAAGCATGCCAGCGGTGATCAGTCCGAGCGATGCATTGATCAGCACCGTCGTGAGAATGTAGCGCGACACTTCGGTCTGAATGCCGCGCACGATGCTTACCGCATGACGCTTGTAGCCAAAGTTAGGGGCAATCTCGACCAGCCGGCGCAGAATCAGATCGCCATAAACCAGGAAGAAGTACACCAGCAACACCACGGTCAGCACGGCCGCCAGCACCTTGGGGGCGTTGGCAAGTACGTCCCAGATGTTGATCGCGACATCGCTGGTGTTCTGCGTGGCGTCGGGACGCGCGGGATGGCCATTGACGAGTGTCTGCGTCGCCCGACCCGCCGCTTCCAGCGGGCGCATGAAGTGTTCGAGCTTGGGGACAAAGCTGCGGATGGTCGACGGCGCACCATGCAACCACCCCAAGGCCGGTTGCGTGAGCATGCTGATACCCGTGCCGATCGCGGCGATCAGCGACACCATCAATACGCTGGCACCGAGCCAACGCGGTATGCGGTGACGCGTGCCGCGCGCCACGATCGGATTCAACGCAAGCCCGATAAAAGCCGCCAGCACCAGCGGAATGATCAACGCTTTGACGAGGGTGACGGTGTAGAGCAGGGCGAGTATCAGCAACGCATTGAGCGTCATGCGAATGCCGCGCAAATGGCCGCGCAGGCGATACACGCCGCGTGTGGCGTGTTTGACTTCCTTGGTGATGTCGGCCGGAGCAGAAGGCGTCGCCACGCCGTGCGATCCGCCTTCCTGCGGCGGCGAGCTCCCCGACGCCGTAGGTTCGATGGCGCTCATGTGTCGTCGCGTTCGTAATCGCTATCGTCGCTTTCGCCCGCGCTGAATTCGGCGATCAGGCGCGCGCCGTGCGCCACGACGTCGGCGAGCCCCGTGCTGACCAGCGAAATCAGTCCCGGTACGCGGGCGGGCCCGACACCCAGCGTACCTAGCGCAAACCCTGCGCCAGCCGCCGCGCCCACGGTCGTCAGCGGATGCCGGTAGCCGCGTTCCAGCAACGCGGCAGCGGGCATGGCCAGATCATTGCGGTAGGCCGCCACGCGCTCGTGCGCCTCGCGCACGTTTCGAAGGTTTTTAAACAAGCTCATGTCACGCCTCCCCTTTGTCGGCGTCGATGTCCTGCTCGGCCTTGCGCACCGCGATGCGCATCACGGCACGCCATTCCTGACGCGTCGCCGGCAGACTCATCCAGTGCATGCAGCGTCGAAACAGCAGGATCGCACCCAATAACGACAAGGCTTCCAACACGGCGAGCGCCGCAAACGCCAGGATCCAGGAGTGAAACCATTTGGCGAGGAGCAGCCCGATCAAGCCGAGTATGGTGAGCCCAAGACCAACGCCTGCGATGGTGGCGGCCAGGCCCGCCGCCAAGATCCACGAGACCGCGCTGCGCGCCAGCCCGAGCTCGGCGGCCAACAGGTGCCATTGCGCTCCGAACAAGCTGCGCACCGCACGCACCAACCGGGCGAACTCGTCGACCAAACCGCTGGATGCCGGCTCACCGGACGGGTCCGGTGGCGGCCCCGCTGCATCGTTATCGTGCACGGATTCGTGCATGCGTTGCCCCCGTGCTCTTAAAAGGCGCCGATCAAGCTCAGCGACGCAGAATGCGGCCGAGCAACCAGCCTGCGCCCAATGCAATCGCCACCGCTTGCACGGGTTTTTCGCGTACGTACTCGCGGACTTCTTCCAGCCATTCGTCGGCACGATCACGGGCCTGATCGTAGGCGGCACGGCCGCGCTCGGTAGCGTCGGCAACTTTGTCGGTCGCGCGGCCGGCGGCGGATGCGGCTTTGTCGGTAGCTTGATGCACGCGCTCTTCCACTCTGTCGGCTGCGCGGTCGAATTTTTCCTTACTGCTGGCAACGGCATCGGAAGTGGCCTGCTTGATGCGCTCGGCGCCGCTGTCGATGCGGTCGTGGGTGCGGTTCTCGTGCGTCTGGACTTCTTTGTTCATGACGTTCTCCCGTTGCAAGGTCTTCACTCTAACGGTTTGCCGCAGCATTGGCTGAACTTTTCGGGGTGCTGTTCAGCTAGGTCGTCGGAAGAATGCGATCGCGGCCAGAATCACGAACAGCACGAACAACACTTTGGCAATCCACGCGGCAGTACCGGCCATGCCGGTAAAACCCAGGAGCGCGGCGATGACGGCAATGACCAGGAATACCAAGGCATAGTGCAGCATGGCAGCGCTCCTTCGGATCGAGGCGTTTTGTTTCAGCCCCGTTTCCATGTGCCACAGGCCGCGCTGCGCCGGCGTGAAGGCCGGCGTTGCGGTGCGAGCTGCGCATCCCACTATGGAGATGTCACGGCAGGTATGCCCTGGTTGTCGGCGTACCGGTTAGGCCGGCACGCTGGGATTGAGGCTGTACGTGCCCGTGATCTGGGCTTCTTCGAGCACGTGTCCGGCCATCGCGGCGCGCAGTTCGTCCAATGAAAATCCCTGCTCCAAGGGAAGGTTCGGCGTATCCAGTGCGTAGATGCGGAAGTGGTAGTGATGCACGAGCGTGTCGTTCCACGGCGGACACGGACCGTCGTAACCTAGGTAGGTGCCTCCCATCTGCAGATCGCCGGCGAACCAATCGGTGTAGCTGTTCACACCCTGCACACTGCCGGGCGGCCCGAATGGTTCTTTCTTTCCACCTGGCGTGACCTCGTCGCTGCAGGCGCCATCGGCCAGTTCTGCGCACTCGGCGGGGATGTTCGCCATCAGCCAATGCACGAATTCCACGCGCGGCAAATCGGCCGGCACGGTGCGGCCTTCTTTGTTCACATCGTCCGGCTTGCTCGGCACATCCGTGTCGATGCAGGTGAGCACGAACGAACGCGTGCCCGCGGGCGCGCCTTTCCACGCCAGATGCGGACTGCGGTTGTCCGACAGCACCACCGGCTGACCGGGTTTGCCGAAGGCGAATGGCGTGGGGATCGGCTTGCCGTGCTGGAAATTGTCGCTGCGTAGCTGCATGGGAGTCGCCTTGGAAGTTCGGTCGGAAACCGTCCAATTGGGGACGCGCGCGCGGATGCGCAAGCCTAGCGCTTGTCGCGGCGCGACGCCGAAGCTTACCTCGATCGCCATGATCCGATCGTGACAGCCACGCTGAGCCGGCCACCTTGCCGAGGGCGAGAAGCACGCTCACATGCCGCGCGCAGGCTCGTGCCCACGGTATGGATGGAACGCCGGTATCAGCCCGTCGTCTTGCCCCCGCCCGTTGGCGTCATCGCCTGATCGACCATGCGCCGCACATCCATCCACGGCGTGGGACCTTGATGCATGGCGTAAACGGTGTCGACGTCCAGATGTTCGCGTGCGACGGCTTGCATCACTTCGGCCATGAGGTCTGGATCGTAAAGCGTATTGTTGCCGTTCAACGCAAGCGTATCGCTCGCGTAGAGCAGCTTGTGCGCTGGAAAGTAGATCATGTATTGACGTTCGGTCGACGCGCCGCGCAGCGGATACAACACCACTCGATTGTCGCCCTTGCCGATTTCCACGCGATTGCCAACGGTTACCCAATGCGGTGCTTTGGGATGCCTTTGCAAGTCGTCCGGTTGCAAGCCGTGTGGCGCATCGACGAGGCGGTTCAACAACGGCGTGTTGAGATCGAGTACGTAGACGGGCACACCCTCCGCGACCGCCTGCCGCACGCCTGCCATGTGCGGCCAGGAATCGGATGTACTGAGCACGCCTTTGATGGGCACGCCCGGATATTCGCGGTGGACTTTGGCCAGAATGCCTTGTACGTAGCTGTCGGAAATGGGCGCCTCGATGACCAGCACACCGTCGTTCTGCCTGATCAACGTGGTATTCCATGCTCCTTGATACAGATCCACCCCAGGCGCTAGCGCGACGCGCTTTTTGTCGCTGAAGACGCGATTCCAGCCTTTCGACTGCGCGCTTTTCGCCGCAACGGCGGCATCCATCGCCAACTTTTTGTCATCGATGGCGCCGTTGAAGACGAGATCAAGCATTTGCTCGGAGGCGTACCACACGCCGTTGCGCCAATCGATGCGGTTGGTCGGATAGATCACACCTTGCACGACATGCCAGTTGTCCAGGTAGACGCGTTGACGGACGTCACCCCACGCGTACCAGAAATCTTTGAATGTGCGCGTGCGCTCCCACGCGTCCGGCAAATGGTTGTAGGCATTGAGCAACACTTTGATCGGCACGCCTTGCCAGGTAAAAGCAACTACGCTGTGCGGCGTAGCGCGCAGCCATTGCGATGGTTCGTAGTGGAGGTCGCGGGCCTCGGCAGCGTTCAACAGCAAGCGCTCGGGACCTAGCGTCAACGTGTCGTTCGCATCGTCGATGTCGGCGAGCGAACAGGGCGAATCGCCTTGTTTAGTGCGATAAACGCCGCCTTGCGGTGTCGCGATGAGGGTCACGTCGATATCGGCTGTGTGCGGATCGGCTTCCGGCCACGTCATGTGCGCATCGCGTGCCACGCGTTGCTTGTCGAAATCGACGGTGACCTTGTCGCGTTCGTACGAGGTGATGAAAGGCTGCTGTCGATACGATTGTTCCGATAGCACCGTGTGACCAATCGTTTCGTAACTGGCGCTATGGATGCCGGCAAGCCGTTGTCGCCCGCCCATCGCTTGGATGGCTTGTTCCACGCAAGCCTTCGGATCGATGTTGTCGCAACCGGGATTCGAAGAACCTTTCACCAAGTCGCCGTCTTGCGGGACGTTGGCGGCAAAAGCGGGGGGAGTGAGTGCCAACGCGAAGAGCGTGGCAATTGCCAAGCGACGTTCCATTGCGGCTTCCCGGCAGCGCCCCGGCCATCTAAGCGTGGGCAATGGCGCGCAACTTACGCGCATGCGCGTGGGCATCCACCTGCAAAAAGTCACGCCTTCAGGGGTGTCTCTTGGCAGGGTTCGCATGCAGCAAATGGGCGTGACGTGCGCTTGGCGTGCGTCGGTTGCTAAGTCGTTCGCGTACGCATCATGCGCCCACTGTTATGCGACAGGCGATTGGCCTGCGGCGATCGCGTTGAAGCGCGCGGCGATGTAATCGTCGCAGAAGCTGGTCATGTCCCAGCCGTGGATAAAGCCGCAGTGGCCGCCGTGGGTGGCGATGTCCAGCTCCACGTTGCTCGGCAATTCCAGTTTTTCGAAGGCATCGACGGGGATTACCGGATCGTCGCGCGCGGTAAGAATGGTGGCCGGAATCTGCAAATTCGCCAAGGCGCGACCGGCGACCGAATAACCTTCCAGATACGCTTCGAGCGAACCGAAATCGGTATGGCGCAACACCAGTGCTTCGGTGAGCCCGCGCAGATTCTGTTTCAGCTCTTGCAGTTCGAAGTACTGAACGTTCGGAAACGCCGCCTGTTTCGCGCGCAACGAACGCCGCCATTTGTTCATGAAGTACGCCTGGTAGAACCACGGCGCGGATTCTTCCAGCGAAAACAAGCCTTCGCTCGGATCGATGATGGGGCATACCGCCAGCGCATATTTGAGCGCTATGCCTTCGGTCTGCGCCTGCATGGCGACGCGCAGCGCGAAATTGCCGCCGAGCGAAAAACCCGCCAGCGCGATCGTGGGCGACGGCCAACGTCGCGCGATATCACCGACCGCATGCACCACTTCGTCGATCCGGCAGGAGTGGAACAGCGCTTCGTTGAGCGCATGACTCTCGCCATGATCGCGAAAATTGAGACGGAAAATATCCCACCCGTCGTCCAGCAGTCGGCTGCCGGTCTGCAATACATACGTGGAATCGACGCTGCCTTCCCAGCCGTGGAAAAGCACGGCCAAGCCGCGCGCAACCGGTTGCGCTTTCTGCCTGGTGACGGAGCCCGTGAGGCGCACGCCGTTGCCGCCGTCCACCATCACGGCTTCGGCACCTTCAAGCACGCGATAGGCGCGACGCGGCAACAACCGGCGGCGCACGCCGCTGGAGGAAAGCATGGTTTGGATATGTCCGCTGGTCAGCGGCCAGGGCGGGCGGAAATCGCGTCCTTGCGGTAGGGTCATGCAGGCCGGTCCTCAAGCGCTTGCGCGATACGTTCGCGCGCCAGTTCGGCCATGCGGCGGCGACCGTCCGAACTGATGAACACCGGCTCGAGGAAATGCACTTCCGCATCCATCGCCGGACCGCCGAGCATGCGCAGGAAGTTCTGCATGAAATTTTCGTGCGAGCGGAAGCCGGCATCGACCTGGCGACGGCCATCGCGCACGAAACGCAGCGCCACCGGCTGCACGGGCACTTCCGCATCCACCGCCGCTTGGAAGATGCGTGCGTGGAACACTTTCAGCACGCCGTTGTGCCCGGTGCCGCCTTCGGGAAACACCGCCACGGACCGACCTTCGCGCAGGCGTTCCACCATCACCTGCATCACCGCCGCGAGCGAGTGATTGCTGCCGCGGCGATGGAAGATGGTGCCGCCGCTGGACGCCAGCCAACCCACCAGCGGCCAGCCCGCGATTTCCGCTTTTGCCACGAAACACGCGGCGCGCTGGCTGTGCAACAGTTCGATGTCGATCCACGAAGTGTGGTTGGCGACGAACAACACGGCGTCCGGCAACGGTTGGCCGACACGCACGGAGCGCAATCCGAAGATGCGCATCAATCCGGTGGACCACGTGCGGATCATGCAGTGCGTAAACGGCTCGCGGCCGTTCTTCATCACGGCGTGGCGATTCCATGTGAGGATGCATCCGCACAGCAGGATGCCAAGCACGATATGCACGAGCAGCAGCGGCACACGCCACAGATAGCGCAGCGGGCGAAGCAGGTCGCGGTCCGGGGTAGAAACGGCGTCGGTACTCATCAGCGGGTTAGTTTAACGTTAATCGACCGCGAGTAAGCAGTACGCGCGCGCACTGACGATGGACCGTTTAAAGCGCGGCGTCGATCAGACGGCGTGCCGCGATGCCAAGTACGCGTGCGGGACCGCCTTCGCCAAAGGTTTGGCCGGACACGTAACTGCCTTCGATCAACAACAACAGACTATCGGCCAAGTCGTCGGGATCGCGCGCGCCCATGTTCCGACACATCGTGCGCAAGCGTTCGCGCAGCGCTTGTTTGCTTTGAACCGCGACCTGATGCGCGGGATGGTCATGTTCGGGATATTCGATCACCGCGTTGGTCAAACCGCAGCCACGATAGCCATCGGTGCTCGCGCGCACGGCCAGGTAGTCCAGATAGGCCAGCAATTGCGCTTTGGGATCGTCCGGATGATCGGCGCCCGGTGCTTCGAATCGTTGACAGAAACGTTGGTCGTAGTCGCGTAGATAGGCCGCGATCAGATCGTCCTTCGACTCGAAGGCCCGGTACAGGCTGGGCTTGGTGACGCCGGCGCGGGTGACGATCTCTTCCACGCCGATGGCGCGGATGCCCTCGCGATAGAACAGATCGAAAGCCGTGTCGCGGATGCGGTCGGCAGCGCGGCGCGGTGCTTCGGTTTCGGGCGGTTGTTTGCCGGAATGGGACGATGGTTTAGGACGCATGGACATCACGGACCAGTTGACAATGTTACCGATCGGTACGTACTCTGCACACCCGTCCCGTACCGATCGGTAACATGACTATACAACGTCGCCGGCCTTTCGGCCAAAACTATGCTTTCGTGGTGGTCGCCGTGGTGTTTCTGGCGCTGCTGGCCTCGGCCGGCATGCGCGCCACGCCCGGCGTGCTGATGCTGCCGTTGGGCCAGGCCTTTGGCTGGAGCCGGGACGACATTTCGTCGGCAGCGGCGGTCGGCATCCTGCTTTACGGTCTCATGGGGCCGTTCGCCGCCGCGCTGATGCAGCGTTTCGGCATCCGTCGGGTGCTGACGATCGCGCTGATGGTGATGACGCTGGCAGCCGCATCGAGTGCGCTGATGACGCGCCCTTGGCATTTGCTGCTCACCTGGGGCGTGCTTTCCGGTGCCGGCACGGGTTGCGTTGCCGTGGTGCTTGGCGCGACTGTGGTCGGACGTTGGTTCAGCACGCATCGCGGCCTGATGATGGGTCTGCTTACCGCCAGCACCGCGACCGGTACGCTGATTTTTCTGCCCGGTCTCGCCGCCATTGCTGAATACGCCGGCTGGCGACCGGTGGTGCTGACCATCGCTGCGGTGTGTGCGGTGCTGGTACCGCTGGTGTTGTGGCTGATGCCGGAAAGTCCGGCGCATATCGGTTTGACCCGTTATGGCGCGACCTCGCACGAATCGAACGAGGCTCCCGCGTCATCGAACAACTTGTTCGCTTTGACGCTGGGCACGTTGCGCCGCGCGAGCAAACGCGGCGTGTTTTGGTTGTTGTTCGCCACGTTCTTCATTTGCGGCTTCACCACCAATGGCTTGATCGGCACGCATTTCATCGCGCTGTGCGGCGATCACGGCATTCCGGAGGTACGCGCGGCGGGCGTGCTGGCGATGATGGGCATATGCGATTTGATCGGCACTACCGCATCCGGTTGGCTCACGGACCGCTTCGATCCGCGCAAATTGCTGTTCGTTTACTACGGCTTGCGCGGATTGTCGTTGATGTATCTGCCCTACTCCGATTTTTCGCTGTACAGCTTGTCGTTGTTCGGCGTTTTCTACGGGCTGGATTGGATCGCCACGGTGCCGCCGACACTGCGACTGACGACCGATGCGTTCGGCGAACGCGATGCGCCGGTGGTATTTGGTTGGGTCGTGGCCGGTCACCAGGTCGGCGCGGCGACGGCAGCGTTTATGGCAGGCGTGCTGCGTGTGCAGATGGGAAGCTATCTCACACCGTTCGTGATTGCCGGCGCGACGGGTGTGGTGGCCGCTTTCCTCGCCCTGCGCATTCGACGCCGCGACGAGTCGCTGCCCAGCGGCGCACTCGCGAGCGAAAGCGCATGAATCAACGTTCGAGCTGCGTCAGCGGCAGCGCAGCCGAACGCTTGACCGTCCGCAGCACGAAGCTGGAATTCACGTCGGCGACGCCCGAAGCGTTGAGCAGGCGGTCCAGCAGAAAACGCGAGAAGTGCTGCAGATCGGCGACGTAGATATGCATGAGGTAATCCATGTCGCCGGTGAGCGCGTAACAGGCCACCACTTCATCCCAGCCGTTCACGCGGTCCACGAAGCGTTCGATCACATCGCCCTCATGCCGGGTGAGCTGCACGCGCACAAACGCTTGCAAGCCCAAGCCGACCGCTTCCGGATCCACTTGCGCGCTGTACCCCGTCAGGACGCCCCCGCTCTCCAGGCGCTGTAAGCGGCGCAGGCAGGCCGACGGCGACAGATTCACCCTTTCCGCCAGTTCGGTATTGGTGACCCGCCCCTCGGCCTGTAGGACAGCCAGCATGCGAAGATCGGTGCGGTCGAGTTCCATCGCTGCAATATTCCTCCGCAAATGAGGTTACAAGCGATTAAATATTGCACTTAAGCTCGTAAAGTCAACAATAAAACAACCATTTTGCGCCGCCTGGGACCTATGATTTTGCTTACCGACCGGTAGGAATTCCTCCTACACGCCAGGGAGCAACCATGGAAAACACCCCCCCTCGCCGCGTTGAACATCAACAGACCGACCGCGGTTACGTGCCGGTGTACGCCACCGGCGTGGTGGAGCAGCCCTGGGCGGAATACTCCCGTACCGATCACGAGGTGTGGGACACGCTGTTCAAGCGCCAGCGCGAATTGTTGCCGGGGCGCGCCTGCAAGGAATTTCTCGCTGGCGTGGAACGCTTCGGCCTGGGCGATGGCGGCATTCCGAAGTTCGGCGACCTCAACAAGGTGCTGGGCAAAACCACGGGCTGGGAATTGGTGGCGGTCGAAGGTTTGCTACCGGACGAGGTGTTCTTCGATCACTTGGCGAACCGCCGCTTTCCGGTGAGCTGGTGGATTCGCAAGCCGGAGCAGCTCGATTACCTCAGCGAGCCCGATCTCTTTCACGATTTGTTCGGCCATGTGCCGCTGCTGCTCAATCCGATCTTTGCCGACTACATGCAGGCGTACGGTCGCGGCGGCATGAAAGCCTTCGGCATCGGGCCCGAAGCGCTGATGAACTTGACGCGCCTGTATTGGTACACGGTGGAGTTCGGCCTCATCAACACGGAAGAGGGCATGCGCATCTATGGCGCGGGCATCGTCAGTTCCAAAGGCGAATCGATTTATTGCCTGGATTCGGCGGCGCCCAATCGCATCGGCTTCGGTCTGGAGCGTGTCATGAACACGCGCTACCGCATCGACACGTATCAGCAGACGTACTTCGTGATCGACAGCTTCGAGCAGTTGTTCGAAGCGACGCATCCGGATTTCACGCCGATCTACGCCAAGCTCAAGCAGCAAACCGCGCACGCCGCCGCCGACGTGCTCGCCTCCGATCGCGTGTTCACGCGCGGCACGCGCGAAGGTTTCGCGACCGACGCGGATACCTAACTCCGCGACGGTTCGTGCTCGTCATTCCGGCGAAGGCCGGCATCCAGTTAAGTAACCTGTGCGAAGCACTCATCATTTTTTATGAAGCGTGCTGCGCACGACGTATTTCACTGGATTCCGGCCTTCGCCGGAATGACGGCAGCGAAGCGAAATCATCTCGCGTGCGCATCCACCCACGGCTTGATGATGCCGATCCACAGCTGATAACCCGTGCGGTTCATGTGCAGACCGTCCTGGACAAACCACTTCGATTGCGGCTGGCCGTCCGCACCG
>DATJMR010000327.1:0-9552 GCA_035508595.1 Dyella sp.
CTGGCCCGCAAATAGACGGCCATACTTATCTTCCTTGCATCGCGCGGAGGAAACCCCATGTGGCGTAGTGTTCTGGCTGGTTTGATCTTAAGTACTGGAGTAGCCCTCGTGCATGCCGATACCCCTCAACACGTTTCGACGCCGGATGCGTATCGGCAGAGCATCGAAAAATGGCGCACCGAACGCGTGGAAAGACTTACTGCGCCGGATGGTTGGCTGAGCCTCATCGGCCTGGAGTGGCTGCAGGAAGGCGCGAACCGGGTCGGCAGCGCCTCCGATAACGACATTGCTTTGCTGGCGGGTCCGGCCCATTTGGGCGTAGTCACGCTGGACAAGGCAGGGCAGGTGCGCATCAAGCTTGCCGACGGCAGCGGCGCCACCATCGATGGCAAGACCGTGCAGGAAGCGGCGTTGATCGACGATATGCATGTCACCGGCAACGCATCGCCCACGAAAGTCCAATTCGGTACGGCGAATTTCTATGTGATCGATCGCGACGGCCGCAAGGCGCTGCGCGTGAAAGATACCGGAGCTACCACGCGCCAGCATTTTCTGGGGATCGATTATTTTCCGATCGATCCGTCCTGGCGTATCGTTGCCGATTGGGTGCCGTTCGATCCGCCGCACGATCTGCAGATGGGATCGGTGATCGGCACCATCGACACCGTGAAAGTGCCAGGTAAAGCCGTGTTCAAGCGCGACGGACACACTTACGAACTCTTGCCGTATCAAGAAGAACCGGGCGGCGAGTTGTTCTTCGTGCTGGCCGATCGCACGTCGGGGCACGAAACCTACGGCGCGGCGCGCTTCCTCTATGCCACGCTACCGCAGGACGGAAAGGTGGTGCTGGATTTCAACAAGGCATACAACCCGCCTTGCGCGTTTACTTCGTTCGCCACCTGTCCGCTTGCACCGCCGGAAAATCGGTTGGATCTGCGCATTACGGCGGGCGAGAAGAAATACCGCGGCGGACATTGACCTAAAGCCGTGAACGTGCACCACGAGGCACGTTCGCCTGGCTTATATTTCCGATGCGCGGTGCGTTTTTAGCACCCCTTGAACGTTGCTTTACGTTTTTCCAAAAACGCGCGGGTTCCTTCCTTCATATCCTCGGTCGCGAAAGCCAGAGCGAACGCCTGCGTTTCAAATTCCAGACCTTGATCGAGCGAGGTTTCGCCGCCCTGCAGCACGGTATCGAGGATGCTCGCCGCGGCGAGCGGCGCCGCGGCCGCCAATTGATCGGCCAATGCGTTGACGGTGTCATCCAGCGCTTCGGGCGCAACGACGCGAGTGACCACGCCCAGTTCGTAGGCGCGTTGCGCGGCTATGGTGCTTCCGGTCAGGCAAAGTTCGAGCGCCGCACCACGGCCCGCCAAGCGCAACAGACGCTGGGTACCCCCGAAGCCTGGGATCAGTCCGAGGTTGATTTCCGGCTGGCCGAACTTGGCCTTCTCGCTGGCGATGCGCAGATGGCAAGCCATGGCCAGCTCCATGCCGCCTCCCAGCGCAAAGCCCTGGATACGCGCGATCACCGGCTTGCCGAGCCGCTCAATGCTGCTCATCAGCCGTTGACCGGTGCGTGAGAAGTTTTGCGCTTGAATCGGCGTGTAACCGTTCATTTCGCTGATATCCGCACCGGCCACGAAAGCCTTTTCGCCGGCGCCGGTCAGCACGATGGCGCGTACGGCGTCGTCCTGCGCGGACTGGCTGAATGCCAGGGTCAGCTCGTTCAAGGTCTCGCGATTGAGCGCGTTGAGCTTGTCCGGGCGGTTGACGGTGATGATGCGTACGGCATCGCGATTGCCGATCTCAAGGTTGCGGTAGGCCATGGCGCACTCCGTATTGAATAAAGAAAGCTCCGACCAATTTTACGTGGGCGTCGCCGTTGTTGTCTGTTCGCAGACAGCAGGGCCATCGGTGAAGGCAGACGGGTCGTCTGTCGGGCCGGTTGACTGAAGGAACGCGGACAGACAATAACGGCCCGAAGGATGATGCTCAGAGGGCTCGCAGGGTATGTTGCGCAGCGTGAAAAGACGGCCAGTCTTCCCTGCGCTGCGCAACATACCCTGGGAGCCTTCTGGCATCATGCCGGCCGCCTAAAATGGGTCGGAGCATCCTGAAGCGCGGATTTTGGCGGCGGGAACCTTTGAGGCCATCCAGCTTTCTCACTCCTGTTCGATATCTGCGCATGGTTGTTCGATAGTGCCGTTAAGTGATTGCCGTCCGAGGATATTGACTCGTCACCCCGCTGCACTAAACGCCCGGCATGGCTGCATTGAACGGCCGAAGCGCTTAGGATGGCGGCTTTCGCCGTATGCTTAAGAGCCGCCCCCTCATGCTTCCAAGTCGCTTGCGCCGGTTCTGCTTGATCGTACGGGAGCCGCTTCCGAAAAGAGTGGGCCGCACGGAGGAGTTGGGCGGGTTCCGCTCATGGAGAAAGTAATGGCATACGCGCGTTGGTGGGTTCCGGTTCTTTCCCTGCTTGCCGTTTTTACGGTTCAGGCACAGGGAACGAGCGCCTCCAAACCGTCTCAACCCCCGGTCGCGAAGCTCGACAAACACAAGCTTTCGTACGCGATCGGTTACCGAATCGGCAGTCAGTTTTCCGACGGCGATATCCCGGTGGACATCGCCGTGTTGGAGAAGGCCATCGAAGACGCCTACGCCAAGCGTGCTCCGTCCGTGCCGAAAGAAGAAATGATCCAGCAGCTCGTCAGCCTGGGCGAGCACATGCACGAGCAGGCGCTGACCGAATACAACCGGATTGCGGTCGACAACGGAAAAAAGAGCGCCGATTTCATGGCTCATAACGCCACCTTGCCTGGTGTCGTCCAGCTTCCCTCCGGCATTCAGTACTCGGTGATCAAAAAAGGCGACGGCGTCACCAGCGCCGGCATTGATAGCCTGGTGACCGTCAATTATCGCGGCATGCTGATCGACGGCACCGAATTCGACAGCACTTGGGCGCACGGCGCGCCGGTGACCTTCACCGTGGACAAAGTGATCCGCGGTTGGCAATACGTGATTCCACGCATGCACGTGGGCGACCGTTGGAAAGTGGTGATTCCGCCGCAGCTTGCTTACGGCGAACGCGGCGCGCTGCCGCGCATCGGCCCCAACCAGGCGCTGGTGTTCGACATCGAGCTGCTCGATATCAAGCCGCCGAATCCGAAAGCGCCCAGCCCCTGACGAGAACGGGGCGGCTGCGCTAGCATGGTGGGTGCATGTCGAACTATTCCTCGCTTTCCCCTCTAGCCATTTTGAGCCCCTGCGTCGGCGTCTGCCGGCTCGATCCCCGCGGCTATTGCCTCGGCTGCTATCGCACGGGCGATGAAATTGCTCGTTGGCGCAGCATGAGCGACACCGAGCGCGCTCATTTCATGGACGTCGTGCTGCCGGAGCGCGAGCTCGCATGATGGCGTCCTTGCTGCGGGCCTTGCGCCCGTTGTCGCAGCCACCCTCAGCGCCCGGATGGAATCATGCCCAAATCGAAGCACTGATCGGCCCGGTCGCGCGCCGGCCCGCTGCGGTGCTGATCGGCCTGCGCGAGGCAGACCAGCCTCACATGGTGTTTACCGTCCGTACGGATCATCTGAGTTCGCACGCGGGGCAGGTCGCGTTTCCCGGTGGCAGCACCGACCCGTCGGATGCCGATGCGGTGACCACGGCGTTGCGTGAAACGGAGGAGGAAATCGGCCTCGATCGCGCATTGGTCACTCCATTGGGTTATCTGGATTGTTTCGAGACCGTCAGCGGCTTTTGCATTACACCCGTGGTGGCGAGCATTGCGGCCGAAGCAAAGTTTCAAATGGCTCCTTTGGAAGTGGCCGAAGTGTTCGAAGTGCCGCTGACGTTTTTTCTCGAGCCGGCAAATTTGAAGCGCTATGTGATGGATTACCGCGGTCATCGGCGCGAGATGGTGGAGTTCGATTACGGCGGTCATCGCATCTGGGGCGCTACGGCGGCCATGTTGCACAATCTTTTGCAAAAAATGGAGCAATCATGAAAAGCACATTGATCTCCGTCGAAGAACTGGCCGTATGGCCGCCGGACGACGTGCTGATCGTCGATTGCCGTCACGATCTGGCCGATCCGGAAAAGGGATTGCGCGATTACCGGGCCGAGCACATTCCCGGCGCCGTGTTTGCTGATCTGGATCACGATCTTTCCGACCTGAGCCGCTCGAAACTGGGTCTCGGGCGCCATCCGTTGCCGTCCGAAGAAGCGTTTTCGGCCGTTCTCTCGCGCCTGGGCTGGCGGCCGGGGCTGCAGGTGGTGTGTTACGACGCAAACAACGGCGCCCTGGCCGCCGTACGCTTGTGGTGGCTGCTGCGGTTTTGCGGCGTGCGTGAGGTGGCGGTGCTCGACGGCGGTCTGGCCGCATGGAAAGCGGCGGCGCTGCCCGTGTCGCAGGAGATACCTCAGCGGCAGCCGACGCCCGTCAGCGTGCGCTACGACAGCGACCTGGTTCTGCTCGATCATGCAAGTGTCGCGCACATGCCAGACGATTTACTGATCGACGCGCGAGCCACGCCGCGCTACCGCGGCGATGTCGAGCCGATCGATCGCGTGGCGGGCCACGTACCCGGGGCGGTGAACCGTCCTTTCTCCGACAATCTTCAATCCGACGGGCGATTCAAGGCGCCCGCCGAATTGCGGCAACAGTTCCTTGCCGTGCTAGGTCGGCACACTCCCGAACACGTCGTGCATATGTGCGGCTCCGGTGTTACGGCGTGCCATAACGTGCTGGCGATGGAACATGCCGGGCTCGCGGGCTCGCGCCTCTATGCACCATCGTGGAGTGGCTGGATCAGCGATTCGGCGCGCCCGATCGCGACGGGAGACGCCTGAGAGGTCAGGAGCGGCTACACGCTTGCTCCTGACCGTTCCGTTACTTCGCTTTGCTTTTCAGCCGTTCGACCAGCGCCTGCAACGCGGCTTGCGTTTGCGGATGAAAGAACGCATCCACGAATGTGTCGATGGGCAGTGCGTCGACATTTGCGAACGTGCTCATCAGATCTGCACGCGCAATGAGGCGCGTACCCAGCATGGCGTGCGAGGGCAGGGCGAGCGTTTCGCCGAGCCAATGCAGCGCGCGCGTCGTGACTTGGTCGATGGCCACCAATTCGTCGACAAAACCGCACGCCAACGCACTGTCCGCATCGATCAATGCGCCGGAAACCAGCAGTCGCTCGGCACGATACGCACCCACCACGCGACGCAACGCCATCTGGATGCAGTCAGGCGCAATCAATCCCACCTGCACTTCGTTCAAGCCGATGCGATAAGGGCCTTGTGCCATCACACGATAGTCGCAGAACAAGGACAGCACCGCGCCGCCGGCAGGGCTGTGGCCGGTAATCGCGGCGGCGATCGGTATCGGCAAATGCGCGAGTGCGGCGCAGGTGGCGAAGAATTCGCGCCAATACTCGCGCACGCCGGCGCGATCGCGTGTGAGCAGGGCCGGCACATCCACGCCAGCCGAAAACATGCCTTGCGCGCCGGACAGCACGATACCGCGAGTGCCGTCTCGCACGGCTTGCGAGAAGGCTTGCTGCAAGGCGCGTAAAAGATCGAGGTTCAGCGCGTTGACCGGTGGTCGCGCCATCTGAATCTCGGTGATGGCGTCGTGCTTGATGATATGCAGCATAAGGGTTCCAGCGGCGTGATCAGGATTGAGGATGGTCGTCGGCAGTCCAGGTGTAACGCACTGCATAATCGAGCACGGCCTTGCCGTTGGCCGGTACGTCGACCTTGAACTCCAGTGTGTCGGTGGTTTGCTTGCTCGGTTTTGCGCTGGACGATGTTACCGTCCATTCGCGCCAACGGTTCGGATGTTCGCGAACCGTTACGGTGCGTGCGGTGTCGCCTGCGTTGGTAAGCGTAATGCGGAAGGCTTCGTCCATGGTGCGGCCGTTTTGGTCCACATGGAAACGCGTGCGTTCGCGCCGGCCGCGTAGGTCGAACGCGGTGCCCAATGTAATCATCGCGTCGCTGCCTTTGGGCGTATCGTTGATGCGGCCCTCGCCGATGAATTGCGGTACGCCGCGACGGTCGGCGGTCAGTACGCGCAAATAGCCGGCCGGCATACTGTCGAACGCCGTAAAGCGCAAGGTGCTGACGATGCTGGTGTTGCTGTCGGTATTGAAGTCGCCGTTGAGCATGGGCTGCGGCGGCATCCAGTTGCCCCCGTTTTCATACAACGATGTGCGCTCGCAGCTCACCGCGCGCGTGGCATAGAGCGGTACCTGGCTGATGCTGCCATCGGGCAGATCGACCGCGGCAGGCAAGGTGTATGTGCGGTAATCGGCTAGTGTGGATTGCTCGGGCAGCGCCTCGGGTGCCGCGGCTGCGACGCGCATCATCGCCATCGGGCGCGGCGTGCTGGTTTTCGCAAAATTCGGTTCGCCGGCAATCAACGTAAGATTCGTATCGTGCCAGTCGCGACCGCTACGGTTGGCGATGCTTGCGCGCGATTCCAATTGCATGCTGCAGGCGTTGCCCGGCTGCAGGGTGCCGACGTATGCCGCACGCCAGCCGATGCCGGAGGTGGGATAGCTCAACACGGCATCGGCCTGGCCGCTGCGAGCGGCGTCCACACGCAAGCGCAAGCTGGAACCGGTGGGGAAATTGCCGCCGCTCGTGTTGACGGCGGCGTATTGGCGGATCAGCGTGGTGCCGTTGCCGCTGCGCACGACAAGCCCATCCGCGCCCGCGCGCAACAACGTCCCGTTCGCGAGTGTCTGGCCGTTGTCGCCAAGCACGCTGATCGTGCTGCCGGTCAAACCGGTCAATGCCGCGTTAGGACCCTGGCCGAGCAGCAGGCGCTGCGACACGACGTTGGCTTCGCCGCCGGGAAAGCCGAGCGCCATCGCTTCGCCATCGAGATTGTTCGGCAGATCGCCCAGCACGACATCATGCACGCCAGCCTGCAGCGCGATGCTGCGCTGCTCGCGCACGATGGCATAGCCCTCATTCACGCCACTATCGCCACTGCTGGCGTACAGAGCGGCGCTATCGCTGCGATACAGCGTGATCGATGCGCCGTCTGCGGCCCGCGCGCAGGGCGCCCCGCACAGCGTGGCGAGGGCGAAGGCCAGAACGGTTCGATGCCTGATCGTCATGGTGCACTCCCTTGGCGGATAACGTGCCCGATCATAGCGAGCAAGATGCGGCGGCGTACGTGCCGCCGCATCTTGCCGTTCCTGCGCGCTTCAGGGCTGCCTGGTGAGCTGGCTCAAGCGGGTAACTCGATCACCGAAGCGTTACCTCTCGGTTGGTTACTTATCGCCTTCGTGCAGCACGTTCACCATCCACGGCACGCCGAACTTGTCCACCAGCATGCCGAAGCCATCCGTCCAGAAGGTCTTCTGGAACGGCAGGGTGATGTGGCCGTCCTGCGCGAGCGCGTTGAAATACGCTTCGCCCGATGCGACATCGTCCGCAGTGACGGACAGACTGAAGCCGGAATGAGACGATTTGTTCTGACTGTCCTGGCCGTCGCACATCAGCAGATGCGTGCGGCCGATGGCCAGCGTGGCATGCATGATTTTTTCGGCTGACTCAGGAGGGACCTGATGCCCATCGCTGGGCGGCGCATCCTTGAAGCGCATTTTCATCAGTTCCTGCGCGCCTAGCGCGTTGCGGTAAAACGCTATGGCTTCTTCGCAACGACCGTCGAAAAACAGATACGGCTGAATTTCCATATGGGTGACTCCTTGGGTGATGAAAATGGCGCCCTGGCCGCAGCGCCTAGGGTTCGGATCAGACGGCTGCCGCCTCTTTGATGGCCTGCGGCAACGGTATGGATTTGCCGGTCGCCGGATCGATCCACACCATGACGACATGGCCGTCGCAATAAAGCTTGTCGTGATCGGCGGCATCGACGATGCGATGGGCGATGGTCATGGAACTGTTGCCCAGTCGCGCGAGGAACAATTGGATATGCAACTGCGCCGGCCATTCGATCGGCAGACGGTATTGGAGTTCGCTGGCTGCCATCACCGGCATGGCGTGCTCGTCGAGCCACGGTCCTGGAACGCGTTGCAGCCACTGCAAACGCGCTTCTTCCAAAAAGGTCAGGTAGGTGGAATTGTTGACGTGATTGAACGCGTCCAGATCGCGCCAGCGCACGCTGATCGCAGCGGTATACAACAACGGAACTTGGGAGGAAGAAGTGTCGGTTGCCGTGTTCATAAGGCCACTTTGCGCTTGGGTTTGGCTTTGCCGTTCTGGCTTTCGGCTTTGGGGCGTGCGCTTCTTGCCGGCTTCAAGTGCGACGCGAGGAAACGTCCCGTGTGCGAAGCCGCCGTTTCCGCCACGATTTCCGGTGTGCCCGCAACCAAGATACGGCCGCCGCCGGCGCCACCTTCAGGTCCCAGGTCGACAACCCAGTCGGCCGTCTTGATCACGTCCAGATTGTGCTCGATCACGACGACGGTATTGCCTTGGTCGACCAATTGATGCAGCACGTCGAGCAGCTGCTCGATATCGTGGAAATGCAGGCCTGTGGTGGGTTCGTCCAGAATGTATAGCGTACGGCCTGTTTCCCGCTTCGACAGTTCCTTGGACAGTTTCACGCGCTGTGCTTCGCCGCCGGACAGCGTTGTCGCACTCTGGCCGAGCTTGATGTAATCCAGGCCGACCGCGCGCAAGGTATCGAGTTTGCGCGCGATCACCGGCACGTTCTCGAACAGTTTGGCGGCGTCTTCCACCGTCATGTCGAGCACGTCGGCGATGGTGTGCCCCTTGTACAAAATCTCCAGCGTTTCGCGGTTGTAGCGCTTGCCGTGGCAGACGTCGCACGGCACGTAGACGTCCGGCAGAAAGTGCATTTCCACCTTGATCATGCCGTCGCCTTCGCAGGCTTCGCAGCGGCCGCCGCGCACGTTGAAACTGAAACGTCCGGGCGTGTAGCCGCGGGAGCGCGCTTCGGGCACTTGGGCGAAGAGCTCGCGCAAGGGCGTAAACAAGCCCGTGTACGTGGCGGGGTTCGAGCGCGGCGTGCGACCGATCGGCGATTGATCGATATCGACCACCTTGTCGAACAGCTCCAACCCCTCCACGGATTTATACGGTGCAGGCTGGACGCTCGAGCCGTTCAATTCGGCGGCAGCGAGCGCGAACAGCGTGTCGTTGATCAGCGTGGATTTGCCCGAACCCGATACACCCGTGACGCAGGTGAACAAACCAGCCGGTATGGCCAAATCCACATGCTTGAGATTGTTGCCGTTCGCACCGCGAAGATGCAGCCACGAATCCTTGTCCAGCTGCTCGCGGCGTTCGGACGGTACTTTGATTTCGCGCTTGCCGGACAGGTACTGGCCGGTGACGGAGCGCGGCGACACGAGAATGTCTTTCAGCGTGCCTTGCGCGACGATCTCGCCGCCGTGCACGCCCGCGCCGGGGCCGATATCCAGAACATGGTCCGCTGCGCGGATCGCGTCTTCGTCGTGTTCCACCACAATGACGGTGTTGCCCAGATCGCGCAGGCGGGTCAGCGTACCGAGCAGGCGTTCGTTGTCGCGTTGATGCAAGCCGATGGACGGCTCG
>DATJMR010000328.1:0-14923 GCA_035508595.1 Dyella sp.
GGATGCTGCGCCAGCACGTTCTTCACGCGCAGCATGTCCAGCACCGGGATGCCTTCAGTGATGGTGACGATCACGCGCACGCCGGCGTCGATCGCTTCCAGGATCGAGTCCGCCGCGAACGGCGGCGGCACGAAGATCACCGACGCATCGGCGCCGGTTTCGTCGACCGCTTCGGACACGCTGTTGAAAACCGGCAGACCGATGTGCTCGGTGCCGCCTTTGCCCGGGGTCACGCCGCCGACCACCTTGGTGCCGTAGTCGATCGCCTGTTCGGCATGGAAGGTGCCCTGCTGGCCGGTGAAGCCCTGCACGATCACCTTGGTGTTCTTGTTAACCAATACGCTCATGACTCAAAGCTCCTCACTTCGCGGCGGCCACGGCTTTCTTCGCCGCGTCGTTGAGATCGTCAGCCGGCGTGATCGCCAGGCCGGAGTTGGCCAGCAGTTCGCGGCCTTTCTCGACATTGGTGCCCTGCAGGCGCACCACCACCGGAATCTTCAGGCCCACTTCTTTCACCGCGGCGATGATGCCTTCGGCGATGAGGTCGCAGCGAACGATGCCGCCGAAGATGTTGACCAGGATGGCCTTCACCTTGTCGGAGGAAAGAATCAGCTTGAACGCTTCGGTGACGCGCTCTTTGGTGGCGCCGCCGCCGACGTCGAGGAAGTTGGCCGGCTCGCCGCCTGCCAGCTTGATCACGTCCATGGTGGCCATGGCCAGACCCGCACCGTTGACCATGCAGCCGATGTTGCCGTCCATGGTCACGTAGTTGAGGTTGTGCTGCACGGCGGCGGCTTCCGCCGCGTCTTCCTGCGTGAGGTCGCGCATCTTGGCCAGGTCCGCATGGCGGAACTCGGCGTTGTCGTCGGAGTTGACCTTGCCGTCGAGGGCGGCGAGGTTGCCGTCTTCGAGGATGGCGAGCGGGTTGAGCTCCACCAATGACAGGTCTTTCTCGTTGAAGAGCTTGTACAGGCCCAGCATGATCTTGGTGAGCTGGGTCACCTGCTTGGCGTTGAGATCCATCGCAAAGCCGAGCTGACGGCACTGGTACGGCTGCAGGCCTTCGACGAAATCCACCACGATGGTGTGGATGTCATCCGGCGTTTCCTTGGCCACCTGTTCGATGTCCACGCCGCCGTGCTTGGAGGCGATGAAGGTGACGGCCTTGCTGTCGCGGTCGACCAGGATCGACAGGTACAGTTCCTTGGCGATATTCGTGGCATCGGTGACCAGCACCAGGTTCACCGGCAGCGCGCGGCCGGCGGACTGGTAGGTTTCCATGTTCTTGCCCAGCATGCCCTTGGCGGCGGCATGGACGTCATCCAGGCTCTTGCAGAACTTGACGCCACCGGCCTTGCCGCGGCCACCAGCGTGGATCTGGGCCTTGACCATCCACTGCGAACCACCAAGGTGCTTGGCGGCGTCGACAGCGGCGTCGGGGGAATTGGCGACTTTGCCCGGCGGTACGGCGATGCCGTAGTGCGCGAACAGCTCTTTAGCCTGGTACTCGTGGAAATTCATTCGATACCTCGAGTGAATGGGGAAAAATCGAGCCTGTGCGGTAGCGACAGCGCAGGCTTGGGAGGACGGACGGCGGTGAAACGCACTACCGGCGTGCAGTGCGCTGTAACCATGCGGAGGATGCTCCGATCGATTTACTGCAGCGGCCCCAACATATCGATAGGAGACGACGGGCTGATGTCTGCGAAAAATCGATCAAAGCGGCCCCACATGGCGGAAACCGCGCAATACGGCCAGGTATTTTCGCGGAAGCCGGTCGCGATGGAAAGGGGCGGCCTCCAATTACCCCTAGGGCAGAAGGCGAACTACCGCATAGCCGGCGAGACTTTCCTGCCGATAAACTGGTCCAAATCCAACAGCCGAGCGCCCAAAACCCGTGTCCAGCCGCGCGATGTCCGATTCGCCCAATAGCACGACGACCCGCCACGAGCTGCTGTTCCTGAATTATTTCAGGTTGGCCCAGGCCCTGGTTTACGCCGGGCTGGCCTTCACCCCAGCCGGCATGGGCTGGCCCCATCTGGACAACATCGGGCTGGCCCGCCTGGTGGCCGCCGGCTATCTGTTGTTTGCCTTGGGCGTGGTGTCGCTCACCCACATGACCAAGGCGCTGAGCTGGCTGGGCATTCTAGGAACCCTGCTGGTCGATATCCTCGCCGCGGTGCTGGCGATTGCCGCCATGAACGACGCCCGCATCGGCATCGCCATGATGCTGGCGGTGAACCTTGCGGCGGGAGCGTTGCTGTTGCCGTTGAGGCTGGCGCTGTTTCTCGCCGCGCTCGCCACCCTGGGCGTATTGGGCCGGACCCTGGTTTACCTGCCCCACGTGGCATCGGCCGACGATCGCGATTTCCTGGAATCGGGCCTGTTCGGCATGGCCTATTTCGCGATCGTGGTGTTGTGCAACGTCTTGGGTCGCCAGCTGCGCGCCAGCGAGGCGCTGGCCGAACAGCGTAGCATCGACCTGGTCAATCTTTCGCAGGTCAACGAGCTGATCATCCGCCGCATGAAAACCGGCGTGATGCTGGTGGACGACGCCAATCGCATCCATCAGATCAACGAATCGGCGTGGATGCTGCTGGGCAACCCCTCTTCCGATCAACGCGACCTGGGACGCGTGGCGCCGGAACTCTCGCGCCGCCTTTATCACTGGATCACGTCGGGCAAGCTGGATGAAACGGCCACCCAATTGGCCGACGGCATGCCGGAAGTCGTGCCGCGTTTCAGCCGGCTGGCACCGAACGACGATTCGCTGGTGCTCATTTTTCTGGACGATACGTCGTTGGTATCGCGTCGCGCCGAAGAGCTCACGCTCGGTTCGCTCGGGCGCCTGTCGGCATCGATCGCGCACGAGATTCGCAATCCGCTTGCGGCCATTCGCTACTCCGCGCAGTTGCTGGCCGAATCCACGGAGATGGGACCCACCGATTTGCGCATGGTGGAAATCATCAACAACCACTGCAGCCGTCTCAACGACATCATCGAAAACATTTTGCAGCTGTCTCGGCGCGAACGGTCTCGCCCCGAATCGCTGAATCTCGGCGATTGGTCGCAAAGCTTTGTGGAGGAATACAAACAAGGCAACGATCTGGGCAACGACTCGTTGCGCGTGATCGACAACAGCGCCGCGCCCGTGATCGCGGTGGCCGATCCGCAACAATTGCATCAGGTGGTATGGAACCTGGTGCAAAACGCGCTGCGTTACGGGCGCATGCCGGGCGAAGCCGCGCGCGTGCTGGTCGTGGTGCGTCACGGCGAACATGGCGTGCCGATACTGGAAGTGATCGATCGCGGCCCCGGTATCGCGCCGAAAGTCGCGGCGCAGATTTTCGAACCTTTCTACACCACCCACGAATACGGCACAGGCCTGGGGCTTTATCTTGCACGACAGATGTCGGAGGCCAATCAAGCTGCACTGGAATACGTGCGCGTGGCCGGCGGCGGCAGTTGTTTTCGGTTGGTGTTGACGCCGCCGGTGCGCATCGAGCCGGCGGTCTAAACCTCGTACGAAATGTATTTTCGCCGCAGGTTCGAATCGCACGGCGTTACCTCGTTTTTGCATTTATCGCCACTCTCGAAAAATCCAGCGGCGATGCAGCCGCCGCGCAAGGAAATGGCTTAGCAGTCGATTTCGTCCGATTCCGCCCCTCGTTGGCGTGCTTCGCCGGCTATCGCTGGTGGGCGCTTACATGTATTCGGGCTGATCGCGGGCTTTCTCTTAAAAGAAAGTGGCCGAGGATGTTTTTCATTCTCGCGCAGGACATGCCGTCTATACCGAGGCCCTGCATCCCCCATCGCTCGGCAAGGATACGACTACTGTGTGTCATGGACGATTCGCCGCCCGTGCTGCGGCCTGCCTGTTTTTTTCGCTAACCGCCGTCAGCCTCCCCACCTCTGCGACGGAACTGGCCGATCATTGGGATCTTGGTGGCGGCGTGCGTGTACGCGTGGATGAGGATTCCAGCCGTGGGCTGCACAAGTTTGGCATCGACACCGTTTTGTTAGGCGCCAAATACACCTCCGACACGTGGATCGGCGCGTTTCGCTATCGCTTCTACGGCAAGGATTATCCGTACCAGTACACCCGCCGCTTTGGCGACATCAATTTTCCGGAATACGCGTGGCTCGGTTATCGATTCGATGAAACACAGCAAGTACAGGCGGGTTTGAACCAGATTCCCTTCGGCCTGCAGCGTCTGTACAGCGATTCGTTCCTGGAAACGCTGGCGTTCACGATGGGATTGGAAGATGTCACTGAAGTCGGCGTCAAATACATCAAGGATATCGACCACTGGAACCTGCAAGCCGGTTACTACGCCCGCCCCGCCTGGGAAGCCACGGGCACTAGCAACGGCAGTACATTTTCGACGGTGGTGACGCCCGCCGACTCGTATGTCGTAGACGGAAGCCGTAACGTGGAGCGAAACATGTTCGTGGTGCGTCTCGCACGCAACATGCAGCTTGGAAAGTGGAACACCGAGCTAGGCGTGTCCGCACTGACCTCTACGCTATACAACCTTGATACGCATCGCGATGGCCAGCGCCAAGATCTGGCTTTGCATTACGTCGGCAAGAGCGGGCCGTGGACCCTTCGGGCGCAGTACACCCGCCAAGTGATGTCGCCGAAGAATCCGGATGGCAACGATCAGATGATTTCCATCGGTGGCTACGACGGCACCTACAACATGGCTACCCGCGGCAATCTATATCAGGGGAACGCAAGTTACAGCCTGTCTGGGAGTTATCTCGGAGGGTGGATCAACCATGTGCAGCTCTACACTACGTACGATCTCTATGAAAAATCCAACCCCCAGTTCCGCGATACGCAGCGCTGGATGGTTGGTACTGCTTTTTCGCTGAAATTCTTGTCCATCTATGTCGAATGGCGAGAGGGCCGAAACGATCCGTACATCGGCGGCAGCAGCTACCAACAAAGCTTGGCGGCCGGTGGCACCAATGGCTGGAAAGGCCAGCTGTTCATGAGCATTGGCTACTACTTTTGACGCCGTCCAATGCCGCGTAGCGGTGGAACGGTAAATCCTTAAAAGGGTCGGCACCCGTGAAGCGCCACATGCCGACCCTCAGGCCCATCGAAGCACTTGAAGCCATCAGCCTCGACCGCATCACACCTGCGGCCGAGGTGTTGATGTCGCGCAGCGCTGAAACAACTATCCTCTAGCCGCATCGTTGAGACGCAAGTGCCGCGTTTCCGGTGCCCAAGCTATCGACACCACCATGCCCACCACCAGTACGGCGGCAAGCATCGCCATCGTTGGTTGGATGCCCAGTTCCTTCATGCCTATCGGCAACAGGAAAACACTTACTGCGGAGCCAAGGCGGCTACACGCAATGGCAAAGCCCACGCCACAAGCGCGCACCTCCGTCGGAAAACATTCTGGCGGATACACGCCCACCAGATTGGATACCGCGGACAAAGCCGCCGTAAATAGCGCGAACGCGGCTACCAGTGCCATCGATGAGGAACTCGGCAGGAAACTCAATGCAGCAAGCGATGCCGCGGTTACGGCGAAAGAGCCAATCAGGAATGCACGCCTTGGGAGCTTAACTGTCAACCAGATGCCGATGATCGCACCTGCGACCAGCAGACCATTTAGAAGCAGGTCCGCCTTGCTGCCTTCCGGTAGCTGGATGATTTTGAGGATCCCGGGCAGGAACGTATAGATCGCGAAATAAGGCATCACCAGGCACACGAAAAACACGCAATTGAACAACGTGCGACGGATCAGACCGCGTTGGAACAACTTTCCAAATCCGCCGGAAGCATGATGATCGTCCCGTAGACCGGTATCCAACACTACTTTTTGACCGAAATACTTCTTGATCACCGCATCCGCTTCCGCCTCGCGCCCCTTGTTGAAGAGCCAACGCGGCGACTCGGGTGTCCCCATGCGCAGGATCAATACAAGCAGGGCCGGCACGCCCGACGACGCGAGCAGCGAACGCCATACATCTGGATTCGAGGCATGCTGGACATATTCCATGCCTATCAAGTTGGCCGCCACATAGCCCACGGTCCATATCACGCTGAACGAGCCCAACAGAAGGCCGCGATGCTTGCGCGGCGAAAACTCGGCAAGAATCGCGTGCCCTACGGCGAAGTCACCTCCCATGCCCAGGCCAAGCGCGACACGCAACAGGCATAGCGCGAAGGGTGTCTGCGCATAGAATTGAGCGAACGCCGTGGCAGTAATAATCACGAAGCTCATCAGAAAAATTTTCTGCCTGCCCACGCGGTCGGACAGCCAGCCGAACAACAGGCTGCCTAGAAAAATGCCCATCAGGGTCGAGCTGCCGATAAGACCTTCCCACAAGGCCCGGTGTTGCGCCTGAACACCCAACATCTGATCCAGAAAAGGCTTCAGTGCATATGCGATCGTGCCTATGGCGTAGCCTTCGGTCAGATGCGCACCGAAGGTAAGGCCGGCGATTTTGCAATGGAAAAAATTGAGAGGGACGTCGTCGAGAAGAATTTTTTCATCCGACGCTGCTCGTGATGTTGCACAGTAACTGACTGCTTCTTTTGCGGCGACTGCCTGCCCATCCCCACTTCCCATGTTTTCCTCCCTCCGTTGCATCAATTCGGATACGCCCCCCCCTGCAGACAGAGGGGCGCCCGTGTCATGACCTCCTCAGTGCAAACCGCCCATCATGAGGTACTTCAGCTCGACGTATTCATCGAGTCCGTACTTGGAACCTTCGCGGCCAAGTCCCGATTGCTTCACGCCACCGAAAGGAGCGACCTCGGTGGAAATGATTCCTTCGTTGATGCCCACCATCCCGCTCTCAAGCGCGCTCGCTACGCGCCAGATGCGTGCCATATCACGCGAATAGAAGTAAGCGGAAAGACCATAGGGCGTGTTATTGGCAGCCTCGATCACTTCGTGTTCGCTGTCGAAGCGGAAGCACGCGGCGACAGGGCCAAACGTCTCTTCCTGCGCAATCAGCATGTCGTGGGTGGCGCCAACCAATACCGTCGGCAAATAGAACGTGCCGCCTAAAGCGTGTGGCCTGCCACCGACAAGGACGCGCGCGCCCTTGCTCACCGCATCCTCAACATGCTGCTGCACCTTGGCGAGTGCAGCCTGGTTGATCAGCGGACCTTGCTCGAAATCGCCGGTCAACGCATCACCAACTCGCATCTTGCGCACCGCTTCGGCGAGCGCCTGGGTAAATCGTTCGTAGACGTCGCCTTGCACGTAGAAACGATTCACGCATACGCAGGTTTGTCCGGTGTTGCGGAATTTGGAAGCGATAGCACCGCTTACGGCTGCGTCGATATCCGCATCGTCAAACACGATGAAGGGCGCATTGCCACCCAGTTCGAGCGACATCTTCTTCAACGTATCTGAGCACTGACGCGCCAGCAGCTTGCCGGTACGGGTGGAACCGGTGAAAGAAAGTTTGCGCACTGTCTCGGAACCGGTCAGTACGGCACCAATCGCTACTGCATCGCCTGAGACAATGTTCAGCACACCCGCCGGAATGCCCGCCTGCTCCGCCAATACTGCGAGCGCGAAGGCCGACAGTGGCGTTTCTTCCGACGGCTTGAGCACCATCGTGCAACCCGCCGCAAGCGCGGGTGCCGCCTTGCGCGTGATCATGGCAAGGGGGAAGTTCCACGGCGTGATGGCCGCGACGACTCCCACCGGCTCGCGCATCACAAAGATTTTGGATTGAGGGATCGCGCTGGAAATCACATCGCCATAAACACGCTTTGCCTCTTCGGCAAACCATTCCAAAAAGCTCGCCGCGTAGGCCACTTCGCCACGCGCTTCGGCCAACGGCTTGCCCTGTTCGCGTGATAGCAGCGTGGCCAGTTCTTCTTTATTGGCGAGCATCAGCTCACCCCAGCGGCGCACTTTAACGCTGCGCTCTTTCGCAGTCAGCGCACGCCACGCGGGAAAGGCCTTGGCGGCGGCATTTACCGCCTGCTGCGCCTCGCTGGCACCGCCCTTGGCAACGTCGACGATAACGGCAGAGGTGGCTGGATTGCGGACAGGATAGGTTTCCGAACTCGTCTGCCATGCGCCATCAATGTAGTGGCCGCAGCGCATCAAATCGAGGACGGCGTTCTTCTGATTTCCGTCGCTCATGCCACGCTCTCCGCAGCAACTGCAAACGGACCGTTCGCCGGGCGAGATTCACGTGCAATGCGACGACCTGCGGTGTAGTCGTTGATCACGTCGCATGGCGTGTAGTTGCGATCGAGTTCGTGCAGCTCGTCCTCATCCAGCTTGGTTCCCAGCGCTGCCAACGCGCTGTCGAACTGAGCCGCGGAATCCGCACCCACAAGCATGCAATCGATGTTCGAGCGCCCGAGCACCCATGCCTGCGCAATCTGCGCAGCCGATACGCCACGCCGAGACGCGACGCGCGACGCCGATGCGGCGATCGCCAGCGACGCCTCATCGCCGTACATTTGCGCCGTGAAGAAGTCGGTCTGATTGCGCGTCGACTTCACATCGCCAGAGAGCAGACCACGCGCAAGGGGACTGAACACGGATACGCCAATGCCCTGATCCGCGCAATACGGAATCATTTCCCGCTCTTCCTCACGATAGGCGAGGTTGAACTGAAGCTGCATATTGATCGGCTTGTCCCAGCCGTTGCGCTCGCAAATCTGGATGATCTTGGCGAGCTGCCACGTATACATGGTGGATACGCCGATATAGCGCACCTTGCCGCTGCGCACGATGTCGTTCAACGCGCCCAGGGTCTCCTCGACGGGTGTATTCACATCGAAGTAATGCAGCATGTAGATATCGACATAGTCCATGCCCATGCGCTTAAGCGAGCCATCGATGCCATCCATGACATGCTTGCGCGAATGCCCCCCCGCGTTGGGATAGTCGCCCATGTCGTAACCGACTTTCGTGGTGACGACGATTTCCTCGCGACGCACGAGGCGCTTGAGGATGCGCCCGACGACTTCTTCGCCCACGCCTGTGGAATAGAAATCGGCCAGGTCGATGAAATTGACGCCTGATTCGAGCGCATGACGCACGATCGGCTCACTCTGCGCTTCGTCGAAGATCCACGGCTTCCATTTGGGCGTACCCATATTCATGGTGCCCAGACACAGGCGCGATACTTTCAGGCCAGACTGGCCGAGGCGGACATAATCCATACGTTGATTGATCTCTTTAATAAGGAATGATCGTTCAGGCCTTCGGCGTGTAGAACGGATTGCTTACGTCAGCAGCAGCGGCAAAAACGTCATCGCGATGCGGCAGACCAAGCATTGCCGCCTGAATAGCGTTCTTACAGGCGCGATAGTTGTTGGCGTAAACGGCGTCCAGGTCATCGCAGGCCGGATTGACCCAATTGGCGGAGACCACGACCCAATCGTTCGCCGCTTCCGGTGGCAGCACGCCTTCTTTTAGCGACTCGGCCACGGCTTTGGCGATGCCGGCCTGCGACGCGCCCCAGGTTGCGTTACCGTGAAAATCGTTCACGATCTGCGCCTTGTTCACGTACAGTGTCAACGGCTTGGTCGGTACGCCTGGCTTGGCGATGATGACAAACGGTGCGTGACCTGCCGAAGGCGTCGCCAGCGCTGTAGCGAATGCTTGGCCTGCAGGACCATTGCGCGGCCCCACCAGCACGTTGATATGGGCGAGATTCACACCCGGCCCTTCGAAACCTTCCCCGATGTAAAGCGTCTTGTTTTCGGATGTATTCATCACTTCCCTGCCATTCGGCGATCTGTCGAACCACCGATTGTGCTTTCGCTATGGCATGAAGTTGAATCGACGTTTACTGATATATGCATCAGCAAAGCGCTACATGTGGCGTAGTGAAATCACCACATTCTTACGTCAATTTCGTACTTATCCTCTTTCCACGCTCCTCGGCGCCGCATTACGCGCCGCCGGCCTCGCCAAATGCCTGCCTCACCGCGGCGCACACGAAACGGTTAGGCAAGGACAGACCCAACGCTGACCGCTGGGCCCTCAGGTAGAACGCACCACCAAGGTCGTCGCCATCATCTGCGATTGCACCGCCTGGCCGTGAATCTGCGCTAGCACTTTGCGTGCGAGCAGCACCCCACCCTCCTGCCAGTTCTGACGCACCGAACTCAGTGGCGGCAGAAAACTCGCGCCGAGCGGCGTGTCGTCGTAACCGATCACGGATACATCGTTGGGTACCGACTGGCCCAGTTCCACCAGCGCACGAATCGCCCCCATCGCAAGCAAGTCGCTGCAGGCAAAAATCGCATCGAAGCGCACGTTGCGTTCCGACAGCGACTGCACCGCTTCGATGCCCGACTCCAACGTAAAGTCGCCCCGGCGCAGCAACAGCGGCTTGATGCCGTGCTTGGCCAATTCGTCGACGAAGCCGAACAGACGCTGCGCCATCTCCGGATGATCGGGATTGCCGATAAACACCGGATGACGCCGCCCGATGGAAATAAAACGCTCGGCCACGCTGATACCGCCCTGGCGGTTGTCGCTGCCGACGACGATATGGTTGTCGCCGCCTTGCCCCGCCGCACCCCATACCACCATCGGCAATCCGACCTTGTCATAAAAGCGCACGGCATCCTGATGCACGCCTTGGCCCAGCAAAATCAAACCGTCGGCCGCTTGCACCGGGGCATTGGATGCCCCTTGCCGCGTGGTGAGCAGAACGCTGTAACCGGCCGACGTGAGTTCCTGCGAGATACCGCCTAGCAGCGACAGCGGGTACGGGTCCCACATGGTGCGTTCGGAGGATGGCTTCATCTCCACGATCACCGCGACGGTGTGACTGCGCCGCAATCGAAGGTTGCGCGCACTTACGTTCAACTTGTAGCCATGTTTGCGCGCCAGTGCCTGGACCCGTTCCCGGGTCTGGGCATTCACCAGAGGGCTTTCGCTCAATGCCCGCGACACGGTGATTTTCGATACGCCAGCAAGTTCTGCGAGGTCCGCCATGGTGAGGCTGGGACGGTGCGCAAGAGGTTGTTTCTTCTTGGGCTGCGTCAAACGGCGACCCTCTCAAATGGATGCAGGAATACGGTGGCGACGTGCGGCAAGTGTGCCGGAGCGGCGCCTGTTGCACCAATACAGTTTCTTTTGCAACCACATTTTCGACACGCCCACCGGCGCATCATGCTGCGCTGCAAATATGATATCGATATCTTGATATCGATATCACTGAAATCTTATGCTCGCGCACCACAGGCCGAGGCGGCCGATGAGAAGACCAACCAAAAGATGCCAAGGGGAGAATGCGTGCACAGCCACGATGCACAAGCGGTAGCCATGGAACCGGCACACCAGGCATCTCCCGATCCCTGGCGGGTCGTCCATGCGCAGCGTCCGAAGGGATACGAACTGGCCAAGTTCGAAAGCCTGTTCGCGCTGGCCAACGGCACGCTTGGCGTGCGTGGCGCCCTGGAAGAAGATCGCAGCCCCACCCAAGGTACGTTTCTCACCGGCGTGTGGGAACGCACGCCGATCGAATATCACGAGCGCTTCCCCGGTTTCGCCCGCACGACCGATACCCGCATCCCGGTACCGGACGGCGTACGCATCGGCTTGCGCCTGGGCGACGCGCCAGTCTTTCTGCGCGAAGGCGAGTGGCTGGCATTCGAGCAAGCGCTGGATCTGCGCGCGGGCTGCCTGGAAAGAACACTGCGCTGGCGCTCCCCCTCGGGTGCCACCTTGCAGATCGAGGCGGAACGGATCGTTCCCCTGCGCACACCCAACCTGTTGTGCATCCGCTATCGCGTCACGTCTGTCGACTACAACGGACCGATCACGCTGGAGTCGTCGCTGATCGCAAGCAACACCGCCGCCGAACAAGGCGACGACCCGCGCATCGGCGCGCGCATCAGCGGCGGCCTGAGCGTCACCGCGTCCGACGCGGATCGTACGATCGCCTCGATCTGCCAGCGCACGCAAAACAGCCATATCCGTCTGGCAAGCGTGCAGCGTCACCGCCTGACGCAACCGAACCTCGCCTTTGCGCGAGCGCTCGTCGACGATGCCGAGGATGTGCAGCAAGACTATGTCGCCGAACTGCGCCCCGGCGACAGCGTGGTGCTGGAAAAATTCGTCGCCTACGCGTGGAGCCGCCCGGAAGGCGGCGATAGCGAAGCGTCTCTGCTCGACGCGGCCGCCACCACCTTGGAGCGCGCGCTCACGCTCGATTTCGATACGCACCGCGCCGAACAGGCCAAGGCATGCGATGCGTTCTGGCGCGAAGTGGATCTTGAGATCGACGGCGACACCGCCGTGGAGCAAGCACTGCGCTTCAACCTGTATCACCTGCTGCAATCGGTCAGCCGCGACGGCAGCGGCAGCGCCGCCGCCAAAGGCCTCACCGGCGAAGGCTACGAAGGCCACTATTTCTGGGATGCCGAGGCATTCATTCTGCCGGTGCTGGCGGCGACCTCGCCCGAACGTGCGCGCAGCATGCTCCAATACCGCGTCAACACGCTCGACCGAGCGCGCAATCACGCACGCGAGATGAATCATCCCGCCGGCGCGCTCTACGCATGGCGCACGATCAGCGGCGATGAATGCTCGGCCTATTTTCCGTCCGGCTCGGCCCAGTACCACATCAACGCCGCCATCGCGTTCGCCATTCGCATTTATGTGGACGCGACCGGCGATACGGATTTTCTGGTGCGCGGCGGCGCCGAAGTGCTGTTCGAAACGGCGCGCCTGTGGCACCACGTCGGCAGCTACAACCCACGCCGCGGCCATGCTTTCTGCATCTGCCAGGTGACCGGGCCGGACGAATACACCGCACTGGTCGACAACAACTACTACACCAACCACATGGCGCAGCAGCATCTGCGCTATGCCGCGTCGATCGCCTCGCAACTGGGACGCGAACGTCCGCACGATTACGCGCGTATCGCCACTGCGCTGGACTTGTCGGACAAGGAAATTGCCGCATGGCTGGCCGCGGCGGACGCGATGTATCTGCCGGTCGATCCGGCGCTGGGCATTTTTCCGCAGGACGACGACTTTCTCAACAAGCCTCGTCTGCCTATCGCGCATCCGAGCGAGCACGGCCATCGCCCGCTGCTGTTGCAGTTGCATCCTCTGACCATTTATCGCCACCAGGTGTGCAAACAGGCGGACGTGCTGCAAGCGTTCGTACTGGCCGGCAACGGCATCGACAAGGAAAGCAAGCGGCGCAACTTCGACTACTACGAAGGCGTGACCGTGCACGATTCCACGCTATCGGCCTCGACCTTCAGCATCGTGGCGTCCGAAGTGGGGTACGCACAAAAAGCCTATCAATACTTTCTCGACACGCTGCGCGTCGATTTGGACAACCTGCACGGCAACACCTCGCACGGCGTGCACATGGCGGCCATGGCCGGCAGCTGGCTGGCACTGGCGTGGGGCTTCGGCGGTATGCGCGTCGTGGATGGGCGGCCGTCGTTCTCGCCCACGCTGCCCGCCGCATGGAACAGCTACCGCTTCGGCGTGAGCTGGCGCCATCACCACATCCGCGTTTTGGTCGAGAAAGATCGCGTGGCATACACGCTGACCGAAGGCGCGCAGCTGGAAATCCTGCATCGCGGAAAAAGCGTAGTGCTGTATGCGGGACACACCGCCAATTTGCCGCTGCAGACCTCGCCGCGCCTGTCGACCAAAGGCGTCATCTTCGATCTCGACGGCGTGATTGCCGACACCGCCGTGGTCCATCATGCCGCGTGGAAAAAGCTCGCCTCGGAAATCGGCGTTCCGTTTGACGATTCGGTCGGCGAGCGGCTCAAAGGCGTCGATCGCCGCGCTTCGCTCGATATTATTTTGGAGCATGCATCGCACGCTTATTCCGAAGACGAGAAAGAAGCCCTCGCTTCGCGCAAGAACGAGTATTACCGGCAACAGATCGAATACTTCGGCCCTCAAAACCTGTTGCCCGGTGCGCGCCACGCCGTCGAATCCGTGCGTCGCGCAGGCCTGAAAACCGCGCTGGCATCGGCCAGCCGCAATGCCCCTCTTTTGCTGGAAAGGCTCGGTATCGCCGAATTGTTCGATTACGTCGTGGATGCCAACCACATCAGTCGAGCAAAACCCGATCCCGAAATTTTCCTGGCCGCCGCGCGCGGCCTCGGCTTGGAGCCGAGCGAATGTCTTGGCGTGGAAGACGCGGCGGCAGGGATCGCCAGCATTCACGCTGCAGGAATGAAAGCGGTTGGAGTCGGCCAGGCGCAAGCACTGGCCTGTGCAGATCTGCTGCTGCCGAACGTAGGTGAGTTCGACATCAGTTTGTTTGTTTAAAGAAACAACTAACAACGCGGTCACGCCGCACCATCACATACAAACAGTTGGGGAGAACGTTTGATGAAGACCAAGCCACTCACACGCGTAGCGTTGTCGGCTGCCATCACGGCCACGCTTGTGTCCGGCGCCGTCTATGCGCAGGACACAAGCCAGACGCAAACGACGACACCGCCGGCACCGACGACACCCGCCGTCAAAGCCAGCCCCGGTGCGCAGCAAAACGCCAATGCCAAAAACGCCCAAACCCTGCAGCAAGTGGTGGTGACCGGCACTGCCACGTTCGGCGGTATCAAGAAGATCGATGCCGCGTATTCGATCACCTCGATGACCGCGCAACAGATCAAGGAAGCCAATCCCAAGAGCGTGGCCGACTTGCTGAAAGCCTCGCCGGGCGTGTACCCCGAATCGTCCGGCGGCCAGACGGGCGCCAACATCGAGGTCGCCGGCTTCCCGGGCGGCGGCGATGCGCCGTATTACACCGGCCAGCTCAACGGTACGCCGATCTATCCGATGTCGAACCTGTCGTTCATGGATCAGTCTTCTATGTTCCGCCTCGACGACACCATCGACCGCGTCGAAATCGTGCAGGGCGGCCCGTCCGTGCTGTACGGCAACGGTCAGCCGGGCGTGACGTCGAACTTCATTCTGCG
>DATJMR010000329.1:0-18424 GCA_035508595.1 Dyella sp.
ATCAATCAGCAGATTCGTGCGCATCGCGACGATTACGAGATAAGCATCTTTTTCCCGGATGTCACGGTCAACGCCTGGAATATGGCGGTAGCGAACCAGGCAGTCACGTGGATGCCCGCCAACCAGCTCGGGGCCTACTCGACCGCTTATACCGAGCTGCGCCAGATGATCGATTGGGAGCAGCATGGTATTTACGCCGAGATGGATCTGCCCAAGGCAGCCGATCTAAGAACCGATTTGCAGATCGGCAGAAGCGTCGATCCGGCTTCTTTCCTGCATACGGTTCGCCAGTTGCGCGGCACGCTGCGCGAAACGAATGCGAATCTGGTATCCATGGAGAAGGATTTGTCGACGGGTATTTCGGCCGATCAGTGACATAAGGGATGCACGCAACGGCGCTGCGCATGGAAAGCATGCGTGCAGCACGCTCGACACCTAAATGTTTGTCGCCGCGCTATTTCAGCCGCGCGCCGTGGAGCTTTGGATCGCCTATAAGTGTCGTCAGCACCGTTCGTACATGGAGGGCGCTGTCGCAGCCTGTCTATCTCGTGCTTTGGGGTGCCTTATTTTCCTGGTGGAGATGCCGGGGAGTTGGCTTTCAAGCATCTGATGGCAATCGCCGCCGAGGCCCGCGATTCAACATTCAAGGCGGGCACTCTTCATGCGGAGTTTTGGGCACGCGGGCAGCGTCAAGTCGATGACGGTCTGCTTTTTTTGGCCAATTCCTCCAGCGACGCGCGTACATAGGCGGACAGGTTCTCGTCGACGGCGCTTCCGCTGCGAAGGTCCGGTTCGTGGGTATACGCCTCGCGAATTCGTACATGTGTTGCCGGGTTTTCACCGGCGTATGCCGTGAAAAACCGCATCCATTTTCTCGCGAGGTCGAGCACCTGCGGGTCGTCCGGCGAGATGCCGGCGTCTCTGGCTTTGCGTAGCGCGGCGATCAGCGGCGGCCAATCGTACATGTCGCGACCGTAGTTCTGCCGCATGAGTACCATCTCCTCCGGAAGCAGATAGCGTTCGAAGATGGTCAGGCGAGCGGCGATGATGGCCTGTTCGATAAAACGGGCGAGCTCCGCGGTGACGCCGGTACGTTCGCGAGCCTGCGGTTCGTCGCGATTCATGGCATGCAGTCGCATGAGAAAATCCGGATTGTTGCCGGTGTCGCGTTCGATCATGTGCATCCATCGGAAGGCGAGCACATCCACGTCCGCATCGCCGGGTTTCGCGCCGCGATCGATGGCGGCTTGAACCATGCTCACCAGCGCGCTCCATTCCGAGCGCGCGTCGGGGTTTTGGTAGAGCGGTAGTCGTTTTAATTCCTCGGGCGAAAAGTGTTTTTCGTACATCGTCATCAGTTCCATCGTGTCTATCCATTGGGACGGATCAAGGGACTGTCCTGCCGCCAGAGCGTCGCGTACGCCGCATAGGTGCTGATGCAAGCGGCGATCGCGCGCCATGGTCAGTTCAAGCACTTCGATCTGTTTCTCGATCACTGCCTGAAGCGAGGTTTCGGGTGTGGACAGCGCGGTGCCGATATCGGTGAGCGACAATCCGAGACGACGCAGCGCGATGATGCGATACAGTCGTTCCACGTCTTGAGCGGTGTACAGCCGATAGCCGGCATCCGAGCGAGCGGAAGGACGCAGAAGGCCGATGTGGTGGTAATGGTGCAAGGAGCGCACTGTCAACCCGGTGCGCCGCGCCAGTTCACCTACGGTCAGTCTCATCGATCTTCATCCTGGACTTCGTTCGGACGTGGGTACCCTACGGCCTGACATTGCGTCAGGGTCAATGGGCGGCGGCTACCGTAAACCGTCTCGCTATTTGATTTGCGCCGGATGCCCGGAGCCGCCAACCTTGAACACCCATACGCCGTAAGGCGGCAGCGTCGCACCTTGCACGGAGGTGGCGTGCACCAGTTCCGGAGCCGTGGCCGCGAGCGTGCTTACCCGACCCGATGCCACATCGGCGGCGAACGGCTGCGCCGTGTCGGTGAAGTTTATGGCCACAGTGACCGGTTCGGTACCCGCTCGGCGAAAGGTCAGCACCTTAGAGTTGGAGGTGTCCAAAAACTGCATCGCGCCATCGCGCAACGCCGGTTCGCTTTTGCGCAGGGCGATCAACTGGCGATACCAGTTGAGCAGTGAATCGGGTTGCTTCCATTCGGTTTGCACGTTGACGGTGCGGTGATCGCCGTTGACCGGCAACCAGGTTTTTTGCGCGCTGGAGAAACCGGCCTGGAAATCCGGTGTCCATTGCATCGGCGTGCGTTCGCCGTCGCGGCCTTTTTCTTTCGGCCAGCCGGTAATGCCCAGCGGATCGCGAACGTCTTCCTTTCGCGCAGGCGTGCTGGTGGCCATGCCGATCGGTGCACCGTAATAGGTGAGGGCGCTGGCGCGCGCGGTCAGCAACACCGCTGCGACGACTTTGGCGCGGGCGACATTGTGCGTACCGTCGCCGAAGCGATCGATGGAGCGCGTGTTGTCGTGGTTGTCGAAAACGATCAGCGGCTCGCCGGTGACCTGCTGCGAGGTCTGCAGCGATTGGCGAAACCAATCCGCGCTGAAGGTGGCGCCGTCGCCGAAACCGGGCTGCGTGTCCATCGGAAGCTGCAATTCGTTCTGCTTGCGCCCGCCGTACCATTTCTCCAACTCCGCCACATTGGGTGTGTAGGTTTCGCCGATCAGTACGCGATCGCCGGGGTAGCTCTGCAGCATCGCGTGGAGGCGGCGCATGACGTCGTGGACTTCCGGCAGGTTGTCGCTGTATTGCGAGCGCAGGTTCGGGTCGCCTTGACCATTGGTGCCGGGCAGTTGCGGATCGTCATGCAGCTTGGGATCTTCGAACAAGGTGGAGATCGCATCCAGGCGAAACCCATCCACGCCGCGATCGAGCCAGAAGCGGATCGACGCAAACATGGCTTTTTCAACGGCGGGATTGCGCCAGTTCAGATCGGGCTGCTGCACGTAGAAGCGGTGGTAATAAAACTGGTGTCGCGCAGGCACCCATTGCCAGGCCGAGCCGCCGAAGACCGATTCCCAGTTGTTGGGCGGCACTTTGCCATCGTGCGCATAGCGCTGCTGGAACGCAGTAACGCCCGGAGCGTGGGCGTCGACGCCGTCGTTCCACACATACCAGTCGGATTTGGGATTGTTGCGCGATGCAGCCGAGGCAATAAACCAGGGATGCTTATCCGAGGTGTGGTTGAGCACCATGTCCAAGAGTACTCGGATATGCCGCTGGTGCGCGGCCGCGATCAGCCGATCGAAATCGGCCAGTGTGCCGTATTGCGGATCGACCGTCTCGTAATTGGAAATGTCGTAACCGAAATCGACTTGCGGCGACGGGTACATCGGTGTAATCCAGATCGCGTCCACGCCCAACTGCTGGAGATAATCCAGATGTTGCGTAATGCCTTTCAAATCCCCGACGCCGTCGCCGTTGCTGTCGCCGAAGCTGCGCGGGTAGATTTCATAGAACAGCGCGCCTTTCCACCACGGTTTGTCGGCATGCGCGATGGGACTGGGTTGCGCCAGCGCACAGGTGCTCAAGAATGCAGTGGCGAGGATGATTCGGCGGACAAGCTTCATCGGCGAATTCCTTGTGGTGGGCTCGGGTTGAGAGGGCATTATGCCGCGTGCATGATTTCGGGGCGTCGATTCGACGAGCGTGATGCGCCGCATCTTTCGTGCACCAGTGCCCGGATGTGTCGGATGGGTATATGCCGCCTTGTCATGAGCCTCATGCACGATGTTTCGGCTCTCGCTGCCAGCGGCTCGCGTCATACAGCGTTGCTCGACATGGTGTTCGCACCGCCCTGGGACGTGGCTAGCCGGTATGCGTAAACACGGACAAAGCCGGATCGCCATGCGGACTGCTTACTTTCAGGAGAAACATCATGATGTGGAAAACCCGGGCGATTCGTCGCCACTTCCTGAGCACGGCGGCGGCCGCCGTGTTCGCCGCCCAGGGCGGCATGATCGACAACGCACATGCACAACCTGTGCAGGGCGACACCGTCAAATCCGCATCGCAAGATCCGTGGGGTTCGCTCAAGCACATCCATGCCGGTGTGCTGGATGTCGCTTACGCCGAAATGGGGCCGGCTGATGGTCCGGTGGTGATTCTTCTGCATGGCTGGCCCTACGACATTCACAGCTATCAAGAGGTCGCACCGTCGCTGGCGGCGAAAGGCTATCGCGTGTTGGTTCCGTACGCGCGCGGCTACGGCGATACCCATTTTCTTTCCGCCAAGACGATGCGCAACGGCGAACCGGCCGCACTCGCGCAGGACGTGATCGATTTTATGGACGCACTCCACATCAAGCATGCTGTGTTCGCCGGTTTTGACTGGGGCGCGCGGTCAGCCGATATCGTTGCGGCGCTGTGGCCCGAACGCGTAAAAGCGTTGGTGACCGTCAGCGGCTATCTCATCGGCAGCCAGGAGTCCGGCAAGACGCCGCTGCCGCCCAAGGCAGAGCTGCAGTGGTGGTATCAGTATTATTTCGCCACAGAGCGCGGTCGTCTGGGCTATGAGAAAAACCATCACGATTTCGCCAAGTTGATCTGGCAGCTTGCTTCGCCAAAATGGAATTTTGACGACGCCACCTTCGAACGCAGCGCGCCTGCGCTCGATAATCCCGATCATGTAGCCATCACGATCCACAACTATCGCTGGCGTTTGGATCTGGCCAACGGCGAAACGAAATACGATGCGTTGGAAAAACGGTTGGCTCAATTCCCGGCCATCGCAGTGCCGACCATCGCCATGGAAGGCGACGCCAACGGCGCGCCGCATCCGCAGCCGGAAGCCTATGCCAAAAAATTCACCGGCAAGTATCAGTTTCGTCTGATCAGCGGCGGCATCGGCCACAACCTGCCCGAAGAAGCGCCGCAGGCGTTTACGCAAGCGGTGATCGATGCCGATCACCTTTGACATAGAGGAAAAATGAAGCGATTCGATAAGTCATGAATCGCCGAACCACGTCGCTGTGGCTGACAGAATCTCAGGACTACTGTCAGACCACAGCGAACTATCATCGATACTTGGCGGTTCGCGCGGCGCTCAAAATGTTCGAATCGCTTCCATTGGCGCAATCTTGGAGGCCCGTAGCGCAGGTGCGAAAGCGGCTGCCTGGCTGAGCAAAACGGTGATCGCCACGCCGATAAAAACGTAAGGCGAAGAAAGCACCGTCAGCTCCAATTTGCTCATGAGCCAATAGTTGAAGGCGTAGGCCAGAACGATCCCCAGCATCGCGCCCGAGCCGCTGATAAGCGCGTTCTCAACTAGGAAGTAGTTAAGAATGTCGCGCGCTGTCGCACCCAGCGCACGACGCATGCCGATTTGCCTGCGCCGCTGCGTCACCCAAAAACTGGACAAGCCAGCGATACCCGCTCCCGTCACCGACAGCAAGATCGCGCCGATGACACCCATCAACATCGCGAGAGTGCGATCGGTGGCGTAGGCGGCCGCACGGATCTGGGCAAAGCTTCGAATGCCGATATCGTCGCCGTCTTCGCCATCGGGAATGATGCGCAGCGGATCCTGGGCATAGAGCGCGGCTTCGGCCGCTTTCATAGCTGCGGCCAGTTGACCGTTCTTGGCGCGTACCACGTAGTAGCGCGTCGGGTTAACCATGCGGAACGGCACCAAGATCGAGTTCCACGTGGCGCTATCGTTAAAGCCGTTGGCGGAAGCCGTCTGCATGCGATCGACGATGCCGACGATGGTGCTGGGCGTTACCGTACCCATGAAATAGATCCGGTTTCCGAGTGCGTTTCCGTTCGGAAACAACATGGTTGCCAGTTGTCTGGAAACGATGACGACGGACGGCTGCATCCCGCTGAGCTGATCGTGTCCGCCGATTTCGTCGGCTCTGAAATTGCGGCCGCCGACCAACGTCAGGCCCAGCGTGCCAATCGTATGGTCGTCCGCGTTGAAAAATTCGGCGAACGTATGCGGCTTGTCGTTGGGGGACGTTCTAAGAATGTTCGACCAAGGCATGTTGCTCAAAGGGAGCGAATTGCTTTCATAGGCGTCTTCAACGCTCGGCAAACGTCGCAGCGCCACCAGGTCGCCCCGGATCGACGCATCCAGCGCTTCGGACGACATGCCAGCACTGTTGGCGCCACTCGCGCTGGTGGTCTCGATCATGAAGAGATGGTCTTCATGCAGGCCAGTTGTGCGATGCATTTTATCGAAGCAGTTGTGGATGACGAACAGTGCGTTGCAAACAATCGCCAAGGTGAAGGCGATCTGCAACGCAATGAGCAGCGTTCCTACCTTATGCCGCTGCAACGCCGAAACGATAGGATGTATGGCCATACGCGTTTCTCAGTCTTCCTTCAGCTGCAGAAAGGGACTTGCGTGCGTCGCGCGCCAAACCGGATAGAGGCCGGCAATCACCGTGGCCGTGATCGCCAGACACAATGTTTGCCACAACAAGGAAAAATCCAGATGCGCCAAAATGGCGATTTGTGTCGGTAAAACGTGCCGCATGGCGGATAAGCCAAGCCAGGTGAGGGCCAACGCAAGCAAGCCGCCCACCAGTCCGATAACGCCCGATTCGATGCAATATTGAACCGCAATAGCACGGCGACTGGCGCCCATGGCGCGACGTACGGCGATGTCGCTATAGCGAGTCATGAATTTCGCCAGCAGCAAACCAACCGTGTTGACCATGCATACCAGCAGGAGACACAGCGCCACCACCAGCGAAACTTTAGTCGGCGGTGGAACCACCTTCTCGTAAGTCATCCATGCCTGAAGATCGTGAAGTCGGTTATCGGGCGGCCATCCGAACCGACCTGCAGATTGCTGGTCGCGTGCGTAATGATCGAGATAGGCGCGATACGCCTCCACTTCCTGCGCGGAGTCGAGTTCGACCATATAACCAATCCAATAGCATGTTGTGGTCAACGTGCCGGCGAAGCCTGGGCGGGGCGGCGCGCTGCAGCCAAAACCTCCCGCTGTTGCCATTTGCTGATCGATGGCGGTGGTGAATGGAATAAAGACCTGATCGTCGGCGCCAAAGGCTTCGACGTTGGCGAGATCGTAAAACTTGGGTCGCGGATGCCAGTCGGCAAGCACGCCCACGACGGTATAGGTTCGTGCATTGAGTTGAATCGTTTTGCCGACGCTGTTTGTGCCGCCGAACAATCGCTGATTGAGCCCTTTGCTAATCACCGCCACCATGGCGTGATGCTCATCTTCCGCCGCCGACCATCCGGCGCCGTAGGAAAACGCGATATCCAGCATCGGAAAAAATTCGCGATATACCGCATGTCCTGGAATCGCGCGTTGCCGTTTCGATGTCGTAACGGTTGGCTTGATCGGATACAGCGCTGTCTGCAGCCGCGCGCGATGATCTTGCATTAAGGCCACCGCATCGACATAAGTGAGCACGTCGTTCGGTTCATCGGCATCGCGTCGATGCAACGGCCCGGATGCATCGATCTGAGGGAAAAACAGTTTGCTCGATTTCCACGGGATAGGGTCGCCCGATACAGCGCGGAAAAGCGAATAGGTGGTCATCGACGATGCCACGCCGAACCCCATCGCCATCACCATCAACGCGGTAAGCACGGCATTGCGCTGCAAGCTGCGTGCCGCGAGCTGCAAGTAATACTTGAACAAGCGCTTCCCCCTTTTAAATTGCTTCAGTTTTGCGGCACGTCGTTATCGTGCCGCAACCGAGTAGGTGCAACTTTCCTGGCGGACTGTCTTTGTAGCGGGTGATGACTATGTAACACAGGGTTCGCCCTTTGAACACATAGCCGAAAGCGCATCGTTGCGACGGTTTGTCGGCTCGGGCGTCGGAGCGGTCCTTTGGCGCGTCCGGCGAAGATCGAAAAGGGATGAGAATTCGCGCAACATTCGCCGGCTTCGGCGATGAGCGGATATCAGGTGTCCTTGTCCACGACGGGTTTGGTCTTGCCGGCTTTCAGCCGCCCATTTTTGTAGAGCGCCTCGCGCAGCACGAATTCGATTTGCGCGTTGACACTGCGCAAATCGTCGTCGGCCCATCGTTGCATGGCCTCCAGAACATGGGCGTTTATTCGCAACGGATAGGGTTTTTTCTCGGTCGCCATGTCGCCGTCAGTTATGCAAGGTTCCCGTGTTCACCACGGGCTGGGTGGCGCGCTCGCCACACAGCACGACGAGCAGGTTGCTGACCATGGCAGCCTTGCGCTCTTCGTCCAGATCGACCACGCCCTCGCCGCGCAATTTTTCCAACGCCATGGCGACAATGCTGACCGCGCCTTCCACGATGCGTTGACGAGCGGCGATGATCGCGCCGGCCTGCTGACGTTGGAGCATGGCCTGTGCGATTTCTTGTGCGTAAGCGAGGTGGCTGATGCGTGCTTCGCTGATCTGCACGCCTGCCTTGCCAAGCCTGGCCTGGATCTCATCGCGAAGGTGATTGTTGATTTCTTCGCCGTGACTGCGAAGCGACGGTTGGCCGGCTTCGTGGGCGTCGTAGGGGTAGCTTTGCGCCATCTGGCGAAGCGCGGATTCGCTTTGGATCGTGACGAAGTTTTCGTAGTTGTCGACGCAAAAAATCGCTTCGGCGGTATCGACGACCTGCCACACGACCACCGCCGCGATTTCGATCGGGTTGCCGTCGCTATCGTTGACCTTCAACTTGTTGCTTTCGAAGTTGCGGGTGCGCAGGGAAACGCGGCGGCGGGTGCAGAACGGATTGGTCCAGCGCAGGCCTTCCTGGCGAACCGTGCCTGCATATCGCCCAAACAATTGGAGTACCTGTCCCTCGTTGGGCGCCACCTGAAAAAAGCCCTTGAGGGTAAAAACTTCCACCACAAGCAGGGCGATTCCAAGCATGCGCGACCCGGGCGATGCATCGGCATCGACATGAAGCAGCAAGCCAAGCCCGACGAGTAGCAGTACGAGGCAGGCGAAAACGAATGGGATGCCAGCTATCGAAAATCCGTTCCGTTCATTCATGGCGATACCTCCGATGGATGAGGCAGATATATATCAAAATGATATCATTTTCCAGTGCCGGCCCCTTGGGCGGCGGCGAGGCCTGGGCGAGCGCTTTATCGGGTAGCCGTCTTTTCCTTACTATGGAGCGCTCAAGGAGATGCGGGGAAAGGATATGCGTCGATTGCTAAGCGCCGTTTTAGTCGGCGTCTTGCTGTTGGGCACGGTTACCTCGTTGGCGGCGGCGGATGCTACGCCGTTTTCAACGTCCGCCGATCGGGTCGTAAGCCGTTTGATCGATCCGAATGGGCCCGGCGTCTCTATCGTGGTTTCGAAGGACGGCAAGGTCGTTTATCGGTCGTCGCGTGGCATGGCGAGTGTCGAACTGAGGGTGCCTTCCGCAAACGGCGATGCGTATCGCATCGGCTCCATCACCAAAACGGCGACGGCAGCAACGATCTTGTTGCTGAGTCGCCAAGGAAAGCTGTCGCTTTCCGACCGGCTTTCAAAATTTCTTTCGGACTTTCCGCATGCGTCCGACATCACCATCGCCGAACTTCTGAACCACACAGCGGGGATCAGCGACAACTGGAATGCCGATCCGAATCTCGCGTTGAATACAAAAACGCTCGTCGACCTGATTGCCAAGCAACCGCTGGATTTCACGCCGGGAAGCGAGTGGCGCTACAGCAACTCCGGTTACATGCTGTTGGGTGCCGTGATCGAAAAAATCACCGGGCGGCGCTGGGACGAGGTGGAGCGCGAGCTGGTGTTCGCGCCGCTCGGTATGAACCGCACGGCTTATTATCCGGACGATGCCGTCGTCAGCGGCCTCGTGCAGGGATACAGCGTCGACGATCGAGACCAACTGGCGAAGCCGCCGTTTGTCTCGATAAGCGGACCGATGAGTGCGGGCGCCTTGACCTCCACGGCGGACGATTTGGATCGGTTGATCGAAGGGCTCGCAACCGACAGGGTTTTCCCGCTCTCGTTGTTCGACACGATGACGATACCCGCACGGCTTTCCGACGGAAGCAGTGCGCCCTACGGATACGGTGTGATGTTGGATCACGTGCGGGGCGTTCCGGCTTTCGCGCATAACGGCGGCATTGAAGGATTTGCCTCGCAGTACCTTTACTTGCCACGCCAGAAAGTGACGGTGGTAGTGCTCGCCAACTCGGACTCGCGCAATCCGAACCCGCGTGCGATCGCGCGCCAGCTGGCGGCTTTGGCGATCGGCGATCCCTATCGCCATTTTGAAGATGCTACCTTGGACCCGCGTGCGTTGAATGCGCTTGTAGGCAGTTATGAAATCCAGGGCGATTCCAGGCATGCGATCTCGTTGGACAGCGGCCGGCTGTATATCCAGCGGGCGTCTGGACCGAAGCAGCAACTCATGCCTGCTCAGGGCGACATCTTGTATTACGCGCATGACGGCACCGATTATTTCCATGTCGTCAAATCGAAAGACGGGCGCGTGATCGCCTTGGATTTTTATCCCGACGGATTAAGCGCGGCGAGGCACGAGCAGCGTCTTGCAACGCCGTAAACGCCTTGCAGTTTTCAGCCTATGAAAAACGCCGGATCCGACAGGATCCGGCGTTTTCTTATTGCACGGGCTTGGATATTTCAGCGCGAACGCATCGCGATCAATGGCCGCCCGCCGAGGCGCCGGCATTGGCATTGACGCCAGCTTTGGCGCCGTTCGCACCCGCGTTGCCATTGGCCGAAGCGCCGGCGTTGACGTTGGCGTTGGCGGCTGCGGCGGTATCCGCCGCGGCCTTGTCAGTGGCCGTTGCCGCGGTTTTGTCGGTGGTCATCGTGGCGTCGTTGGCGGCAGCGGCGGCGGTGTGCTTGGTCTTACGCGTGGTGTGCTTGGCCATGCGGTCGGTATGCTTGGCGGTCGCGTCAGCGGCGGACGTTGCGGTGGCTGCCGTTTGCGTCGTGCCTTGCACGACGGGGCCAGGATTGAGCGTGGAGGGTGCATGGACGCCAACACTGGCACCGCCGCCGACGTGAACCTGGGCGAAGGCGGGAATGCTCAATACGCTGGCAGTGACGATGGCAGTGACAAGAATGGATTTACGCATGAGTGTGGCCTCCACAGTGGGGATGTGCCGCGTTCGAGAGGCGGCGAGCCAGACGCTAGGCGACAAGCGCACACTGCATCCTGAACGGAATTTGCGCGACTTCAGTTATCGGACAGCTCGCTGACTGATTCACAACTGCTATACATGCGCGCGCGACCCGCCGCGATACAACGAACGAAAAACACGTCATGGCGACGGACAGCATGGGCCCTTGCGGCCAAGCGGGTCGCCGCTAAAAAACATTCGCTGCCACGACACGTCGACATAAAAAAGCCGACGGTATTGGGCTAATACCGCCGGCAGGTTCACACACACTTTACCTAGCGATTCTTTACCAGGCGCGGACGTCGACCACGCTGAGGGAATAGGTCTGCATATCCGTTTGGTAATGCAGCAAGCGGCCCATGTCGAAATCCACCGACTGTCCCGGGCCGATGTTGGTGGTGCCGGCAGGCCAACCTTGTTTGGAGGCCAGCACGTTGCCCGATCCGTCCTTTGCATCCAGACGAACCTGGGCGGCGGCGGCCGAAGCGCAATTGTTGACCAGCTTGCCCTTCACGCTCAGGCGCGTGGCAATGCCGGTGCCGGTCGCGGCGACTTTGACGTCTTGAATCTGGAAATCGGTAGCTGCGCAAGCGGCATGCGCCGCGATGGGGGCGACCAGCAGCAAGGTCGCGGCAAGTACGGTTTTCATATTGTTGGTCCTCTGGCCGGAAACGCCACGAAACAGCGGCTTGGATTCACTATCGGCGGGGGCGGACCGAACTTTAGGGTCGAATGGAGGGCTTTAACCGGTCTGGCGCGAAAGCCATCGGGCCGGGCGGCCGTTACATAAAAAAAATCCCCCGGATACCCGGGGGATTTTTGCTACATGGGCGAAAGCGCCCAATCATGCTTCGATTTTTATTCTGAAAAGCAATTAGAAGCGGTATTCCACCGAAGCGGAGTACGCCGCCACGTTGGCGCGACCATGGCCGGCGTCCACGTACTCGGTACTGGTGCTGTTGCCCGACTGCACGCGGTAGTTGTCGTAGTTGAGGCCGACGCTGAAGTTGTTGGTCAGGTCGTAACCCACGCCCAGGCCGGCATGCAGACCGTTGTTCCAGGTCTTGTAGCGAGCGCCGAGATCGCCGGAAACCTCATCGAACTTGGTCTGCGAACGCATGTAACCGGCGTGCGCGGTCACGAACCAGTTCTGATAGAAGTTGTACTTGGCGTTCACGCCCAGGGTCGCCGCGCGCGGCTTCACCGACAGGGAGGTGGTGCCGTCACCGTACACGTCCGACTTGGGGCGGCCCAGGTACACGTAGCCAATTTCCGGACCGATCAGGCCATTCCAGCGCCAGCCGAAGCGCACGTTCTGGAACACGCTGTTGTTGTGGCTCAGGTCGGCCGTGCGGAACTGGGTCTGACCCAGCTGACCGGCGACGAAGAAGTCGTCCTGCCAGTTGGCGTAATTGTTGGTGGAAGGGGTGCTGGTGTCGTCCGCGTGGGCGACCTGGATCAGCACAGGGGACAAAGCGAGGGCGGCCACGGCAGCCGAAAGGGCGAGCTTATTCATAGTGGAGGACTCCATCTCTTTTTTCTTGACCGACGGCGCGATGGGGAAGTCGCATCCGAAGGGCCGCGCGGGGTGTCGCGACGTAACAAGAATGTAACGTTGGTCCTGAACGAATCTTTTCCGGGCATTCCAGGCGGGCTTTGTCGTTCAGTTTTGTCGATGTGCCGTATCCGGTCTCGGAAAAGCTCGATTTCGAGATGGGGCAAGGCCTGCGCGTGACCTCTGGCAGGGGAGCGGGGTGTGCGCAGGTGGCTAGGATCGTGCCCTTACGCTGCCTTCACGTTCATGTTGGCGGCTTGGTCGCACCAGGAGACTCCCTTGAAACGCACCCCACTTGCTGCCGCCGTCCTCGCCATTGCGCTGGGAGGCACCGCTTTCGCCGTCTATGCCGACGATATCCCCGCACCACAGAACACGCCGTATGCGGCCGGTTCGTTGAAAATCGACGTGGACGCCACCGATATCGCCCATCGTGTGTTCCGTGTCCACGAGGTGATTCCGGCGGCATCGGGTCCGCTCACGTTGCTGTATCCGGAGTGGATTCCCGGTCACCACTCGCCCACCGGCCCGATCGACAAATTTGCCGGCCTGGTCGTGAAGGCCAATGGCAAAACGCTGGAGTGGACGCGCGATCCGTACAACGTGTGCGCCTTCCATGTCGACGTGCCGCAAGGCGCGACCAGCGTCGAGGTGGATTTCCAGTTCCTTTCGCCGCAAGACACCCGCCAGGGTCGCGTGGTGATGACGCCGGAAATGCTGAACTTGCAATGGAACACCGTCACCGTGTATCCGGCCGGCTACTACGCGCGTCAAATCCAGACCGATCCGAGCGTAACGCTGCCGACCGGCTGGCAGTTCGGCTCGGCGCTGGACGTGGCTTCGCAAGACGGCAGCACCGTGCACTTCAAGCCGATCAATTACGACGATCTGGTCGACTCGCCGATCTACGCCGGCAAATACTTCAAGCGTGTGGATCTGGATCCGGGCGCCGCGACGCCGGTGCATATCGATATCGTTGCGGACGATCCGAAATATCTTGAGATCACGCCGGAACAGCTGAAGATCCACCGCAATCTCGTGCAGCAGATGTACAAGATGTACGGCGCGCATCACTACAATCATTACGACTTCCTGCTCTCGCTCAGCAACAAAATGAGCGGCAACGGCTTGGAACACCATCGCTCCAGCGAAGACGGCACACCGACCGGCTACTTCACCGAATGGGATAAGAGCTGGATCATGCGCGATCTGCTCTCGCACGAATTCAACCACTCCTGGGACGGCAAGTATCGGCGCGGCGCGGACCTCAACACGCCGAACTTCAACGTGCCGATGGGCGACACGCTGCTGTGGGTGTATGAAGGCCAGACGCAGTTCTGGGGCCAGGTGATGGCCGCGCGCGCCGGGTTGTGGAGCGACAAGCAATATCTGGAAATGATCGCCGCCGTCGCTGCCACCTACGACAAGGGTCGTCCGGGTCTTGCCAGCTGGCGCAACGTGCAGGACACCACCAACGACCCGACCATCGCGGAGCGTCGTCCGCTGCCGTATCGCAACTATCAGGCGAGCGAGGATTACTACTCCGCCGGCGAGATGATCTGGCTGGATGTGGACGGCAAGCTGCGCGAACTCACCGGCGGCAAGAAGACCATCGACGACTTCGGTAAAGCGTTCTTCGGTGTGAATCCGGGCGCGTGGGATGTCGATCCCTACACCTTTGAAGATGTCGTCAAAACGCTCAACGACATCGCGCCTTACGACTGGAAGAGCTACTTGCGCACGCGTCTGGACGGGCACGGTCCGCTCACCGGCGGCCTGGCGTCGCACGGTTGGAAACTGGTCTACACCGACAAGCCTTCCGATGCGATCAAAGCCGCCGAAAGCTTCCGCCACACGGCCGACCTCACGTATTCGCTGGGCGTATCGGTAGGCAAGGAGGGCGCGATCGGCGATGTGCTGTGGGACGGCCCCGCGTTCAACGCCGGCCTCTCGCCGGGCATGACCATCGTGGCCATCAACGGCCGCAGTTACGATCCGGACACGCTCAAGGATGCCGTCACCGCAGCAGCGAAAGACACCAGCCAGCCCATCGAGCTGCTGGTGAAGAACTTCGACGAGTACAAGACCGTGCGTATCGACTATCACGGCGGCCTGAAGTATCCGCACCTGGAGCGCGATACCAGCAAGCCCGATACGTTGACCCAGCTGATCAAAGCGCGCTGATTCGCTTCGATTCCGCCCTCTCCCCGTTGGGGAGAGGGTTGGAGCGCGGGGCTGTGCTTGCAACCCCGTCTCCATGCACCCGTCCAACTCCGCTATACTTCCCGTCCGCCTGACGCGCATCCTTCGGATCGCACGCGTCAGCGCTCACCACGCGCCCGTAGCTCAGCCGGATAGAGTAGTGGCTTCCGAAGCCATTGGTCGGGGGTTCGAATCCCTCCGGGCGCGCCATTTCCTGTTGCAGCCGATTCGCGCATGTCCCCGTGCGCGATCCAGCATAGTTTGTCCGTTTTGGACAAACTTCGATGGACGTCCAACAAGTTTGTCCGACGCAAGTTGCCTGGAATATGGAAAAAGCCGGATCTCTGTAGCATGGCGCCGCAGTGCTTAAAGGTAAGCGCACCGCAGCCTCGCGCTGCGAGTACATAAACCTTCGCTTTCGTAGCTATTTCTGATGCGTGGACGAAAAAGGCCGCCTAGATGGCGGCCTTCCTTAGAATTTGGTGCGGGGCGGGGAATTGAACCCCAGAGGTTACTCTTGGTTGGTGCAGTCGCCTTTGTTCCTTCCGTCGCCGACATGGATACCCAACCCTGGCCCCCGCAGAACCTCTGTACCCATACCCTTTTCATGAATTGACATTTCTTGCCCTCCTTCAGAGTCGAAAACGTTAAGGATCAAATCTAACGTTACAGCTACTGCGATACGGGCCAAGGCTGTATCCATGTCGAACGCGAAGCAAATGAACTCAGCGAAAAGCGCCTTTACTAGTCCCAAGCCATTTGACCATTAGGCCACTGGAAAATGGTACGCCCTCCATGCAATCGCCTTCAATGATCGAGACCGCAGCCCGAAGCAGGCCTAAATCAATGGATCTGATTTGAGTTCTCCGGCTACCAGGTTGCCCTTTAGCAATGCGCCTTGTGGCGGCCATTGGGCTGAGGGATCACGTCGGCGGCGCTTTCTATATCGTTCATAAGCTTTAAAGCCAAACCGCATCTTAAATGCAGTACTTACTGCGCTCCTCGCAGTCCGGATGGTCACCCCAGTCTCTCTAACCGTCGCTTCCACCAATAGAGCCAGCTGGCTATGAATTGTCGCAATCTCAGCGCGAATTCCTCGCAGCAATGTCTCGAAATGTTCGAGTACGGTATCCTCGAATGTCCACTTCAGGTTGTGGTCTCAACCGGTCGATGCAATACACCATGCCGCAAGTCTTCACGATTTCTGTAGATCCTCATATTGGATCCGTTACTGCTCCACCTATTACACTGTTTGTCTTGCTGTCGAGCAGCAGATTTGACTGGTTTCTTTGAGATTTCTCATGCGGACGTGGATGCTCTCGCTTCTCTGCCTCTTGCCGCTGGCGGCCATCGCTCAAGGCAATATGGATGCGATGAAGTCGATGAGCATGGGCAAGGGGCCAAAACTCGGTGCTACGGCGGCCTTCGATGCGAAAGGTCGGCTATGGGTGGTCGATGCGGCCGATGACCATGTGCGATTGCGCTACTCGGACGATTTTGGCAAGACGCTTAGCGCGCCCGTCGATGTAAATGCACAGGCCGAGCCGATCTACGATTCGGCCGAGAACCGACCAAAGATCGCGATTGGCCCGCATGGCGAGCTCTATGTGACATGGTCTGAACCGCTCGCCAAAAAGTGGAGCGGCTTTGTACGCTTTGCGCGTTCGCTTGATGGCGGTAAACACTTTTCTGCGCCCATCACCGTCAACCACGACCAAGCAGAAATCACGCATCGCTTCGATGCCTTGGCGGTGGACGGTCACGGTCGGGTGGTCGTGGCGTGGATCGACAAACGTGATCTGGAAGCCGCGCATGCTAAGGGCAAGCCGTATCTCGGCGCTGCTGTGTATTACAGCTGGTCGAGTGACGAAGGCGCGAGTTTCGCGCCCGACCGCAAGTTGATTGATCAGAGCTGCGAGTGCTGCCGCATTGCACTCGCGCGTACCCCCAGTGGTCACATCGCAGCCTTCTTCCGCAGCATTTTTGGCGACAACATTCGCGATCACGCCTATGGCGTGCTTTATACGGACGGCAGGGCTGCTCACCCCGAGCGCGCCACATTTGACCAATGGCAGATCGCCGCTTGCCCGGAACACGGCCCCGGCCTCGCCATCGGTGCTGACGGTACCCGCCACGCGGTCTGGTACGAGGCCAAAGATCAGCCAACGATCTGGTACGGCCAGCTCGATCCCGGTCACGAGCCGAAACACGTCCAGGTGATCGCAACACTTGGAGCCGGTCATGCGGATGTCGCCGTGCATGGCAAAACGGTATGGATCGCCTGGAACCAGGTCAGCGCGCAGGGCTATGCATTAATGCTCAAGCGTTCTACCGATGACGGGCTGCACTTTGACGACGCGCGCGTGATCGCCAACGTTGCCGGGGAAGCAGGCTCGCCGCAATGGCTCATGTGGAGAGGTCGCCCCTATCTGGAGTGGAACACGACAGACGGCTTCCGCCTGATTGCCATCGACAGCAAGCTACTCTGATGCGCAGCGCTCTTTTGATCTTTCTTCTCGCGTTGCCCATGCTGGCGCAGGCGGCATCGCCCACTGTTTTGTCCGCTGCGGACGTTCCCGCGCTGGTGAAGCCGCCGACACACGGCGAACGGATCATCGCCCTATGGGCGCTCGATTGCGCCTATTGCGAGGCCAACTTGGAAGCGCTTGCGACGTTGCAAAAGGCGCATCCGCATGATGTCGAGCTGGTGACGGTGGCCACCGATAACATCGCGCAGGCTGATGCGATCGAGCAGCGGCTGCAAGCTGCCGGTGTCGCGGAGTATCCCGCGCACGCTTATGCGGATGCGGCACCGGATCGCATCAACTTTTTGATCGATCCGAGCTGGGGCGGCGAAACCCCTCGTGTGCTCGTCATTCGCGCCGACGGCAGTCGCGTGGGCATCAGCGGCGCACTGACCGCCGCTCAGCTGCAAAAACTGCAGTAGTCATCATTCCGATATGCCCTGAACGGGACCGCTTGGCGATCCCGTTCAGATAGTAGACCGTGCAGATCAGAGCATGCCTAGTACTTGAATGTTGCCGATACGTAGAACGTGCGCGGCATGGACCAGGTGCGCAGCCATGGTTGCGTAATGGCGTATGTATTCTCCGAGTACTTCTTATTGAATGCATTCACGACACTCGCCGATAGACCGAGCGAATCGGTGAGCGCATAGCCGACGCTGGCGTTGTACACGATGTTTCCACCTTGGCCGTAATACGTGTGCGGTGTAGTGGTTTCGTCGAGATACATCGGGCCGATATAGAACATCTGCCCATAGACAGTAAGCTTGTCCATGGGTTTCCAGGTGGCATCTAGCGAGCCCATTTTCTTCGGCACGCCCACGAGCTGGACATTGAGCGGTGTAGTGATGGAGGCCGCTTCACTCGTCAGATAGGTATCGGTGTATGTGAAGTAGGCACCCAATATCAGCGAATGCGACACGTTCCAGCTTCCGTTCAACTCAAGGCCATGCGATTGGCCATTCTGATCGTTCGTGTAGTAGTTGGCCGAGCCGCCGCAGTTGGTCAAATTGGGTTTGGTCGCCGACGAGCTGCAAAGATCCAGGACTTGCTGGGGTGC
>DATJMR010000330.1:0-7020 GCA_035508595.1 Dyella sp.
AGGCCATCCAGATGCACCGACCAGGTGAAGTACGGCGACGGCTTGTACTCGTCGATGTGCTTGGGCATCAGGATCGCGTTCGTGCACAGGTACACGAACTTCTTGCGCGCGACGATGCCTTCGACGATCTTCGGCAGATCCTTGTGGATCAGCGGCTCGCCACCGGGAATGGACACCACGGGGGCATCGCACTCGTCCACCGCTGCCAACGCCTGCTCGACGCTCATGCGCTTTTGCAGAATTTCCTTGGGCTGATCGATCTTGCCGCAACCGGCGCATGCGAGATTGCACTGGAACAACGGCTCCAACATCATCGCCAGCGGGTAGCGCTTCTGACCGCTCAGTTTCTTCTTGAGGATGTATTGAGCGATCGTGGTTTGTTGAATAAGAGGGATACCCAAGGGATTCTCCGGAATGTCGGTACACCTGACGCAATCGGATCCGTGTTGGGGACAACGCGGTCTTTTTTGCATCGAGCGTGAAAAACTTACCTAGTCGGTACAGTATAACCCACCTAAATGGGGCGGTTATGCCTGTTCTGCTTAACGTTTAGCCTTTCGAAAGCGGCGCAAACACCTGAGCGTGTTCGCTGCGAATCCTTGCCCATTCGATCTTGAACCATGGCGTGAAGGCTTCCGGATTGGCCGCCATCTCCGCGTCGAGCGCGTCGGGCGCGATATAGCGCAGGCCGGAAATTTCATTCACGTTCACGGTCGGCGCGTCGTCGCTGCGGCCGGCATATACCCAGCACAGTTCGTGTTCGGCACCGTCGGCATCGAATTGCGCGTGGTATTCGAACTTGAACAGATGCTCGAGCGGACACGCGAGCCCAAGCTCCTCGCGCAAGCGACGATGAATGGCGTTGTCCAAGGTCTCGCCGCGGCGCGGATGGCTGCAGCAGGTGTTCGACCAAAAACCTGGCCACAGGCGCTTGCCGGGCGCGCGCTGCTGCAACAGCAGCTCGCCTTTGGAATTGAACACGAACAACGAGAACGCACGATGCAAGGTGCCCTTGCCCGTGTGCGCCGCGGCCTTGTCCATAAAGCCGACTTCGCGATCGTCGTGATCGACCAGCACCAACGGCTCGTCGTCGAAGGATACGATCTCGTTCGAATCGCGCCAATCCTGGCGTTCCACTTCTGCGTTATCCAATGTCGACCTCCATCGCCTGGTAGCCGGCGTCGCGTATCGCGGCTGCGACTTTTTCGCGGTTCTGCGGGCACAGCGCGACGATCGAACCGCCGCCGCCGCCGCCTGTGAGCTTGGCGCCGATCGCACCGTGTTCGCGTGCTATTTGCACCAGCTCCTCCACTTCCCAACTCGACACACGCAATGCGTTGAGCAGGCCGTGGCAAATGTTCATCAGATCGCCGAGGCGCTCCAGATCGAACTGCTGCATCGCTTCGACGCCTTGCAGCGTGAGTGCATCGATCTGCTGGAAGATGCCGTCGTACAACGCAGGATTGCGTTGCCACGCCGTGCGCACCTTGCCGACCGTCACGGCGGTGAGCGATTCCTTGCCGCTGATGCCGATCACCAACGGAATGCGTTTGGGCAGATGCAGTTCGCGCACCATCGGCGACTCGCCCTTCTTGCCGGCGCGCTTGTACAGCAATGTCTTGCCGTACGTCGCCACCGTGTTGTCGATACCGGAAGCGGAACCGTGCGCGACTTCTTCGCAGCGGAAGGCCAGTGCGTTGATCTCCTCATCGCTCAAGCCCAGCTTGTAGTGCTGGTCGAGCGCGCGGATCACCGCAACCGCCATCGCGGCCGAACCGCCAAGGCCCATGGCGCGCGGCACGTTCGGGAACACTTCGATGCGCATCGAGCGCTCGGTCAATTCCAGCGAATCGAAGATGATGCCGAGCGAACGCTGAAACGAGTCGCGATGCGCGGGATCGCGGTGCAAGCGATATTCCACACCCCAGCGCGGGATAAACATATCTACCCCGCCAGACTTGGTGTCTTGCGCCACCGCGCGCACGGCAAGCGGCACCGGTGCGGCGATCGCGTGACTGCCGTACACCACGGCATGTTCGCCGAGCAGAATGATCTTGCCGTGACCGCATGCGCGATGATCCACGGACGGCTGTTCGGCCGTCGTCGCCGGCACGCCGCGAGACTCTTTGCGCACCTGGTCGACAATCTCCTGCGCTTTCCAGATCTTGATCTCGCCGCTTTCCACCAGGCGCTCCACTACCGTGTCGAAGATTTCCGGTGTGGCGCCCGCCGCCACGGCAACGCTGCGTGCATGCAACGTCATGTGACCTTGCTGAATACCTTCGGTGACCAGCGCGCGCAACGCAGAAAAGTTCTGCGCAAGACCGACCGCGCCCATGATCTCGGCCAGTTCACGCGCCGTCTTCACGCCGAGCAGGCGCAGATTGAGCGCTACGGTTGCGTTGGATTGCAGCGGCCCGCCGACCGTGCCCACCTTCATCGGAATGTCGAGTTCGCCGATCAGCTCGCCCTTCTCACCTTTGTACCAACGCGTGAGCGAGGTGTAGCGGCCGCCGCGCGCGGCATACGCATGCGCAGCCGATTCGATCGCGCGCCAGTCGTTGCCGGTGGCCAGCGCCACCGCGTCGACGCCGTTCATGATGCCTTTGTTGTGCGTGGCCGCGCGATACGGATCGATGCTGGCGAATTCGTTCGCGAGCACGATGCCGTCGCGCACTTCTTCGCCCTCAAAGCCCTTGCCGGTGAGTTGATCGGCGGGAATCACGCAACGCGCGCGCACCATCGAGCGATCGGTCAGGTTGGAAAGAATACGCAGAAAGACGCGACCGCCGGTCATCGTTTCGACCAGCGAAGCAATGCCTTCGCACATCGTGTTGACGAGGTTGGCGCCCATCGCGTCGCGCGTATCGACCAACAGATGCACCACCAGCATGTCGCCGCCTTCGGGACGCGGATGCACATGCACTTCCAGATCCTGCGCGCCGCCGCCGCGCGCCACCATCTGCGGATGCAGGCTGTTGGCGAGGTTGAGCAGTTCGTCCTTACGCTGCAGTAGCGTGGCCTTGGCGTGCGCAAGATGCGGCACGTCCACCACCTGCACCTGGCCGATCAATACCGGCTCGGTGCTTTCCACGGTAAAGCCGCCCGTGCCGCGCACGAGTTTGGCGGCAGAGGACAACGCCGCCACGATCGACGGTTCTTCCACCACCAGCGGCACGATGTAGTCGCGGCCGTTGACCAGGAAGTTGAGACCCAGACCCACCGGCAAGCCCATCACGCCGACAACGTTCTCGATCATCTTGTCGGCTTTGTGGATCTTCAGCGTGTGCTCGCCGGAGACCAGCGCTTGATAGTCTTCGGCAGAAAGCCATCCGCGCTCGTGGATGATGCGCACGCGGTCGGACACCGAGAGTTTGTAGAAAGCCGGGAATCGGGACCGTTCGGCACTCGTTGATTCGGCGCTCATTTTCTTAGGCACTCCGTGATAGGTCGTTAGTCGCACACCCCACCATCACGACAATGCAGATACAAATGGCTCGCCAGCCATGGCGTTCGACAGGGTTTGCGATCACGTCAAAATCCTTGAGGGGGGAGATTTCGCGTCTGGCCGCATATGGCAGCTCACTCCTTGGGAATCAAGCCCCAGGGGGACAATTTGCATACCGGCGGAAACAATGGCGCGTCCAAATGTCGCCAACCTTTCCGCATCCTCGGCAAAAACCACACCGAAGTCGCCGCCTGCGCCGCAAGGCTTATAGCTGACATCCGTTCCCGAGACCATATCGGCGAGCTGTTTTTGTGCGGGAGAGTAGATTTCCAGACCGCATGCCGCGCTGAAATGCTGCAAACCGCGCGCATAGTCTTTCGTAAGGCCAATGAAAGATTGTACGCGTCGTTGCGTAAGCGCATCGATCGCGGCGGCCGAAATCATGCTCAATTCGTTCATATGCGCGACATAGTCGGCGACATGGGTTTCGCGCCACAGTGCCAAACGTTGCAGTGAGTCGCTGGTCGATACGGACTGCCCCGACCATACGAACAGGCAATGCAAGCCGTCCGTCGAGATCGTTTCGTAGGTGGGCTCGCGCGCTGGACCGACGAGTTGATACGCGATCAATCCGCCCGCCACGCTGGCCGCGATATCGACACCGCTACCGCGGCCGCCTTGCCAGTTTCCGTGCATGTTCAGCAGCTGCCGCATCCATCGCGTGCGATCGGCGATGGCATCGCCATGCCCCGCGCAAGTGGCCAACGCCGAGGCAAGCGCCACGGTCAATGCCGCACTCGAACCTAGCCCCAGCTTGGCGCGTACGGATCCTTCGACGTGGAAAAATCCCGAGGTATCCAGGTGCAGATCGAAACCTTCGCGCGACGCGGGTGCCAAGCCTTCACGCAGCAGGCCATGCCATACCGAATCGACCAATGCGAGTTTGGCCTTGGTGGTCTCGTCGCATTGCCATTGCAGATGGCCGTCGTTATCGACAACGACGGCTGCACCACGAATGCCCAGATCGGGCGCATACACATTGCATTCACGATCGTGGCGCGGCGCGATACGCACGCTGGCCCGGCGATCCACCGCCAGCACGAGGGCGCGCGCACCCTCCAGCACCGCGTAATCGCCCAGTAAAACCAGCTTGGCCGGTGCGCTGGCGGTGAGTTCCATCATGCCTCCACGGCGTCCGCGGCGATGGCATGGGCACCTTCGCCCAAACCGGTATCGAGCACTTCGAGCACGCCGGGCACGTCGCGCAAAGCGGCCTTCACTTGTTCGATCACCGACGGCGCGCAGACGGCTTTCAATTGCGGGCCCGCATCGACGGTGAAGAACACGGGCACGCCTTGCTGGCGCAGAGAACGCACGCGATGCATGCATTCCACCGTCGCACCGTTCCAATACAAAAGACCCGGTTGAGCGGCCAAGGCCAGCGCATGCATCTTCAAACAGCTGTATTCGGAGATGCGCGCCAACGCATCGAAATCGCGCCCACGGATGGCGTCGCGCGCCACGCTCAGGTCGGCCTCCTGCGTATCGATCCATGCCGATTGATAGGGCGATGTCTCGGCTGTGCGACGCATGCCTTCGGTCGAACCGACCTGCTTGGCAGCCGTCGACGTAATCGCCACCGCCACGCGCAACGGCCATGCGTTCGCATCGAGCAAGGGCTTTGCGACGGAATCGGTGCCATCGGCCAAGGTGCCGTGCGCCCATTCCACGTAACCGCCGAAAAGCGAACGCGCCGCCGAACCTGAGCAGCGGCGAGCCAGTTCGGATTGCTCGGTGAGGTTCAACTTCAACCCGAGCGCGCGCGTACCGGCATGTACCAGAGCGGCAAATCCGGATGCGGAAGACGCCAGGCCTGCCGCCGTGGGGAAGTTGTTGCGGCTGACGACCTCCGCACCGTAATCGACGCCCGCACGTGCGCGCAGCAAGTTCAAACATGCCGTGATGCGCTTGGATTCCGCTTCGTCGCTGCGGCCATTGAGGCTGACATGATCATGCTTCTGACCCGGCACAAAGCGCACGTCGGTACGCGTCCACAGGCTTTCCAACGTGATGGAAATGGAACCGACAACCGGCAGATTGAGCGCAGCGTCGCGCTTGCCCCAGTACTTGATCAGAGCAATGTTGGGCTGTGCTTGGGAAGCAGCACGCAGTTCACCGGACAGATCGGTGCGTGGTTCGCGGTTCATGATGTCTCGCAGGGGAAAGGGGCGACTAAATACAAATGAATGAAACAAACCGGAGCGCTACTTGGCCGGCGTATCTACCACGAAAGGCAACTGCCCGGGGACAGGCGTTTTCATGGTCACCCGACTCCACACGGTATTGCCGCCGAACAGGCTGATGCCGATAAAACCGCGCAGTTGCAAACGGTTCGGACCAAGCATTCGAACCAGGCAATTATAAGTGCGTCCGTTATCCGCATTATAGATGCGGCCGCCGATCCACCTCTTTTTCTCGGTTTCGAAGCGCAGGCCATTGAGCAGTGGCAGGCCGTCCAAAGTCCGGGAACGCAAGGCCGGATCAGGGTTTTTGCGGTCCGTGACGATCTTGCCATCGAGCCCGGGACCGTCCTCGGGACCGTAGGTGTTATGCAGCTGCCACAGGATGTAGCCCTGGTATTGGTTTCCCACTTGCTGAATGCGAATCACGGCGTCACGGCTTTCCACCAGCCAGTCGCCAACGATGGCTGATGGACTTGGCGCGTACGCTTGCGCGTCCTGCGCGCTAGCACATGCGGAAACACTAGAGAGCAGAACGAGCAGCAGCATTTGCCGCCATCTGCGCGGCCAACGCCTGATACGGTCCGGCTCGCTCATTGCACACCCTCTTGCATAGCTATCATGCCGCCCCCAGTTCTCGCCTTTCGTCCAAACAGATGCCTGTAGCATAAACGTCCATGTTCTCGAGCTGGTTAGTGACCACCCTTATTCATGGACTAGGCATTGCGCTCGCCTTTGCCGCGGCAGGGTACGCCTGTATCGCATCGTGGGCGGTGCTGAAACGACCGCGGCGCACATGGACATCCAACGATATGCAGCCTCGGCCTGCAACCGTGCTCAAGCCTTTGCATGGGGCCGAGCCTCGACTCTATGAGAACCTGCGCAGCTTCTGCCTGCAGACGCACCCGGATTATCAGCTCGTCTTCGGCGTGCGCGATCCGGACGACCCGGCCATTGCCGTGGTCGAGCGTTTGCGCCAGGAATTTCCGCAGCGCTCGATCGCCTTGGCGGTCGATCCGCGCGTGCATGGGGCGAACTTCAAAGTCAGCAACCTGATGAACATGCTGCCGCACGCCCAGCACGATGTGCTGGTGCTGGCGGACGCCGACATCTACGTGAAACCGGACTATCTGGTGCGCGTGGTCGCTCCCTTGACGGACCCGAGTGTGGGCATCGTCACTTGTCTTTATTACGGCATTCCGGGAACTTCCTTCTGGTCGCGACTTGGCCGTCTATTCATCGACGACTGGTTCGCACCCTCCGTGAAGCTTTCGCATGCCTTCGGTTCGACGCGATTCGCGTTCGGCTCGACGATCGCCTTGCGTCGCGACG
>DATJMR010000331.1:0-7999 GCA_035508595.1 Dyella sp.
GCTGCCGCTGGCGGGTGTCGACATGGCGGGTCCAAAACCGGCCATGCGGTCCGCTGAGCTGCCGCACGGATCGCCCACCAGATTGAGATCGAGATAGTGGTGAAACGACGAATCGGTGACGATGCGCCCCACGTTGGCGCCGCGGCCGTCGTACGCGCACAGAATGCCGATCGTCATGCCGGTGCTTGGCGTCGTGTCGGACGAAAAATTGTTCTGCTCGCACTGCGAGCCTTCCACCAGTGTGGTGTGATTGGCAGTGACCGTACCGGTGGCGATTACCGCGGGGCCCGGTTGAAAACCGCCAGCCGTGGGATATTCCGTATACGCTTGACCGTTGATCGTCATGCTGGCGCCAAGGTTGCTGGGCGTTACCACTTCACCTTCGTGCATGTGGTCGGGAAAGCGCGACAGCGGCCCGGCCCCGCCTTCCAAAACCGCATGCACGATATTGTTGGGAAACGCGAGCATTTGCGGAATATTGTCGGATTGATCGTCGAACTGATATTGCGCCGACGTGTCGCTGGGATTCATCACCAGCGTGTCCGCGCGCCCCATGCCCGGATTGGGATCGTTGGAAATGCCGGGCCAATTGAGCGAGGTGACGCTGTTGCCCGCATAATCGATCGCGGTCGACGGATAACCGGCAGGAAAATCCTGCGTGCGCGCAAACCATTTGCGCATCGAACGCACGCGCGGAATATTGCCCGCGACGAACGAACCCATGCCTGCATGATCGCCGGTCGCGAAGACGCCGCCGCCCGCATCCATAAAGGCGGTAATGGCATCCACTTCCGACGAAGCGAGCGCGCCGCCGACCGGCGGATCGCGGTAATTCCATCCCTCGTAACCGATCAGCCAAAGCACGTCGTATTTGGCGATGTTGGCGGACGTAAAAACAAAATTCTGGAACGTGGCGTGCGGATCGCTGCGCCGATGCGCCGTATCCACCGCAATGGATACGTCCGAGCCATGGGTCAACAGATATATGAATTCCGAAACGGTGAACGTGTCGTCGGACGTATCCTGGCTCGGGGCAAAATTGATGCCATCCTGCGCAGGACTGTTTGCCAAGTAAGGGCCGTCACCCACGACAAGAACGTTTATCGCGGCCATAAAACCCCCTCTGCGTAGCATGCACGGCAGTGGTCCGACCTTTTATCAAAGAGGGCATATATAACTCGTTATGTATCATGTTTGATACAGGGCGAAATTTGGATTTTGCGCGTGTCTTTGAGCGTGGCGATGCAGGAGTCGCGCGATATTCTGCATTGAAACTACGGTTATTTCGCGACTTGGCGCGCTATATGCGTATGGATGGACGTCCAAACGCAAATGACTTTTAAATCCAAAAAATGCCGTTGGTGTGCTCGGATGGTTTCGATGAAGATCGAAAGCGATTCGGCGTGATCGCGATTTATCAGCCCCTTGCGGGCACAACCGGCGACAACGAGAAAACCGCAGGTGGTCCGCGAAAAAACGACTCGTATTCGGATAGAACTCGCTGTCAGCTATCGGTCTTGGTGCCGTCCACTTGCGTTCGTTCCGGCGCAAAGCAATAGACGATAAAGCCGCCGACAACCACAAGCGCCACGCCGGTAAGGCGTATCATCGCGTCGCCCATCTCCATCCACTGGCTGACGATATAACGGGCTTGTTCCAGCGCCATAAAGGCGGTAATGGCCGTGGCGATACCTATCATCAACACGATGAAACCGATCATGCGAATGCTGCTGGGCATGCGCGATTGCGGTGCCCCGAGAATCAGGATGAGGCCTAGTACGATGCGGATCGCCGCGAGCAGCAGGAAAGCGCCCGTGCTGGTGGTGAGTTGAGTGAGCGGTTGCAGCGATGCGGGCGAGATGATGCCGCTGATGCCGGTTAGCAAAATAAGCAAGCCGCAGGCGAAAGCAATCATTTTCATGGCAAACCTTTTTGATGTTTCGTTCGCCATCCCGGCGCAAATAAGGGTTCCGGCTTCGATGCGATAGGTGAAATCTTTAAGAATGGTCTACGTGCTGCCTAAGCGTACGGATGGGCTTTGGTTCCCGCCGTGAAACAGCGGTCGAGCGCGTATTCGGTCGACCGCCCCCAAAAACAGTACGCCCCGCGTTGTGAAGAACGCGGGGCGGTGTTTACGCTGTGTTTTCAGGGAATAACGGTTACGGCACGCGCGATCGCTCTGTGGGCCATTGGCTGAACGCAAACACGTACATCATGATGATATTGACCAGCGGCACGAAGATCAGCAGCGACCAGGCGCCGTTGTAACCCGCTTTAGCGACGATTTTCCAGGCAGGAATGACCGCCAAGATAGCCGCGATCAATCCAAAAAATGGATGTGGATGCATAACCCCTCGCTCACCCGTTGGCTCCCCATTGGAGTGAGGCCTAGCTTAGCGGCTGTGCGTGGCGGTGGTGCGGCCCTGCAAAAAGGTCAGGGTATGCGCGTCAGGCGGCGTCTTCGGTGGGCCAGTGGGGCGCGCTCGCCCCGACTTGCAAGGAGGCCTCCCGGCGCAGCCATTCGTCTTGAATGCGCTCGGATGCCATGCACGGTTCGCCCATGCGGCATTGGGAACAGGATTGGTTGTGCAGCATCAAGGCGGCAACGACGGATGTACTCATGGTGAAACCCCCCAGGCCCCGTGAAAAATGAGGTCCTGATAACGCTATCGGCTGTCTGTCCAGCAGCTTGAGCGGCCCCTATATGGGCATATTGCTTTTTATGGGACGCGACACTTCCACGGGCGGGCTTTCGCTCTCGGCCAAGGCCGCCAGAATCCACCGTGAAGGGGGCGAAACGCCGCAAGCGGCGAGCGCTTCGCCAATTCGCTCGGTCACCCAGTCGTAGTGATCGAGCGAGACGTGGTCCTTGATGGCGTCGGCGCGCTCCAGAAACTCGATCCAGAATTCGGCGCCCCGGCTCTCGTTGAGCAGGCGCGGGATGGAGCGGCTCAGTTCGGCGAGCCGCTGCTCGATTTGTTCGACGGTCAGGAACACGGCGTCACGTCCTCGCATAGAGCCGGATAGGGAAAACCTCCCTTACGGCTACAAAGACGTTTGAGACGCGAATTTTTGCAATGCGCCCTCAACGGCGCTTGTGAGCATGGCGCCGTTGAGGGCTAAACGTCAGTGTCCGGCCTTATAGGCGCCCACGGCGTCCATCACCCTGGCCGAATACACCAGCGCGGCACCTGCATTCATGGCCACGGCCACGCCTAGCGCCTCGGCGATTTCTTCCTGCGTGGCGCCGTGTTTCAGGGCCTCGGCGGTGTGCACCGTGATACAGCCGTCGCAGCGCGTGGTCACGGCGACCGCCAGGGAAATCAGCTCGCGCGTCTTGGCGTCCAGATGGCCGGTTTTCTGGCCGGCATTGGACAGGGTCTGGTAGCCGGCGAGGGTATCGGGGCTCAGCTTGCCGATTTCGCCGATGCGGCCCATCAGTTCTTTGCGGTATTCCAGCCAATTCAACATGAAGAGATCCTCGTGTGGATAACGATCGTTGGGCTCATGCCGGGCTGCTTGTGCCCATCCGGTGCTACGGGTTTGCGTGCGGCTTGTGCGTTGCCGTGGCGGGTACCACGGCAACGGCACTGATTTCGATCATCAGGTCATGACGGAACAAACCTTTCACTTCTATCAAGCTCGCCGTGGGCAGCGGGTCGTTCATATATTGATTGCGTACTTTTCGATAGGCATCGACGTGCGACATATCGGTGACGTAGGTGGTCATCTCGACCACGTCGGAAAACGTCGCGCCGCCTGCGGCGAGCGCGGCTTTGAGATTTTCGAACGTCTGTTGTGCTTGCGCGGAAAAATCGCCCGCGCCGACAAGCTTGCCGTGCTGATCGAATGGCGTCTGGCCTGCGATGTACACGGTGCGGCCGCCATCGACGGTGATCACGTGCGTGTAGCCACGCGGTGCGTAGAGCGTGGCGGGATTGATGTGCTGCACCTGCGTCGCCTGGTCGGCGGCAAGGGTGGGGCTGGTGAGCAGCATGAGCGCAGACACGGCAAAGAAGAATTTCATCGGTAACTTTCCTTGGAACCGGTGGGGTAGATATAGATAGCACGGCATGGACGGTTTTGCTTGGAGGGCGGCACCGTTGTGACACGGGATAACGCGCCTCGTCCCGGCTCTCGCCGGAACGAGGATGCAAGGTGCGAAGTGTTTCAGTAAAAACCGGGCTTTCGATGTGCCTGGCGTTTAGGGGCGCGCCTCTTCCAGCTGCGCATGACGCCACTCGATCAACTGCCGCACCTGTTCCACCAAGGTGTCGACGTTGAAAGGTTTTAAAAGCAGCGCCATGCCGTCGGGCAGGCTGGTGGTGGCGCTGGTGCCGTTGGGGTCGTAGCCGGTCATCAGCAAAATCGGCACCTGGGGCTGGCGGCTGCGGACCGTGTCGGCCAGGCTTCGGCCGTTGACGCCGGGCAGGCCGATATCGGTCACGATGAGATCGAATGGATCGCCGGCGATGGCGGCCGATACGCCTTCCAGGCCGTCCGAAGCTTGCGTGACGGCGTATCCCTGTTTGATCAACACTTCGGTGATGGCAGAGCGAACGATGGCCTGATCTTCCACCAACAGAACGTGTTCGCCACGCAACGAGGGTCGAGCCGTGCGGGCGGGGCGTTCTTCGGCGTGCGGCACGGGACCTTCGTAACGAGGCAGCAACAAGGTGATGCGCGTGCCTTCGCCCAGTTCGCTGTCGATCACGCAATGCCCGCCCGATTGCCGCGCAAAACCGTAGACCATGGACAGGCCCAATCCCGTGCCTTGTCCAACCGCCTTGGTGGTGTAGAACGGATCGAACGCGCGTTCCTGCACGTCCGCCGACATGCCGCTGCCGTTGTCGGAGACAGTAATTTTGACGAAGTTGCCGTTCGGATCGAGTACGTTGAAAGCGGACGGATCGTTGCCGCTGACGTTAGCCACCGCAATCTGCAAACGGCCGCCGTGGGGCATGGCGTCGCGCGCGTTGATCGCCAGATTGAGAATGGCGTTTTCCAGTTGGTTCGCGTCGCAGTGCGCCGTCCACACATCGTCGGGCAGCGTCAATTCCAGCACGATGTGTTCGCCGATCGAATGCCGCAGCAGTTCGTTCATTCCGGCAATCAGTCCAACCACGGCAACCGCTTTGGGCGCGAGCGCCTAGCGGCGCGCAAACGCAAGCAGGCGATGCGTAAGTCCGGCGGCACGCCGCACGCTGCACAGTGCGTTATGGATATGTTTGTCGGCCGCGGTGAAGCCCTCTCGCTGGCTGATCATCTCCACCACCTCAAGCGAGGCGGAAATGGCCTGCAGGATGTTGTTGAAGTCGTGGGCAATGCCGCCGGTGAGCTGTCCCAGCGCTTCCATCTTCTGCGATTGCCGCAGTTGCGTTTCCATCAACATCTTTTCGGTGAGATCGCGCACGAAGATGTTCATCAACGGACCAGATGCCAGCGGCAGCACGCTGGCACTGAGCTCGGCCGTGAAGCGCCTCCCCGCGCGATTGACGGCGGTGATTTGATGGATTTTTCGCGTACTCCTTTCATGCCAAGCCGAGGCCAGCCAGCTCGATGTCGCCGAATCGTCGGCGGCCAGGCAAAGATTAGCCAGCGGTTTGCCCAGCACTTGCTCGCGCGTCCAACCGAACAAATCGCGGGCTTGCGGATTCCATTCGGTAATGCGGCCCGCCTCGTCGATCTGTGCAAACGCGTCCAACGCGGTATTCACGATGCCGCGGAAACGGCGCTCGCTTTCGAACAGCGCCAGTTCGGCGTGGCGGCGTGTGGTCGCATCGCGCGTGACTTTGGCGAAACCGACGAACACGCCGTTGTTCCAGACCGGATCGATCACGACGTTGGCCCAGAAGCGCGTGCCGTCTTTGCGCACGCGCCACCCTTCCGATTCGTAGCGCCCTTCGCGCAACGCCGTGCTCAGCGCATGTTGCGGAATACCTGCCGCTTGATCTTCGGGAGTATAGAAGCGCGAGAAATGAGAGCCGACGATGTCATCGGCGCTGTAGCCTTTGATTTTTTCCGCGCCGCTGTTCCAGCTGATGACGTGGCCCGTCGTATCGAGCATGAAAATCGCGTAGTCGGTAACGCTGCGCACCAGCAGCTCGAAATCGCGCTCGGATTGCCCCGGTTTGTTGACACCTTCCTTGGTGGCGTCTTGCCTCTTTGCCGCGGCAGATGACGATGGCGCGTCGTGCGGATCGGATAAATCCATCAACACGTTGATGCTGCCGATCAGCGTGTCGTTGTCGTCGAACAGCGGCGTGGGGTAGGGCATGAATGACACGCGCGTACCGTCGGGGCGTTGCGCAATCACACTTATTCCGCGAACGGGACGGTGTTCGCGCAACGCGATAGCCATGGGGCACTGGTCCGCCGGCAGTGGCGTGCCGTCCGGCTGACACAACTGCCAGATCGAATGCCACGTCTCGCCAAGGGTGGGCGTGCGGCCGGCAAACCGCACGATGGCGTCATTGAAGAACGTAATACGTCCCTTGGCGTCGGTCGCGTAGACCGCCGCGGGAAGTTTTTTCAGCAGCTTGTCGCCGGACAACACAGTCTCGACGGCTGTCGCCGGCACGGCCTCTTTCAACACACCGCCCGCCCTTTCGAAGAGTCGCCCGCCTGTGTCCCGGGACGATGCATCCAGCAGGGGTGAAGAGACCGTGAACCCCGCTTCGCGAGACAAAGTGACGGTCTGCCCGGAGGGCGAAACGGGCGAAATTTCCCGTCGTTTTATGCCACGAGCGCGGACGCGCACGCGTCCAGTTTTTCCAGCGCGCCATGAATGGTGGCGACGATGCGCTGCCCCAATTCGCCGTACGTGCCGGCGCGCGGATGACGTTCGCGTTTGCTGTGTCCGGCGAGCAGATCCATGCCGGCGAAACCGTTCGGATCGATGCGATGGGCATACACGCAAGCCCTGGGCGCATCGAGAAACACCTGCACCTCCACGCAGAAACGTTGGCACGGATCGGCCTCCGCGGTGGGTATGATGAACATCGCCAGCGCGCGATGGCCTTTGCGGCGCAGGTGGCGCATGGTTTCTTCCAGCTCCACGATCAGCGTGTGTTCTTCCGGCAATTGCAGATCGCGCAGCAGTACGGCTTCGATTTCGGCGGCGGCCTTGCGCGCTTCCATCTCGATGCGTCCCAGGAAACCCATGCGCAGCTCTTGGCGGGTATAGCGAAGCGGCATGGTGGAGACCTGCGTGTCGTTCTTGCGCACGATCCAGGAATGATTGATGCGCTCGAACGAGATGCCTGCTTCGTCGTAGGTCTGCTTGCAGTTTTCCGCACTGATGCTGGCGTGCGCGGCCCAGGCAGCCTTGAGATAAGCGAGATTGGGACGAGTGCTGATCATGCCGGTCTCCACGCGCGGCCATGCGGGCCACAGGTTCACATCGGGGTTATCGGCCGGGGCGGCGGAAACTTCAGTACGGGCCTCACGCTTTGCTGGGCGAGGCCTTGCAAGCGTCGGCAGAGGGCCGATTTCGCGACCATGGCACGATTCCATGTCGCCGGCGGCCCGGTCGGCAAGGCATGCTAGGCGAGGTCGGGCCGCGTGGCCGATATCGATGGGATGGAAACAAACGCAATGAAAACCATGGGCCTTATCGGCGGCATGAGCTGGGAATCGACCGTTCCCTACTATCGGTTGATCAACGAGGCGGTCAAGCAACGGCTGGGGGGCCTGCATTCGGCGAAGATCGTTCTGTACAGCCTCGATTTCCACGAGATCGAGCAACTGCAGCGCAGCGGCGATTGGGAAACGGCCGGCCAGATGCTTGCCAAGGCCGCCCGCCGGCTGGAGATGGCCGGTGCGGACTTTTTGATGATTTGCGCCAACACCATGCACAAAGTCGCCGACGCCATCGAACGGGAGGTGCAGATCCCGCTCGTGCACGTGGTCGATGCCACGGCAAAGCAGATTCAGGCGGCGGAATTGAAGCGGGTAGGTTTGCTCGGCACGCGTTTCACGATGGAGCAGGCGTTCTACG
>DATJMR010000332.1:0-9175 GCA_035508595.1 Dyella sp.
CGGCGAGGATGATCAACAGCGTAGTCGGCATATGACGAATCTGACAATGTTTGGAATTTGCGCATCTTGACGTTCGCGGGCCACGTTGTCGACCGCTAGAATGCACGGTCACCCGCTTACGCTGCTCCGACGTCGTATGAACCCGATCCGCTATATGCACCTGGACGTTTTCGCCGCCAGCCCTGGCGGCGGCAACCATCTGGGTGTAGTGACCGACGCACGCGGTTGGAGCGACGCGCAGATGCAGCGCTACGCGCGTTGGACGGACCTGGTGGAAACCACCTTTCTGTTACCGCCCTCCGATCCCAAAGGCAGCTACCGCGTCCGTATATTTACCCCGCAAAAGGAAATCGCTTTCGCGGGCCATCCTAGTGTCGGCAGCGCGCATGCCGTGCTCGAATGCGGACTGGCCGAACCCAAGGACGGCTTGCTGTGGCAGGAATGCGGCGCGGGCGTGTTACCCATTCGCGTGGAAGGCGGCGGCCCGCAGCGCCTATTGATGCTTCAATCGCCGGAAGCGCGCGTGGTCAAGACCGGCCTGCACGCCCATCCCATGTTGGCCGCCACGCTGGACAGCATCGGCCTGGGCAAACTGCCGCCCGCGCTGGTGGACGGGGGGCGGCGCTGGTGGCTGGCCGAATGCGTGGACGAAGCCAGCCTGCGTGCCTGGCAACCCGATCACAGCGCCATCGGTGCGCTCGCCGTCGCCAGCGGCAGCATGGGCCTGTGCGCGTTCGCGCGCAGTCATCATCCGGAGTATCAGCTGGTCGTACGCGCGTTTCCTTCCGGCGTGGGCATTGTGGAAGACCCGGCTTCCGGGGCGGCGAACGGCTTGATCGCCGCCTATCTCGCGCATGCTGAGCCGAACGGTCCGCTAGCTCGCGGCTACTCCGTAAGTCAGGGGCGCGAGATGGGGCACGATGCGTTGCTGATCGCGCATATCGTCGACGGCACCATCTGGATCGGTGGACGCACCAACACGGTGATCGACGGAACCTTGCATTGGAACGGCGGTTGAGCGCGCGCCGGGTCATTTTTTAGTCAAAGAATGGCTTGATCAACCATGGCCGTTGCGCCCTTCCAAATTGGCGCGGCGCTCGGATGCGCGTGCAAGCGCGGACAGATCCATATCTTGGGCGCCATCGGCCAAAGCTTCGAGCAAGCTGTCGCGTAGCACGCCGGCGATAGGCATCGGCACTTGTTCGGCGTGCGCGGCATCCTGCGCGAGCATCACGTCCTTCAAACCCAGCGGCAACGCAAAACCCGGTGGCGCAAAACGCCGCTCCGCAATCGCCTTGCCGTAAATTTGATAGACCGGCGATGCAAACAAGGTGCTCGTCATCAACTCGATGAAATCCGCCGCGCTCACGCCATAGGCGCGCGTCAACACGGACGCTTCGGACAAACTTTCGATGGCGGACACGATCATGAAATTGCCAGCCAATTTGACTACGTTCGCACGCTCGGGGTTTTCGCCCAAGGGCCACAATTTTCCCGCCATTTTTTCAAGCAAGGGCGTTGCCTTTTCGATCGCGGCAGCGGGGCCGGCGATCAGCATGTTGAGCTTTCCCGCCGCCGCCACATCGGGACGGCCAAACACGGGCGCAGCCACGTAACCCAGCCCGTGCTTGGCATGTTCTTCCGCCAGCTGGCGTGCCAGTGCGACCGAGATCGTTGCGTGATTGACATGCACCGTGCCGGGGTCCATCGCGTCGAGCAAACCGCCATCGAGAAAAACGTCGCGCACGGCTTGGTCGTTGGCGAGCATGCTGTGCAATACATCGCCTTGCGCCGCGCGATCGGGCGTGCTCGCCACCTTGGCGCCCAGCGATGCCAGTTTTTCCGTCGCGGCTTCGGAGCGATTCCACACGGTGACGTTGTAGCCGGCCGCGACAAGGTTGCTGGCCATGGCGCTGCCCATCGCGCCCAGTCCGATAAAACCGACTTTCATAACGCATCTCCTGCTGCAGGCACTCAGTTAACCATGCGGTATGTTCAACCCAGGCGAAACGCTAGGCGACCTCGCCCGCCGCACGGCCAGAAGCCCACGCCCATTGGAAGTTGTAACCACCCAGCCAGCCGGTCACATCGACTACCTCGCCGATGAAATACAAGCCTGGCACATGCCTGGACTGCATCGTGCTGGACGAAAGTCCATCCGTATCCACGCCGCCCAAGGTAACCTCCGCCGTGCGATAACCTTCCGTGCCGCTGGCGACCATTGGCCAATCGTGCAACGACGCGCCGATATCGCGCAGCTCCGCCTCTTGATACTGGCGCATGGGTTTGCTCTGCAACCAACGCTCGCACAAGCGCTGCGCCAGCCGGCGCGGCAGCAGATCACCCAATACATTGCGCAGTTCCGCTGCCGGCCGCGCCACACGCTGCGCGACCAGCCAATCGCCGACGTCTTGCTCGGGCGACAGATCGATATGCAGGTCCTCGCCAGGCTGCCAATACGACGAAATCTGCAGGATCGAAGGGCCGCTGATGCCACGATGCGTGAACAACAATCCGGCGCGAAAGCTGCGTTTGCCGGCACGCGCTTCTGCCACTGGCAATGCGACGCCCGCGAGATCCTGATAATGATCCAGATGTTTGCCGCTTAACGTCAGCGGCACCAAACCCGCACGCGTCGGCAACACGTTGTGTCCAAATTGTCGCGCCAGTTCGTAACCCAAACCGGTAGCACCCATCGTAGGTATCGACAGGCCGCCGGAAGCGATCACCAGCGAGCCGGTGTGCACTTCGCCGTGTGCCGTGAGCACGGCAAAACCTTCTTCGGTTTTTTTCACTCGCTCGACCGCGCAACTCGTTTCGACGCGAACGTTTGCCTGCGCGCATTCGTCCAGCAACATGCGCACGATGAGCTTGGAGGATTCATCGCAAAACAATTGCCCCAATTCTTTCTCGTGATAGGCGATGCGATGCTTTTCTACCAGCGCAATGAAATCCCAGGGCGTATACCTGGCAAGCGCCGATTTGCAGAAATGCGGATTGCCGGACAAGTATTGCGCGGGCGTGACGCCCAGGTTGGTGAAATTGCACCGGCCGCCACCCGACATCAGGATCTTCTTGCCCGGCTTGTTGGCGTGGTCGAGCACCAGCACGTGCCGTCCGCGCTGCCCCGCGGTGATGGCGCACATCAACCCTGCGGCGCCTGCGCCGATGACCAAGACATCCACTTTCACGCGATCACCGCCATGCGAGCGCCACATTGCACACAGAGGTGCATTATCCAACACTCGCATGGCTTAAACTTGGCCCCTACCCTGTCAAGGACCGTTCCATGCCCTCTTTCGACGTCATTTCCGAAGTCGATAAGCACGAATTGACCAATGCGGTCGACCAGGCCAATCGCGAGCTGAGCAATCGCTTCGACTTCAAAGGCACCGACGCCAAGTACGAACTGGACAAGTTCGTGATCACGCAAAGCGCGCCCAGCGATTTTCAGTTGCAGCAGATGTTGGACATCCTGCGCGGACGCCTTGCAGCGCGAAAGATCGATCTTCGCGCGCTGGATGTGGCCGATCCCGAAGTGAATCTGGCCGGCGCACGGCAAAAGATCACCGTCAAACAGGGCATCGAACAGCCGGTCGCCAAAAAGCTGGTAGCGACGCTGAAAGAAGCCAAGCTGAAGGTGGAAGCGCAAATCAACGGCGACAAACTGCGCGTGACCGGAAAGAAGCGCGACGACTTGCAACTCGCCATGGCGGTACTGCGCAAAGCGGATGTCGAACTTCCGTTGCAGTTCGACAATTTTCGCGATTGACGCGCAAGCGGGCGGCTACGCCAGCCCAGCGGCGATATTCACGCTGATCGCAATAATGAACACGTTGAAGAAAAACGCCACCACGCTGTGCAGCAGCGCGGTACGGCGCAAGGTGCGGCTGGTGATTTGCACATCGGACACCTGAAAGCACATGCCGATGACAAACGCGAAGTACACGAAATCCCAATAATCCGGCTTTTGGGTGCCTGGGAATTCCAAACCCGAATGCTGGTGGCCGAAATCGCCGTAGTAACCGTGCGCGTAATGCAGCGCGTACATCGTGTTCATGAACAACCACGAAAGCACGATGCTCAGTGCCGCCATGCCCATCGCTTGAGCACCGCCGCCTTTGGCGGCATGCAGTTCAGTGGACAAGGCCACCAACACCACGGCCGAAAGCGCCACAGCGACCCACAATGTCGTGCGGCGACCGGTGTCTTGCGTGCACGCCAGTCGCGCCATGCGATCGGCGGCTGTGCGACTGAACATGCGTGCCAGCAGCGACAGATAGAGCAACGCACCCAGATCGAAACTGAGCAACAACGCGGAGGCCGGCTTGACGCCCGATGTCGTCAGGGCGGTACAGGCGGCGACAAACACCACGCCAGACACGGCCAGAAACGGGCGCGCGCGAATATAACGCACCGGCGCCCACAGCCGGCGCGTCGTGCGAGCGGCAGGCTCGTTGGCCGACGATGGCTTTGCGCTGCCCTTATCGTGTGATTCCATGCGCCAGCTCACGCACGCAGATCGGCGAATTCCGGATGGCGCTCCATCCACGCTCGTGCATAACTGCAGGCCGGCACCACTTTCCAGCCTTGACTGCGCGCGACCTCCATGGCCGTGCGTACCAGTTCGCCGGCGATGCCGCGACCGCCGACTTCTTCCGGCACGCCCGTGTGCGTGACGCTCATGACCTGGCCTTGCAAGGTGTAATCGAGTTCGCAAACAAAACCATCCACCGTGATTTCGAAACGGTGTGCTGCCGCGATGTGACGAATATCCAAAGCCATGATGCCGTTCCGTCAGAGATCAACAAGCTCTTAGCATGCCTGCTCCCGCGCGAAGACGCTATGCGGCCGCTGGCTCAGCCAAACGCTCGCGACGCACGCGCACGGCCTTAGCCAACCGCTCCAGCACGTCGACGGTGGTGTCCCAGCCGATGCAACCGTCGGTGATGCTCTGCCCGTAGATGAGTTCGCAGCCAGGCACCAGATCCTGGCGGCCTGCCACCAGATGGCTTTCGACCATCACACCTTGAATGCGCGTTTCGCCGGCTTCGAGCTGTGCGGCGATATCGGCCACCACACGCGGCTGATTGTCCGGCTGCTTGCCGCTATTGGCGTGACTGGCGTCAATCATCAAGCGCTCGGCCACGCCCGCCTTGGCCAGCGCACTGCAGGCGCTTGCCACGCTGGCGGCATCGTAGTTGGGCAATGTGCCGCCGCGCAGAATCACATGACAATCCTCGTTGCCGGCCGTGGCCGCAATGGCATTGCGCCCACGCTTGGTCACGGCCATGAAATGGTGCGGCCGTGCAGCGGCAAGTACGGCATCCACCGCAATCTTGATATTGCCGTCGGTGCCGTTTTTGAAACCCACAGGGCACGACAAACCCGACGCGAGTTCGCGATGCGACTGGCTTTCCGTGGTGCGCGCGCCGATCGCGCCCCAGGCCACCAGATCGGCGATGTACTGCGGCGTAATCAGGTCAAGGAATTCGCAACCCGCCGGCAAACCCAATGCATTGATGTCGCACAACAAGCGGCGCGCCAGATGCAGCCCTTTGTCGATGTGATAGCTCTCGTCCAGATCCGGATCGTTGATCAACCCTTTCCATCCCACCGTGGTGCGCGGTTTTTCGAAATACACGCGCATCACGATCTCCAGCGTATCGGCATGACGCACGCGTTCGGCGGCCAGGCGTCGGGCGTATTCCATGGCGGCGGCGGGATCGTGGATGGAGCACGGTCCGATCACCACGGCGAGGCGGTCGTCTTGACCGTGAAGAATCCGGTGCAAGGCGCTGCGCGAGGCAGCCACGGTGGCTATGGCACCTTCTGTGGGCGGGCAATCGAGCATGATCTCGGCGGGGGTGGGAACCTCCTTGATCTCGCGAATGCGCAGGTCGTCGGTTCGGCTGGTCATTTCAGGCACTCCTAGGATTCGATATCCCGACGACCCAAGAAAAAAGCCGCCAGGGTGGCTGGCGGCTTTTTGAGGAAAGTGGGTGATCTTGCTAGTTACGATCGCGCACCATGCTCCGCCGCCGGCTTCGGATAGCCATAAAACCAAAAATAATAGCGGCGGGAGGCGATGATCATGGGGAGTTAGTGATACCACATCGTGGTGGTTATGCAAACCGTCCCGATTACGTCTTGACCGGCGGCCGTGATGCGCTAACGTCCCGCCACCCCATCTGGAGTCCGTTTCATGCTGCGTCCGCTCGTTTTTCTCGCTTCCGCCTTGCTCGCGTTGGTGGCATTGAGCCCGCGGGCCGTTCTTGCCGACGATGTGCCCGGCCTGGTGATCAAGGATGTGGTGGTGGGCACCGGCAGCACGGCGCGGGACGATACCGAAGTGCGCATCCAGTACACCGGCTGGCTGTACGACGCCAAGGCGCCCGATCACCACGGCGCGAAGTTCGACAGCTCCTACGACAGCGGCCGCCCCCTCAGCTTCACCGTAGGCACCGACGAGGTGATCTCAGGCATGGATAGCGGCGTGCGGGGCATGCGCGTGGGCGGTAAGCGCACCATCATTATTCCCTCCAGCCTCGGTTATGGCCACAAAGGCGCGGGCGCCGAAATCCCACCCAACAGCGCCCTGGTGTTCGATATCGAGCTGCTTGAGGTGCGCTGAACGTCTGGCCGTGCCACGGTGCACTCGGCCGCGAAAGAGGTCATGATGGCCCGGCATTAACGTCGTACATCCACCCACGCTGGAGGATCGCTCGATGAAGCGCATGCTGTGGTCGCTCGCGACCGCCTTTCTCATGATGACTTCTGCAGCAGCCTTTGCGGCGGACGGCTACACCGTCGCCACCGTGAACCTGCTTGCAGGGCCCGATCCGCAATATCCCGTAATTCTCACGTTGGGATCGGGCACACCCGTCGATGTGCAAGGTTGCACCGAAGGCTGGGAATGGTGCGACGTGATTGCCGCGGGCAATCGCGGCTGGATCGCCGGCCCGTATATCGAATACCTGTACGACAATCAGCCGGTGATCGTGACCGATTACGGTGCGCGTATCGGCATTCCCATCGTCACCTTCACCATCGGCGCGTACTGGGGGCGTTACTACGTCCATCGGCCGTTCTATCGCGATCGCGCGCGTTGGTACTCGCGCCCCGTTCCGATCCGGCCGTTCCCAGGCCCCAGACCGCCTGTCCGGCCCGTGCCACCGGGAGGCCACCGTCCGCCGACGGGGCAGCGTCCGCCGCCTCCCGGCGGTAACCGGCCGCCACCGCCGGGAAATGGAAACCGCCCGCAACCGCCTGGCGGAGGCCATCGACCCCAGCCCCCGGCGGGTGGAAACAAGCCCCAGCCACCCGGCGGAAGCAACCGGCCGCAGCCGCCACCGAACGGGAATCGTCCCGCTCAAAACGCCCGACCGGCTCCAAAACAACCACCGAAACAGGACAACAACGGACACGACAACGGCGGCTGAGTGGTTTCTCCCATCACACCATCGGGGCGCGAACCAGCGCCCCGATGCGTTTTACGAGCTACACGAAAGCATCGAACAGCCTGCACGAGACTTCGCCCACTCGGGCCGCTTTTGCGCAAAATGCTCTCGACCGGGTTGTTCGTCATACGGGCGCCGCAAAACGTCGAGCAAGGTGTGGATGCCTTCGTAATCGCCCTGCGTCGCGCGGTCTATCGCCTCTTGCGCCAGGTAATTTCGCAGCACATAGCAAGGATTGGCGGCGTGCATACACTGGCGACGCTGCTCTGCCGTCCACGCGTCCCCGCGCGAGCGGGCCGCGTAATCGTCGAGCCAGCGTTGGAAATCGGCTTCGGCGGCCTGCCGCTTCGCGTCGTCGTAAAAAGCGTGGCGCAAGGGATTCAAGGTCGGCGCATGCAGATCGGTCTGACTCAACGCCCGGAAAAACAGCGTCATGTCCACGTCCGCCTGCTGCATCAATGCTTGCAGCGTTTCCATGCGTGCGACGTCTTCATCGCGACATTCCGACAGGCCCAACTTGGCTGCCACATCGCGCCGAGCCTGAGAAATATATTCCGCAACATATCGATCCAAGCCCGCCTGCAATGGCGCGGCGTCTCCCAACAACGGCGCCAGCGCGGCAGCGAGCCTGCTGAGATTCCACCACGCCACATTCGGCTGCTGGCCGAAACGGTAGCGTCGGCGCACGGCGTCGGTCGTGTTGGGCGTCCATTCCAGGTCGAAGTTGTCGATCCAGCCATAAGGACCGTAATCGATGGTAAGGCCGAGAATCGACATGTTGTCGGTGTTCATCACGCCGTGCACGAAACCGACGCGCATCCAGTGCGCCATCATCTTGGCCGTGCGCGCGCAGACATCCGAGAACCAGTCGCCGTAGCGATTCTCGCTGCTGCCGCTCAACGCGGGGAAATCGCGACGGATCGTGAAGTCGACCAACCGACGCAGCAACTCGATGTCGTTACGCGATGCGGGAAGTTCGAAATTTCCGAAGCGAATAAACGACGGCGCTACGCGGCACACGATGGCACCGGGTTCGTGCTCCGGATGGCCGTCGTAGAACATGTCGCGCTCAACGGTTTCACCGGTAACTACCAGACTCAGCGCACGCGTCGTCGGCACACCCAGATGATGCATCGCTTCGCTGCACAGAAATTCCCGGATCGACGAACGCAGCACCGCGCGACCGTCCGCGCCGCGCGAGTACGGCGTGGCGCCGGCGCCTTTGAGTTGCAACTCCAGCCTTTTTCCATGCTGCGTGACGACTTCACCCAGTGAAATCGCGCGCCCGTCGCCGAGCTGCCCGGCCCATACCCCGAACTGGTGCCCGCCATAGTTGGACGCCCAGGGTTGCATACCTTCCAGCACACCGTTCCCGCCGAATACCTGCGCGAAAAACGGGCTCTCGATATCGTCCGCGCCCAGACCGAGCGCTTCGGCCATTTCATGCGACCAGGCGACGGTGCGCGGCGCAGCAACCGGGCTGGGATCGATCCGCGAATACAGCGCTCCCTGAACCTGGCGCGCACCGTGACCGTGGTCGAGGTCGCCTGGTAGCTCGCGAATGAAAGCGTTATCGAATATCAGTGACGTCAATGGCATGGGGTTGGATATTCAAGCATTGTAAGAACGCCATGTAAGAACGGCGTAAGGATGCGAATCTGCGAACGAAAACACATGATTCACGCTATCTATACATCCACGGTTAAAGCTTGATA
>DATJMR010000333.1:0-18096 GCA_035508595.1 Dyella sp.
AAGTCCTTGGCGATGTCGACATCCGCCGTTTGTTCTGCCGAGGAGACGATGCCGTCGAAGAAGCTCGTTGGCGTGTAGCCGAAGTCGTGCAGGAAGGCGTAGTTCGCCGAATGGATCGTATCGAGCGACACGCGATTGCCACCGTAGTTGGCGCTTACATCCCAGCGCCAGCCTCCGCCGGTGGTGCCACGCACGCCAGCGACGAATTGCTGATCGATGCTGCGTGCCTGCAGCAGCGGCTGATAGCCGTCCGGATAAAGCGCCGTCAGTTGCGATTTCACTGACGAGGAGTAACCGAACGGATTGCGATACAACTCATCGGAGATCGCATTGCGTGCGTGATAACTGCCGAATGCGTAGAACTGAATGTTGTTGGTGATGTCGTACTGCGAATTCAGGAACAGATTGTGCTCGCTCACCGCCGGATCGCCGAACACCTGCTTCTCGCCCAGCTGCGGATAGCGAATGTCGACACCGCCGTGGTTAGTCGGATCCTGATGGCCATCGTCCACGCTGATGCGCAGCCAACCCTTGTCGCCATTCAACGGAATGCCGAAGTTGGCCGACCCTTGCCATTGCTTGCCGCCCCCGCGCTGATACTGGCCGCCGTCGAGTTCGACCGAGCCGCCTTGCGCGCCATGCTTGAGAATGATGTTGATCACGCCCGCGAGCGCATCGGAGCCATATTGCGCGGATGCGCCATCGCGCAGCACTTCGATGTGATCGATCGCGGAAAGCGGAATCGTATTGAGATCCACCGGCGCCGAACCGCGGCCGATGGTGCCGTCCACATTCACCATGGCACTGGTGTGCCAGCGCTTGCCGTCGACCAGCACCAGCACTTCGTCGGGTGCGAGGCCGCGCAACTGGGCCGGACGCTGCGAATCCGTGGTGTCGGTGGCGGACGGGCGCGGAAAATTCAGCGACGGAATCAGGCGTGCAAGCGCGGTGGAAAGCTCGTTCGTGCCCGTACTCTGCAATGCCGACGCGGGAACGACGTCGATCGGCGACAGCGACGTGCTGTCGGTACGGTTTTGCGTGCGCGTGCCGGTAACGATCACCGCCTGCAGATTTTTCGCATGGCTGGTTTGGGGTGAGCTTTGCTGCGTATCTTGCGCCGTGGCTGTAGAAGCCACGGCAAGCAGGAGAGCAAGCGCAAGCGGAGTTGCGGTGTTGGGGTTGAGGGCGTACTGCTTGGGTGCGCTGAGATCGGACGGGTTATTGCTCTTCTTCATTCGGAGTGTTCCCCTAAAACGTATGGTTTGCTGCGTAGCAACAATTTCAGATTAGTGACAAGGGCGCCATGCACCTAATGGATGATGAGATGGTTAAAAGTCCAAATGAGAATATCTATATTGCGCATGCACTTAGCTAATAGAAGGGGCCGGCTGCGGGCTGCCTTCGATTCCCCTCTCGCCATGTGTTACGTGTCGAGAACCTGCGTTGGCGGCCAGCATCGTTATCCGATCGTCTAGGCTGCGTGTAAAAACCTCTCGACGCTGGGCTAGGCGCATCAAGGTGCAGGCTCTAAGATCGTCGGGTTGAGGTGACTGCTGGCGCTTGGCTGGCGGTTGAAACGGGAATCCGGTGCGCTGCGTTCAATGGCCATGCCGGAGCTGCCCCCGCAACGGTAAGCGAGCACATCATCCACTCACTGCCACTGTGCGCTCGCATGGGAAGGCGTGGACCGCAAGGCGAAAGCTTTCGCTCGCAAGCCCGGAGACCGGCCTCACGCCGAAACCAGACAGGCGGAGGGCCGTGTCGGGCCGTTGCGTCAGTATCGGTGCCGTTACGGCTTCCTCTGTTGCCTTTGTGCAAGCCACTCGGAGGATGATCGACGCCATGAAGTTTCCAACCTCACTCGCTTCGCGTAGGCGGCATCGTGCGGTGTACGCATGAGCGAGGAACGATCCAACAACGGCATGACGCCGGAAGAACGTCATCGCGAGCGCATGCAGCGCAAGAAGGAATTGGTCGATCGCAAAATTGCCCGCGCCACCATCGACCGCGGCGTGCTGGTGGTCAACACCGGCAACGGCAAAGGCAAGAGTTCCTCAGGCTTCGGCATGCTTGCGCGTTCGCTCGGGCACGGCTTCAAATGCGGCGTGGTGCAGTTCATCAAAGGCACGTTTTCGACGGGCGAAGAAGCTTTCTTTCGCCAGTTTGCCGGCGATCAGCTCCACTACCACGTCATGGGCGAAGGCTTTACCTGGGAAACCCAGGACAAAGCACGCGACATCGCGGCGGCGCAAGCGGCCTGGGCGATTGCTGCGCACATGCTGGCCGATCCCGCTTACGACTTCGTGCTGCTGGACGAACTCAACATCGCGCTGGTGAAGCAATACGTGCAACTTGAACAGGTGCTTGCCGCCGTCGCCGCACGACCACCTCGGCAGCATGTCGTCATCACCGGGCGCGGTGCGCCGGACGCCTTGATGGCCGCGGCCGATACCGTCACCGAGATGCGCGTGGTGAAACACGCTTTCGATGCGGGCATCAAGGCGCAAAAAGGCGTGGAGCTGTGAGCGACGTCCGCCACTGCCCCGCGCTGCTGGTTTCCGCGCCTGCGTCCGGGCAGGGCAAGACATCGGTCACGGCTGCGCTTGCGCGCTGGCACGTTCGGCAAGGCCGGCGCGTGCGGGTGTTCAAGACCGGGCCGGATTTTCTCGATCCGATGATGTTGGCACGCGCCGCGGGCTCGTCGGCTTATCAGCTCGATCTGTGGATGGGCGGCGAAGCGGATGTTCGCAAGCGTTTGTTCGACGCTGCCGGCACCGCCGATCTGGTGCTGGTGGAAGGCGTCATGGGTCTGTTCGACGGCTCGCCATCCAGCGCCGATCTCGCGCAGCAATTGGGTCTACCGGTGATGGCCGTGATCGACGGATCGGCCATGGCGCAAACGTTTGGCGCACTGGCTTGCGGGTTGGCGGCCTATCGCGATGGCTTGTCCATGTACGGCACCGCCGCCAACCGCGTTGGCAGCGCTTATCACGCACAGTTGTTGCAAGAGAGTCTCCCCTCCTCGCTGCAGTGGCTGGGTGCGTTGCCGCGCGACGATAAGCTCGCGTTGCCGGAACGCCATCTTGGCTTGGTCGCCGCGGATGAATTGTCCGATATCGATGCGCGGCTCGACGCGCTGGCGGATGCGTGGTCGCAGCATGCAACCACCGCGTTGCCGCCTCCCATCCGTTTCGAAAAGCCAACGGTCGATGCGGTTCCGCCGTCGTTGAAAGGGCAGCGCATCGCGGTCGCGCGCGACGATGCGTTCTGTTTTATCTATCCGGCCAATCTCGATCTGTTGCGCGAAGCTGGCGCACAGCTGCGCTTCTTTTCACCCGTGGCCGGCGATGCGTTGCCGGACTGCGATGCGGTGTGGCTGCCGGGTGGTTATCCGGAATTGCATCTGGATGCGCTGTCGCAGCGGCACGATTTGCACGCCGCGTTGCGCGCACATCGCGATGCCGGCAAACCGATACTCGCCGAATGCGGTGGATTGCTGTTTGCGCTTCAATCCCTGGCCGATCGCGATGGACACGAGGCAACGATGGCAGGGCTGCTGCCAGGTCGCGCCGCGTTGCAGCCGCGGCTCGCGGCCTTGGGTCTGCAAGGCGTCGCCATGCCCGAAGGCGAATTGCGCGGGCATACGTTTCACTATGCGCAAGCGTGGATCGATGCCAAGCCGCTCGCGCACGCGTTCAATCCCAACCGCGGGCCGTCCCAGGAAGCGGTTTATCGCGACCGTCGTCTTACCGCCAGCTTTGTTCATTTCTATTTTCCCTCCAACGCCCTTGCCGCGTTGCGGTTGTTTCTGCCATGAGCACCGCGCTGGCCATGCTGTTCGCCGTGTTGCTCGACTTAGCGCTGGGCGAGCCGCGTCGCGCGCATCCGTTGGTGATGTTCGGCCGCATGGCGGGTTGGATCGAACATCGCTTGTATGCGGATCGGCGAGCAAGCGGATTGATCGCATGGTCGCTTGCGGTATTGCCTCTCGTGTTTTGCTTGTGGATGTTGCAGCGATTTACAACAGCATGGTTTGCCTGGTGCGTGAATGTGTTGATGCTTTACCTGGCACTTGGCCTGCGCAGCCTTGGCGAGCATGCGCAACCGGTAGCGCGCGCACTGGCGCGTCACGATCTCGATGAGGCGCGCAAAGCGGTCGGGCGCATGGTCAGCCGCGATACCGCGCCGTTGGACGCGCACCACATTGCCGCGGCTGCTACCGAATCGGTGCTTGAAAACGGCAACGATGCGGTGTTCGGCGCGTTGTTCTGGTTCGCGCTTGCTGGTGCGCCGGGCGCGTTGCTGTATCGGTTGGCCAACACGCTCGACGCGATGTGGGGTTATCGCACCACGCGCTATCTGCACTTCGGTTGGGCCGCGGCGCGCATCGACGACGTGCTGAATTTTCTTCCCGCGCGATTCACCGCTTTCACGTATGCCTTGTGCGGACATTTCGACGGTGCGATTCGCTGCTGGCATTGGCAAGGCCCGTTGTGGAAAAGTCCCAATGCGGGCCCTGTCATGGCGGCGGGCGCGGGTGCCCTGGGCGTGAAGCTGGGTGGTGCCGCTCCGTATCACGGCGTATGGGAAGCGCGCCCGGAACTTGGCGAAGGCGATTTGCCGGATGCCAACGCCATCGATCGCGCCTGGCATTTGCTGCGGCGTGGCGTTGTGATCTGGCTGATCGTTGCGGGGTTGTTGGGGTTTGCCATGCAAGGAGGCGCGCATGCTTGAGCATGGCGGTCGTCTGCGACGCGCAGCGCGCGAATACGGCATTCCCTTGGATCGTTGGCTGGATCTGTCTACCGGCATCAGTCCGTTCGGCTGGCCGGTACGCGATATCCCCGCTTCGGTATGGCAACGTCTGCCGGAAGACGACGATGGCCTGGCCGAGGTCGCCAGCGCTTATTACCACGCGCCGCACGTATTGCCGGTCGCAGGATCGCAAGCCGCGATCCAGGCACTGCCCGCGCTGCGCAAACCTTCACGCGTCGGCATCATCGCCCCTGGTTACGCCGAGCATGCGCATGCGTGGCAAAGCGCCGGACATCGCGTGACCAGTCAGGCCGCCAGCGCATTGCTTGCCAATACGGCGTCGTGGGATGTGCTGGTGTTGATTCACCCCAACAATCCGGGCGGCGAGCGTTTCGACCCGCAGGAATTGTTGCAGGCGCACGACGAACTTGCCGCGCGCGACGGTTGGCTGGTGGTGGACGAAGCATTTATGGACGTTGCGCCGCAAAACAGCCTCTGCCAATACAGCCATCGCAAGGGTCTGATCGTCTTGCGCTCGGCCGGCAAGTTCTTCGGCCTGGCCGGTGCGCGCGCCGGGTTTGTGTGCGCGTCACCTGCGTTGCTTGAAGCCTTGCATGAAAAACTCGGACCGTGGACATTGAGCGGACCCACTCGTTATGTATTGCGGCAAGCGCTGGCGGATCGCGCCTGGCAGAGGCAAGCGCGCATTCGCCTCGCGCAGACGAGCGAGCGGCTTGCGGCATTGCTCACCCGGCACGGGTTGCCGCCTGTCGCAGATTGCGGTCTTTTCCAGTGGTGCCGCCGTAGCGATGCGCTGGCGCTGCATCGTGCGCTTGCCGAGCGGGGCATCCTGATCCGTTTGTTTGATCTGCCTCCGAGTCTGCGCTTCGGACTACCGCCCGACGATGTTGCATTCGAACGCCTCGATATCGCATTGACCGAGGTGTTGCGATGACCGCACGCGTTCTGATGGTGCAGGGATGCACTTCCGATGCCGGCAAAAGCACGCTGGTGACGGCGCTGTGTCGATGGGCGTATCGACGGGGTGTGCGTGTCGCCCCATTCAAACCGCAGAACATGGCGTTGAATTCGGCTGTTACGGTCGATGGCGGCGAAATCGGTCGTGCGCAGGCGGTTCAGGCGCAAGCGTGCGGACTGGAGCCGCGCATCGATTTCAATCCGGTTTTGCTCAAGCCCCATAGCGATGTCGGCGCGCAAGTGATCGTGCACGGGCGCCCGGTCGCCAATATGGATGCGCGCGACTATCACCACTACAAGCGCCGTGCTTTCGATGCGGTGATGGGGTCTCACCGTCGCCTGGTCGATGCGTACGATGCCGTTATCGTGGAAGGGGCGGGAAGTCCCGCGGAAATCAATCTCCGCGATCGCGACATTGCGAACATGGGCTATGCCGAAGCGGTGGATTGTCCGGTGATCCTGATCGCCGATATCGATCGAGGCGGTGTTTTTGCGCACCTCGTCGGTACGCTGGCGTTGCTGTCGGACAGCGAACGAGCGCGCGTGATTGGCTTTGTGATCAATCGCTTTCGCGGCGATCTGGCGCTGTTGCAACCGGGGCTCGATTGGTTGGAGCGAGAGACCGGCAAGCCGGTATTGGGTGTCCTTCCGTATCTGCACGGCTTGCATCTGGAAGCCGAGGACGCCTTGCCGCGCGAACGTGAAAACAAGCCGCACGCACTGCTGCGTGTGGCGGTGCCGGCGTTGCCGCGCATCAGCAATCACACCGATTTCGACGCGCTGCGCGCGCACCCGGACGTGGATCTGCATATGGTTGGGCCGGGCGATGCGCCGCCGGCTTGCGACTTGATCATTATTCCGGGCTCCAAATCCACGCGTGCGGACCTTGCCTGGCTGCGCGCACAAGGATGGGACAGCGCCATCGCCAAACATCTGCGATACGGTGGCAAGGTGCTCGGTATTTGCGGCGGTCTGCAAATGCTGGGACGAGCGGTGCACGACCCGCAGGGTGTCGAAGGTGTGCCCGGTTCCAGCGAGGGCCTTGGTTGGCTCGACATGGAAACCGCCATCGAGCCGTACAAACAGTTGCATCGCGCCAAAGGTCGCCTTGCCTTCGCCGACGCCGAAGTGCAAGGGTATGAAATCCACTGTGGCGTAAGTGAAGGGCAGGCGATGGCGAATCCATTTGCACAGTTGGACGATGGTCGCCGCGATGGTGCTGTGTCGGCGGACAACCGCGTCGCAGGCAGTTATCTGCACGGCTTGTTCGACGAGCCGCAAGCGTTGTCCGCCGTGTTGCAATGGGCGGGGTTGCAGCGGGCCAGTAGGCTCGACGTCCGTGCGTTGCGCGAAGCGAGCATTGAACGCCTGGCGGATGCGGTGCCAAAGCATCTGAATACCAACATGTTGGAGCAATGGCTGGGGATGACCGCATGCGTACCCTGATTCTCGGCGGTGCCCGCTCCGGTAAAAGCGCGCTGGCCGAAAGGTTGGCGAGCGACGGCGGCCATGATGTGGTGTACATCGCCACAGCGCAGGCGGGCGACGCTGAAATGGCCGCGCGCATTGCGCATCATCGCGAACGTCGGCCACGGCAATGGCATTGCGTCGAGGAGCCGCTGCATCTTGCCGATGCGTTGCGCGAGCATGCGCGCGACGATCGCTGCATCCTGGTCGATTGCCTGACGCTGTGGCTCAGCAACCTTTTGAGCGATGCGGATCCGTCATGTTTCGAGCGCGAACGCGAACGGTTGCTGCAGGCGCTGCCAAGCTTGCCTGGCGGTCTGCTGATGGTCAGTAACGAAGTCGGTCTCGGTATCGTGCCGATGGGCGAATTGACGCGCCGTTTCGTCGACGAGGCCGGACGCTTGCATCAATCGCTCGCAGCGATCAGCGAGCGCGTGGTTTTTGTCGCTGCAGGTTTACCTCTTCTTCTAAAAGGAACGCTCCCATGAGTCTCGATTGGCTTTCCGCGCCTTGCGCTCAACCGGATGCCGGGTTGGCCGAGTCCGCCCGCGCGCGTCAATTGCAGCTCACCAAGCCGCCCGGATCGCTCGGTGCGCTGGAAGCGGTGGCGATCCAACTTGCCTCGCTGCAGCGCGCTACGCGGCCGACCGTGGATCGCGTGTGGATCAGCGTGTTTGCGGCGGATCACGGCGTGGCCGAAGAGGGCGTTTCCGCTTTTCCGCAAGCCGTCACCGGCGAAATGGTGCGCAATTTCGCCACCGGCGGTGCGGCCATCAGCGTGTTGGCGCGCAGCCTTGGCGCGAAGCTTGATGTGGTGAACCTGGGCACCGTCAACGATCCCGGCGACATCGCCGGCGTGCGTCGCGCGATCATTGCGCCGTCGACGGCGAATTTCTGCCAAGGGCCGGCGATGACGCAAGCGCAACTGGAAGCTGCGCTATCGGTCGGTGCGCAAAGCGTGCGTGCGGCGAAGGAATCGGGTACGCAGCTTTTTATCGGCGGTGAAATGGGTATTGCCAATACGACAGCCGCCGCGGCATTGGCGAGCGCCTTGCTGGAGGAGCCGCCATCGTGTCTGGCTGGCGCGGGCACGGGCCTCAATGCGGCGGGTATTCAGCACAAAGTGCATGTGCTGGAGCGTGCATTGGTGGCGCATGAGACTGCGAAGCAGCCGTTGGAACAATTGCGTTGCCTGGGCGGTTTTGAAATTGCTGCGCTGGTCGGTGCGTATATCGCGGCCGCGCAAGCGGGCATTCCGGTTTTGGTCGACGGTTTCATCACGACGACCGCGGCGCTGGTCGCCGTGGGGATTCAACCGGATCTGAGGCCGTGGTTGTTGTTCGCGCACCGCTCCAAAGAACACGGCCATGCACGATTGCTCACGGCGTTGAACGCCGATCCACTGATCGACCTTGGATTGCGGCTGGGCGAAGCCAGCGGTGCGGCAGCCGCGGTTCCGCTGCTGCGTCTTGCGTGCGCTTTGCACAATGGCATGGCGACGTTCGAGCAAGCGGGCGTATCCAACGCATGAGCACGCGGATCGAATTGCTGCGTCACGGCGATACGGGGCAGCGCAGTTATCGCGGTCAGCTCGACGATCCGCTTAACGAGTTGGGATGGTCGCAATTGCGTGCCGCGGTGGAAGGACGCGTGTGGGATCGTATCGTCGCATCGTCGTTGCAACGCTGTGCGGCGTTTGCGCGCGAACTGTCGTCGGCGCGCGGCTTGCCGTTGCGGATCGACGCGCGCCTTGCGGAATACCACTTCGGTTCGTGGCAAGGCACGCCCATCGAACGCATTGCCGAAGAGCAGGGCGATGCGTTGGCGCGTTTCTGGTCAGATCCGGTGGCCTATCCGCCGCCCGGTGGCGAAACCTTCGACGCGTTTCGCGATCGGCTCAGCGCAGCACTCCATGATGTGGCGACGGAAGCGTCGGGTGAGCGTGTTCTCGTGATCACGCATGGCGGCGCCATTCGCTTGCTGCGCTGCCTGGTGGAGGGGCGTAGCTACGGCGATATGGCGGGCATCGATGTGCCGCATGCGTCGTTGCATCCGTTGCCTTGGCCTGTGGCGATTGCCGCCTGATGCGCGGCTTGCTGGCCGCGATCGGCTTTCTCACCCGCCTGCCGGTGCCGCCGCAGGTGTACGACGATGCGCGCGCCAAATCAGCGTCGCTAGCGTGGTATCCGTTGGTCGGTTTATTGATCGGCGCACTGTTGAGCGGGTTGGCGTGGCTGTTGCGCGATACGCCTTCGATGCTGTCCGCAGGCATGCTGGTCGCAGCATGGGTCGTGTTGACGGGGGCGCTGCATCTGGATGGATTGGCCGATAGCGCCGATGCATGGGTAGGCGGCCTGGGCGATCGCGAGAAAACCCTCGCCATCATGAAAGACCCGCGGTGCGGCCCGGCTGGCGTGGTGGCCCTGGTGTTGGTGTTGCTGCTGAAGTTTGCGGCACTGGCGAGTTTTGCATCGATACCGTGGGCGGCGTTGTTATTGGCGCCGTGGTTGGCGCGGGCCTGCCTCACGGCTTTGTTCGTCACGACGCCTTATGTGCGCAGCGGCGGGTTGGGCAGCGCGCTCGCGGATGCGCCGCGGCAGGCCTGCATCCTGGCATTGATCCTTACGGCGATAGGCAGCCTGCTTTTTGGGTGGCATGGCCTGCTTGCGCTGGCCTTCGCCGCCTCGGTATTCGGTCTTTGGCGGCAAGCCTGTGTGAACCGGCTTGGTGGCTTCACCGGCGATACGGCCGGAGCGCTGGCCGAAATCGTGGAGCTGGCGATACTGGTAGGCTTGGCGATGCGCTGAAACGGCGCGCTTCCCGTTGAAATCCGCACGGCCATCCCGATAATCACCGCGGTCATCGGTTTTCAGACCCGATGACGTGTGCGGAGCCTTTCGATCCATGCCTATCTACGAATTCCAATGCAACGCCTGCGGCCATCGTTTCGATCGCCTGCAGAAAATGTCCGATCCGGACCCCTCCACCTGCCCCAGTTGTGGGGCACCCCAGGTGCAGCGCCAATTGAGCGCTCCGCAGTTCCGTCTGTCCGGCGGCGGCTGGTATGAGACCGACTTCAAGAAAGACGGCGACAAGAAGCGCAATCTGGCGGGTGATGGCTCCAGCAGCAAACCGGTTGAAAGCAGCCCCGCACCAGCGGCCACCGAAAGCAAGCCGGCGTCCAGCTCCTCCTCCAGTTAAGGCCCTGCCGGGCAGCAAGCAAGGTGCTTGACGCCTTTTGGCGAGTTCTCGCGCCCAGCGGTGTTAAGATTCCGGGCCTTTTCCACGTTATTTGCCGCCCTGGCGGCCCGGAGTTTCTTCTCGTATGCGCACGCATTTCTGCGGCCTTATCAATGAGTCGCTGGTCGGCCAGACCGTCACCCTGTGCGGCTGGGTGAACACCCTTCGCCTGCAGAGCCACGTCGCTTTCGTCGATCTCCGAGACCATGAGGGCATCGCCCAGGTCGTGATCGAGCGCGAAAATGCCGCGGGTTTTGCCGTGGCTGGCGAGCTGGGCTACGAATACTGCGTGCGCGTCACCGGCACGATCCGCAAGCGCCTGTCGGCCAACGACAAGCTCAAGACCGGCACCGTGGAGCTCTTGGCCGAAAAGGTGGAGATTCTCAACGCCGCGAAGGATCTGCCCTTCGCGCTGCACGAGAATCCCAACGAGGACATGCGGATGACTTACCGCTACCTCGATCTGCGTCGCCCGGAGATGCAGGGCATGATCCGCACCCGCATCAAGCTGGTGCAGGCGCTGCGTCGTTATCTGGATGCGCGCGGCTTTCAGGATATCGAAACGCCAATTCTCACCAAGGCCACGCCCGAAGGCGCGCGCGATTACCTGGTGCCCAGTCGCGTGCATCCGGGTCAGTTCTACGCGCTGCCGCAGTCGCCGCAGTTGTTCAAGCAGATCCTGATGATGGCCGGTTTCGATCGCTACTATCAGATCGCACGTTGCTTTCGCGATGAAGACTTGCGCGCCGACCGCCAACCGGAATTCACGCAGCTCGATTTGGAATTCGCGTTTGTCGAAGAGAAAGACGTGCAGGATTTCGTCGAGGCGATGATCCGTCACGTCTTCAAGGAAGTGATCGATGTCGAACTCGACGCTACGTTCCCGCGCATGACGTGGGAGGAAGCGATGCGTCGCTTCGGTTCCGACAAGCCCGACCTGCGCATTGCGCTGGAGCTGGTAGATGTCGCCAGCGCGCTCGAGCACGTGGAATTCAAAGTATTCGCCGAGCCGGCCAACGATCCGGCCGGTCGCGTCGCCGCGTTGCGGTTGCCGGGAGGCGCCTCGCTTAGCCGCAAAGAGATCGATCAGCTCACCGAATATGTCGCCAAGTACGGGGCGAAAGGGCTTGCATGGATCAAGGTGGAAGATCTCGCCAAGGGGCGCGAAGGTGTCAATTCGCCGGTGGCGAAATTCCTCGACGATGCCGCGCTCGGTGCATTGCTCAAGGCGACCGGTGCGCAATCGGGCGACATGGTGTTTGTCGGCGCGGGCAAGTGGAAAACCGTCACCGATTTCATGGGCGCGCTACGTCTGAAGGTCGGCAAGGATCGCGGCCTGGTGGAAAGCAGCTGGAAGCCGCTGTGGGTGACCGATTTCCCGATGTTCGAATATGACGAAGAGGAAAAACGCTTCGTCGCCTTGCATCACCCGTTCACCGCGCCCAAGGTCGACGACATGGCCGATTTGCGCGCCAACGCAGCCACGGCCGTGAGCCGCGGCTACGACATGGTGCTCAACGGCAACGAGATCGGCGGCGGTTCGATCCGTATCCACCGCCCCGACATGCAAAGCGCGGTGTTCGAATTGCTCGGCATCGGCGCGGACGAAGCGGAAATGAAATTCGGCTTCCTGCTCAAGGCGCTGAAGTTCGGCGCGCCGCCGCACGGCGGTCTCGCGTTCGGTATCGATCGTATTGCGGCGCTCATGGCAGGCACCGAATCGATTCGCGACGTGATTCCGTTCCCCAAGACCACGAGCGCGCAGGATCTGATGACCGACGCGCCGTCCGTGGTCGGCGATGCGCAGCTCAAAGAGCTGAGCGTGGCGGTGTCCATCACGGAAAACGCGAAAGGGTAAACCGGATATGCCATGCCGCGTGATCGGCATGGCATGCTGGATGCCGCCTCGTTTCGCCTGACGCTATGACCGAACACATCATCCTGCTGCACGGCCTGTGGATGCGTGGCTTCGCGCTAGGCATGTTGCATTGGCGTTTGATGGAGCAGGGTTATCGCGTTCATCGTTTCGATTACATGAGCGTGGCGGCGACCCAGCAGCATATTTTGGCCAGATTGCGCGCGCAGATACTGGAGAGCGCGCCGGAGCCGGTCCATCTCGTAGGGCACAGCCTGGGTGGTTTGCTGGCGCTGCGTGCGTGCGTGGATGCACCGGCGCTACCGCCCGGCCGCATCGTTTGCCTAGGTTCGCCTTTGAAGGGAAGTGCGGCCGCGCGGGCCTTTGCCGGCTGGGGTCGCGGCAGCGAGGTATTGCTGGGACACAACCGAACGCTGCTCGAGCAGGGTTTCAATTTGTGGGACGGGAAGCGGGAGGTCGGCATGATCGCCGGCCGCTTGCCCATCGGCCTGGGGGCCATGCTTGGCAATATCGAGGGTGAGCACGACGGCACCGTGGCGGTGGAAGAAACCCGGCTCCCCGGCCTGGCCGACCATTGCGTGGTCGAGACCAGCCATACCGGCCTGCTTTTTTCGGCGGAGGTGGCGCGTTTAACGGGATTATTCCTGCGCGAGGGGCACTTTGACGCTCTTTCCCTCCAGGAGGAGGGGAATCATGGCGCAATGCAGTAAAATCCCCCGCTTTCCACTTTTGACCTCAAGTCAGGTATCCCCATGGGTAGAGGCCCGTCCATCGAAGGTCGCAAGAACGCCGAAGACGCCAAGCGCGCCAAGGTATTCACCAAGCTGATCCGCGAAATCACCGTTGCTACACGCGCTGGCGTGCCGGACCCGGCGCTCAATCCGCGCCTGCGCACGGCCGTGGACAAGGCCCTGACGGCCAACATGTCCAAGGACACCATCGAGCGTGCCATCAAGCGCGGCTCGGGCGCTGACGGCGGCGCGAAGATGGAGGAGCTGCGCTATGAAGGCTATGGCCCGGGCGGCACCGCGCTGATCATCGAGTGCTTTACCGACAACACCACGCGTACCGTGGCCGATGTGCGTCATGCGTTGACCAAGCACGGCGGCAATCTGGGCACCAGCGGCTCGGTGGCGTTCCAGTTCACCCGTTGCGGTGAGTTGGTGTTCTCGACCGGCGGCAACGAAGCGGCGGAAGAAAAAATTCTGGAAGCGGCGCTGGACGCCGGTGCCGACGATGTCATCAACGAAAACGGTGAAAGCACCGTGATTTGCACGCCGGAAAATTTCGAATCGGTGCAGCAGAGATTGATCGAAGCCGGTCTCGATGCGCAGCACGCCGGCGTGGTGATGCGTCCGAACAACCGCACGGCGGTGTCCGGCGAAACGCTGGAAACGCTCACGGATCTGTTGGAAAAACTCGACTCGCTCGATGACGTGAGCGAGGTCTATCACAACGCACTGCTGCCGGCCGAGTGAAAGGCTTTCGAGCCTCCATTCAATGATCCGCATCATCGGCATCGATCCAGGCAGCCAGCGCACGGGCATCGGCATCGTAGATGTCGATGCCGCGGGCAAGCTGTCGCACGTTTTTCATGCTGCGTTGATGGTTGCAGGTGAAGAGAACTTCACTTTGCGCCTCAAACGTATTTTTGAAGGCGTCGATGAGATCATTGCGGCGCATCGCCCCGTCGAATGCGGTATCGAGCGCGTCTTCATGGCGCGCAATGCCGATTCGGCGCTCAAGCTCGGGCAGGCGCGTGGCGCCGCTATTTGCGCCGTCGTCAATCGCGGCATCGCGGTGCACGAATACGCGGCAACCGAAGTGAAGAAAGCCGTGGTGGGCGGCGGCCGCAGCGACAAGACACAGGTACAACACATGATCGGTGTACTGCTCGGCCTGAAAGGGCCGATTCAAGCGGACGCGGCCGATGCGCTGGCGATTGCCGTCGCGCACGCACACACCCGTTCCAGTCTCGAACGCGTGGGCATTCCGCGCACGGCATGGAGGCGACGCCGGTGATCGGTCGACTTCGCGGCATTCTCGTTTCGAAACAGCCGCCGTGGCTGTTAGTGGAAGTGGGGGGTGTGGGCTACGAACTGGAAGCGCCCATGTCCACCATTTACGATTTGCCGCCCACCGGCAAGGAAGTCACGCTGCTCACGCATTACGCCGTGAAGGAAGACAGCGTGGCGCTTTATGGTTTTCTGCACGAAGCCGAGCGTACGTTGTTTCGTAACCTTCAGAAGGTTAGCGGTATCGGGGCGAAGATATCGCTCGCTGTGCTGTCGGGTGTCTCGACACAAGATTTTGCCCGACTTGTGCAAGCGGGCGATATTGCCGCGCTGACGAAAATTCCGGGCATTGGCAAGAAAACCGCTGAACGCATGGTCGTGGAGCTGCGCGATCGCGTCGATGCTCTCGGCGCGAGTACGCCCGGTCTTTCCGCGGTGCCCGGCGCGCCGCTCGATCCGGCCGCCGAAGCCACCGTGGCGTTGCAGCAGCTTGGCTACAAGCCTGCCGAAGTCGCTCGGCTGGTGCAAAAGGTGGCATCTCCAGGCGACAACGCCGAAGCCATCATCCGCAAGGCGCTGCGCGCCGCACTCGGGAGTTGATTTGTGGGTCACGATATTCATCACGGCGTGAACGAGGCCGATAGCAGGAAACGGCTGGCCGTCCTGGCGCTGGGCGCGATCGGCGTGGTCTACGGCGACATCGGCACCAGCCCGCTGTATACCCTGCAGACCACGCTGAGCTACGAAGGCAAGACGCCGTCGCCGGATAGCATTTACGGTGTGCTGTCGCTGATTTTCTGGGCACAGATCATCGTGGTGTCCCTGAAATACCTGATGTTCGTGATGCGCGCCGACAACAAAGGCGAGGGCGGCATCATGGCCTTGATGGCGCTGGCCCTGCGCGGTGTGAGCAAGCAGCCTCGATTGCGCTGGCTGCTGGCGATCATCGGCATTTTCGGTGCGGCCTTGTTCTATGGCGACGGTGTGATTACACCCGCCATTTCCGTGTTGTCGGCGGTGGAAGGCGTAAAGGTGGCGGCGCCTGCGATGGGGCATTGGGTGATGCCGGTCAGCGCGGTCATTTTGTTTTTCCTGTTTGCCTTGCAACGGCACGGCACGGATCGCGTCGGCAAGCTGTTCGGACCGGTGATGGTGGTGTGGTTTATCGTCATCGCCGTGATCGGTGTGTACAACATGCTGCAAAACCCGGGCGTGTTGTACGCCGTCTTCCCTCAATACGGCTATTACTTTTTCATACATCACGGCTGGGGCGCTTTCGTGGCGCTCGGCGGTGTCGTGCTGTCCCTGACGGGTGCCGAAGCGCTGTATGCGGACATGGGGCATTTCGGCAAGGAGCCCATTCGCCTGGCGTGGTTCTACTTCATCTTGCCGGCGCTGGTGCTCAATTATTTCGGCCAGGGCGCGTTGCTGCTGCGCGATCCGCATGCGATCGACAATCCGTTCTTCAAGGCGGTGCCGTCGATGTTCCTGTATCCGATGATCGGCTTGGCAACGGCCGCTACGGTGATCGCCTCGCAGGCGGTGATCTCCGGTGCGTTTTCGATGACGCGCGAAGCGATGTCGCTCGGCTACTCGATGCGTATGCCGGTGGTGCACACCTCGCGCGAGATGTCCGGCCAGATTTTCGTGCCGTGGATCAACTCCTTTCTGTTGGTGATGGTGCTTGCGGCCGTGGTGGGTTTTGGCAGCTCCGATGCCTTGAGCGCCGCGTACGGTATCGCGGTGACCGGGACAATGAGTATTACCACCATCCTGGCGTTGTTCGTCGCGCACCATCAATGGAAATGGCGCATGCCGTTGGTGATCTTCGTGGGCATCTGCCTGATGGCCATCGACCTGTCGTTCTTCGGTGCCAATTTGCTGAAGGTCGAGGCGGGCGGCTGGTTTCCGCTGGTGCTTGGCCTGGGCGTTTTTGCAGTGATGACCACTTGGCGCCGCGGTCGCGAATTGGTGGTGCGGGAGATCAAGCAGGGCGGTCTGGCGCTGGTGCCTTTTATTGAGAACATCACCGAGCATCCGCCGCTGCGTGTGCCTGGTACGGCCGTGTTCCTCACCGCCAACCAGAACGCCGTTCCGCACGCCTTGCTCCACAATCTCAAGCACAACAAAGTGCTGCACGAGCGCAACGTGATGTTGACGGTGGAAATTCTCGACACGCCCTTTGCGGAAGCGGACGAGCGCATTCACCTCACGCAACTGGACGGCTATTTCTACGGTTTGGAACTGCGTTTTGGCTTTGCCGAAGATCCGAACATTCCCTACGCGCTGTCCAAATGCGCAAAGAGCGGCTTGCCGTTCGACTTGATGGATACCACCTTCTTCCTGTCGCGCGAGAACATCGTTGCGGATAAACGCCGCCCGGGCATGGCGTTGTGGCGGGATCGTCTGTTTGCCTTCATGTCGCGCAACGCGCTGCCGGCGACGGCGTTCTTCCAGATTCCCGGCAACCGGCTGATCGAGCTGGGAACGCAGGTGGAAATTTGATGGGGCAGGGACGGGCCATTCGTCCCTAAGCCTTCGTTCTCAGCCATAATCCCCCGCATGTCCGAACACCGCATCATCACCGCTGCCGCGCAACTGGACGACGAAGCCCTGGAAGCTTCCATCCGTCCCAAGCGCCTGACCGAATATCTCGGTCAGCAGGCGGTGCGCGAGCAGCTGTCGATCTACATCGAAGCGGCGAAGAAACGCGGCGGCGCGCTCGATCATGTGCTGATCTTCGGGCCGCCCGGCTTGGGCAAAACCACGCTGAGCCACGTCATCGCCAACGAGCTGGGCGTCAATGTGCGCTCCACCTCGGGGCCGGTGCTGGAACGCGCAGGCGATCTGGCGGCGCTGCTCACCAATCTCGAAAAGAACGATGTGCTGTTCGTCGACGAAATCCATCGGCTGTCGCCCGTGGTGGAGGAAGTGCTCTACCCGGCGATGGAGGATTTCCAGATCGACATCATGATCGGCGAGGGCCCCGCCGCGCGCTCGATCAAGCTGGATCTGCCGCCTTTTACGCTGATCGGCGCCACCACGCGCGCCGGTCTGCTCACGGCGCCGTTGCGCGATCGTTTCGGCATCGTGCAGCGCTTGGAGTTCTATTCGCCTGATGAATTGACGGCGATCGTGCGTCGCTCGGCGCGCATTCTCAACATTGCTTGTGATGTGGACGGTGCTCAGGAAATCGCGCGCCGCGCGCGCGGCACGCCGCGTATCGCCAATCGCCTGCTGCGTCGCGTGCGCGACTACGCCGAAGTGCGGGCGGACGGACACATCACCCACAGCGCCGCAAAGGCAGCGATGGACATGCTCAAGGTCGATGCCGAAGGTTTTGACGAGCTGGATCGCCGGCTGCTTACCACCATCATCGAAAACTTCGACGGCGGCCCGGTGGGTGTCGAGTCGCTGGCCGCGGCGCTGAGCGAAGACCGCGGCACGCTCGAAGACGTGGTCGAACCGTATCTGATCCAGCAAGGCTTTCTCGTGCGCACCGCCCGTGGCCGCATGGCCAGCGCCAAGGCGTGGCGTCACCTGGGCCTGACGCCGCCGCCACGGCCGTCGTCAGATCTATTCGGGGATGGCGCTCAGTGAGATGGCGTTCTCAGAGGGATCGAAACCATACGATGAAGCTGGCAACCCAAAGCGACAAGCCGAGGATGCCAACGGCGAGCATCAATGGTTCAGGGTGGTATTGAGAAGTTCTATAACCTCGGTAAATTTCTCCGAGGGTTGAGTTGAGCTTTGCCGGCGGCGGAT
>DATJMR010000334.1:0-5484 GCA_035508595.1 Dyella sp.
ACACCCATACGAAAGGACGCAGCCATACCCGGCCGCGCAGGCAGACTCAAACACGTTCTCTTCGATGCGGTACGGTCGCGTTCCATGCCGTACACCGAACACCGTTACAATCGAGCCCCAGTCTTGGACTTACTTCATGCCAGACATTCGCACTAAACGCAACACATGTTTACCGACCGCGGAAGCCATGCGTAGCCAGGTCGGTTTCGCAATGACGTCCAGGTGTTTTTGGAACAATCCGTGCATCGGATTTGGTTTTGACAGTGCGCCGAAAGACGCGCTTCTCGGCAACGATTGAACACGGTTGATCATGACCCGCTGGCGCCCTCCCGCCCCACGTTCCACCGCCATCATCACGCGCGATGGCTTTGAAAAGCTCAAGTGCGAACTGGACCACCTTTGGCATACCTTGCGCCCGGAGGTAGTCAAAGCGCTGGCCGCCGCCGCCGCGGAAGGCGATCGCTCGGAAAATGCCGAGTACACCTATCGCAAGAAGCAACTGGGCGAAATCGACCGCCGCGTGCGCTATCTCAGCAAGCGCATCCCGTCGCTGAAGGTGGCCGAAGGCGCGCCTGCCGATCGCGACACCGTGTTCTTCGGTGCGGTGATCGAGCTTGAGAATGTCCAGAACGGGGACGTGGTGCGTTATCGCATCGTCGGCCCAGACGAAACCGATGCCAAACTCGGCTGGATCAGCATCGATTCTCCACTGGCGCGCGCCGTGCTGAAAAAGAAAGTGGACGACGAATTCGAGGCTGAATTGCCTGGCGGTCGCACGCGCTTTGCGGTGATCGCGGTGGAGTACGCCCACGCGTGAGCCTCACGCGGGCCGGCGCAAATCCAACTTATCGCTCAGGCCGCAGCGGTGCCGGGTAACGGCGCCCTTCGCGCAAAGGCTGATAACAGGCCGCCTGGCGATGGAAGGACTCGTCGTCGTTCGCGACATGCCAGCCTGGAATGCCCGACAATGGCAGCGGACGCAATTCCTGCGGATCGCGCAGCCAGCGTGCCTCGGCAATGGCGCTCGCGCAGCATGGCACTGCGTCGTTGTCATGTCCCTCGCTATCGAGCATCACGACCAGGGCCTTGCCGACCAGCAGCTTGCTGGGCATCAGCGCGTGCTCAAGCAAAGCATGGCCGAATACATCCAGCGTGATCGAGCCGTCTGTCCACGCCGCGCGATGACGCCAGAACAGCGCGTACCAATCGTGCCGATCCCACAGCTCCAGCAAAGACGGATCTTTCAGGCTGACGATCACGCCCGCTTCGTCAAAATGCGTCTGCGCACACTGAGCGCGCGAGCGCTCGCGCCGGCCGAAACTGGCGACGTCGGCAACCTGCTGCAGGTTGAGCGCACGCTTGAGCCGCGTGTAGCGCAGCCAGATCATGGCGTTGAAAAGGTCGTGCCAGTTCGCTTCGCGCGTCGCGATCAAGCCACGGCGCGCAATGCGCTCTTCATAATGCAAACCGTCTTCGAGCAATTCGCGCGTTTGCGCCACAAAACGCTCGCCGGCATGAGTAGGCCATCGGGCATTGAGTTCGTCAATCGATGGCCATTGCGTACCTTGCAACCAGTCGGCGTAGTCGCTCCAGCCGTTCAGTGGCGCAAGCGCGAACACCGACGGATCGATCGCCTCTCGCGCTGGCGCCACGTAGCGCATAACCGGTATGGATCAGTTGACAAGTACCGCGTGCAGATCGTGTTCGTCGGCAGATTCCACTACCACGTTCACGAATTGCCCCGGTTTCAGTTGCTGACCGTTTGCGATGCGCACGAGACCGTCGATCTCCGGGGCATCCGCGGAAGAACGGGCGATCGCCCCCTCCGCAGATGCCTCATCGACCAGCACCTTGATGGTACGGCCGATCTTGCGTTGCAATTTCGCCGCCGAGATTTCGGCTTGCACGGCCATAAATTGCTCAAGCCGATCTTCTTTCAGTTCTTCCGGCACGGGATTGGGCAATGCGTTCGCCTTGGCGCCCTCTACGGGTGAATAAGTGAATGCGCCGACACGATCCAATTCGGCTTCACGCAGAAAATCGAGCAACTCGTCGAACTCCGCATCGGTTTCGCCAGGGAAGCCCACGATGAATGTACTGCGCAGGGTGAGGTCCGGGACGTGCTTGCGCCAGTTTTGAATGCGTTCCAGCGTTTTGTCGATGTTGCCGGGACGCTTCATCAATTTAAGGATGCGCGGGCTGGCGTGCTGAAACGGAATATCGAGATACGGGAGGATCTTGCCCTCCGCCATCAACGGCATGACCTCGTCCACGTGCGGATACGGGTAGACGTAATGCAGACGCGTCCACGCGCCGAGTTCGGCAAGCCCTTCGCATAGATCTGTCATGCGCGTGCGGTAATGCTTATCGCGCCAGCTGTGCTCGGCGTATTTCACATCCACACCGTAGGCGCTGGTGTCTTGCGAAATAACCAGCAACTCTTTCACCCCGCCCTTCACCAGGCGCTCGGCTTCGAGAAGAACCTCATCCACCGGCCGCGAAACGAGATCGCCGCGCATCGAAGGAATGATGCAAAAGCTGCAGCGATGATTGCAGCCTTCGGAAATTTTCAGATACGCGTAATGCTTCGGCGTCAGTTTGATGCCGGTGTCCGGAATGATGTCCAGCAATGGATTGCGCTTGGGCGGCAACGCGGCGTGTACCGCGTTCATCACGCTGCCGTAATCCTGCGGACCGGTGATGGCCAACACCTCCGGGTAGGCCTCGCGAATGAGTTCCGAGCGCTTGCCCAGACAACCGGTGACGATCACTTTACCGTTCTCGTGCAACGCCTCGCCGATCGCATCCAGCGACTCCTGCACCGCTGCATCGATAAAACCGCACGTATTGACCACCACGGCGTCGGCTGCATCGTAACTGGGCACGATCTCGTAGCCCTCGACCTTGAGCTGGGTGAGGATGCGTTCGGAGTCGACCAGCGCCTTGGGACAGCCAAGACTGACGAAGCCGATTTTCTGAGTGGCCTTTGACATGGCAGGGAGTCGGTTTGACAAACGAAGAATTATAGCGGGTATGAAGCATCCAGGCCGGCATATCGGATACTGGGAGGCCGCGGCGAGGAGCTTCCCTGTTCAGGTTTGTCCTTCCGCGCTCTCCACCTAAAATCGATCGATCACGTAACAGGAGCGGATCATGGGCCAGCACATCAATATCCCGACCAGCGGCACGCAATGCATCGGCGCTTATCTGGCCGAGGCCCCGGGCAAACCTAAAGGCGGGATCGTGGTTATTCAGGAGATTTTCGGGGTCAACGCCCATATCCGCACCGTTGCCGATCGCTTTGCCGCCGCCGGCTACACCGCCATCGCGCCGGCTTTTTTCGACCATGCCGAAACCGGCGTGGAGCTCGATTATTCCGGTGAAAGCATGGCCAAGGGGCGCCAATTGGTCACGGAGGTTGGGCTGGATCGCGCGGTGGAGGATGTCGCCAGTGCCGCCGAAGCCATCGGTTCCGCCGGCAAAATTGGCACAGTGGGTTATTGCTGGGGCGGAACGGTGGCGATGTTGTCGGCCGTTCGCCTGGGCCTTCCGTCCGTGAGCTACTACGGCGCGCGCAATGTGCCGTTTCTTGGCGAGCAGCTTCAAGCTCCGGTGATGTTCCATTTCGGCGAGGAAGACTCGTCCATCCCACCCGAGATGGTGGCCAAGCATCGCCAGATGCTGCCGCAGATGGACGTCTATAGTTACCCGGGCGCCGGGCATGCCTTCAATCGCGACATCGACCCGAGCCATTACCACCAAGCAAGCGCACAGTTGGCGCTGAAGCGCACCCTCGCCTTTTTCGACAAATACCTGGCGCACGCATGAGCTCGGTCGACTTCGTACTCGATTCGCGCTTGCAAGCCGACACCCAGCACGTTGCCTCGCTGTCCTTGTGCGAGGTTCTGTTGATGAACGATGCACGCTTTCCGTGGCTGATTCTGGTTCCACGACGTGCCGGCTGCAGCGAGATACTCGATCTGCCTGAAGAGATGCGATCCGTGCTGTGGCACGAAATCAATCACGTCGCCGCCGTATTTCGCGGCGCAGTTCCATGCGACAAGCTCAATATCGGCGCGCTCGGCAATATCGTGCGGCAGCTACACGTGCACGTCGTTGCGCGCCAGGAAGGTGACGCCGCCTGGCCCGGCCCGGTGTGGGGGCATGGCCGCGCCGAGCCTTACAAGAACGACGACGCGCAGTCGCGTATCGAGCGTTTGCGACGCAAACTCAATATGTCCGCATGACCAGACATCGGGCCCCGCGCCAGACAAAAAAACGCCCGCAATCGGCGGGCGTTTTTTCAACAACCATCCAGCGCCACTCAGTGGCCTTGCGATGAATCGCCGCCGGACTGGTCACCACCGTAAGACTTGCCGCTCGCGTCCTTGTTGGTGTCGTTGCTGGGCGCCGTAACCGGTGCGTGGTAATCCTCCAGCGCGCGCGCCTTGGTCTCGATCGGATTGATGCGTGCAAGCTTGCCGCCGTCGTCGTAGTACGCGACGAAACCGTAATCGAGCTGCAAGCGCGCCATGTATTGCAGATGCTGCTTGCGGATCTTGGAATCGTCGCTGGGCACCAGCAACACCGTTTTGGGCAACTTGCCCGTTTCCTTCAGATAGGCGAAGTGGCTGCCCGCATCGAGCGCGGAAACCACGGCACCGTCAATCAGGAACTGACCATTTTTGTAGGCCTTCATGGTCATGTCGAACTGGTTTTGCGTCTGCGTGGCTTCCACCGTGTCCTTGGTCGCGCCGCGATGGCAACCGCCAAGCACCAGCAGGCTGCCGAACATCAAGACGGCTGCGCCGCGGGTCGACAGTGTGGAAAGACGGATCATGCTCGGATCTCCTGCAAATATCAGCGAAGCCTACGGAAGTGTAGCTCCGCCGCGTCGAAGTGGATGTGGTGGATGAATAGCGCGTTCAGGTCCGCGGCAACGTCACGCCTTGCTGGCCCTGATATTTGCCGCCGCGGTCTTTGTAGCTGGTTTCGCATTCCTCGTCGGATTCGAAAAACAGCATCTGAGCGACGCCTTCGTTGGCATAAATCTTGGCTGGAAGCGGCGTGGTGTTGGAAAACTCCAACGTTACATGGCCTTCCCATTCCGGTTCCAACGGCGTCACGTTCACAATGATCCCGCAACGCGCATACGTGCTCTTCCCCAGGCACACGGTAAGCACCTGACGCGGGATGCGGAAAAATTCCACCGTGCGCGCCAAGGCAAAGGAATTGGGCGGAATGATGCAAACATCCGCTTCCACATCCACGAAGCTGGTCGGGTCGAAGGCTTTCGGATCGACAATCGTGGAATTGATGTTAGTGAAGATTTTGAACTCGCGTGCGCAACGCACGTCGTAGCCGTAGCTGGACGTGCCGTACGACACCAATCTATTGCCATCGCGCAGTTTGACTTGCCCAGGCTCGTACGGCTCGATCATGCCGTGCTGCTCCGCCATGCGGCGGATCCATTTATCGGATTTG
>DATJMR010000335.1:0-10679 GCA_035508595.1 Dyella sp.
CCCAGCCTCAACGCGACGCCCGTCAGCCTTGCTTCGGCGTTCAACAAAACCGGCATCTACAACGACGGAAGCACGTTCTCCTCGACGGGCGGCGTGGACAATGTCGGCGATGCCTACTCGGCGCAGCTGCTTGGTTCGTCGCTGGAATTCAACGACGTGCTGTATCGCTTCGGCGTCGCCAACGCCGCCAACGACGTAAGCGCGACAGGCCAGACGGTTACTTTGCCGTCCGGCCAGTTCTCCAGCCTGCAGCTGCTGGCCGCCGCCGTGAACGGAAGCCAGACCTCGCAAACCTTCACGGTGACCTACACCGATGGCACCAAGTCGACCTTTACGCAGAGCATCAGCGACTGGTTCACGCCGCAAAGTTATGCCGGCGAATTGCAGGCGGCCACATTGCCGTATCGCGACACTTACAGCGGCGGGCGCGACAGCCGCACGTTCTATCTCTACAACTACAAACTCAGCCTCAACAACGCCAAGACCGTTCAGAGCGTCACGCTGCCGAACAATGCCAACGTGCAGATCGCGGCGATGACGCTGGTGCAGTAGTCAAGCATCGGTGCACGGAATGTGAAGTGTGCGTGCATGCATGCAGCAACTTTTCGTGCATTTGAAAAGTCCCGGTAATACACCCTTTGGTGAGCCAGCGATTTCCCCTCGCTGGCCTTTTTTTATGTGCGCTTTGCAGGCATGTGAGCTAACGTAGTCGAGTTCGAAGGCAGCAGGCTCGGTTTTCGGAGGAGTCGACGATGACGCAGGCCGATGCGGCAAGGCTAATTTTCGAGAAAAAGCACAGCCGGCTGGCGTTCGTAGACGAATGCTACCGATGGAGCATGGTTCAACTGCTGCGCCGACAATCGAACAAACATATCGCCGAGCAGCGAAAGCAGCTTGCGGTGTTTTCGTTCGACTTCATTGCGCACAACATCAATCTCAATGGCGTCTACGAAAAGGACGACCTGGATACGTTTTTCGAGTGGCTTCGATCGACCGGTGTCGATCTGAAAGAAGCCACGGCCATCGATATCGGAGCCAATATCGGCAATCACAGCCTTTATTTTTCCGATTACTTCAAACAGGTGGTCAGCTTCGAGCCGCATCCGCGCATCTTCAAAATCCTGTCGCTCAATGCCGAACTGACGGATAACATGACTTGCTACAACGTTGGTCTGTCCGATCGGGAGGGCACGGCGATCTTGTCCGGGCCGGCGAACAACTTTGGCCGTTCAACCATAGGTGAATGGAGAGATGCCAGGTCGGTCGATATCAAGCTGGTGACGCTCGACTCGTTCAGCGAGTTGGAAAACGTCAAGCTGTTGAAAATCGACGTCGAAGGCCACGAGCACAAAGTGCTGTCGGGCGCCAAGACATTCATACGAAAACATAAGCCCATCATTTTGTTCGAACAGCATATTGACGACTTCGAGAACGGCGAATCGAAAATCCTGTCGCTGTTGAAGGAGCTTGGATACAAGGATTTCGCCACCGTCAGGCGATACCCGCTGCCGTTGCCATCGGTGCTTAAATTCGTTGTCACGCCTTTGTCCCGTCTCGTACTGGGCGAACAAACAAAGATTGTACTGACGAGCACCATTGCGCCGGATTTCTACAGCTTCATCATCGCGCTTCCCGACTGGGTGCAAAAAAACGGCGTCATGGCGCCGCATTAGGCCGGATGCATGGCAGAGCTTCATCACGCGCCGCCGTCGCTAGCCGCTTCGCGGCTTTGCCTGAACTCGCATGGGCATCTGCGCGGTGCCCGTACCGCAACGCGCAGTGAGGACTGCCTGGCGGGAATAGCCGCATCGCATGGCGGCAGGACAACCAGCCGTCAATCACGGTGACAAGATCACGCTTCGCCATAACGGCAATGCCGCGCTACACCCGGTCAAGTCTTTGGGCTTGTGAGAAAGCCTGGGCGATCGTGAATTTAAGGAGTCAGCCGCGTAAAAAAATCCAAACGGTGGTCTGGCGACAGCCGCGGAGCGGAAACCGACGTTTGGCCGTGTGTCACCGAATGCCGTCAGAGATGGGCGCCCGGTTGAATGCGCTGCAGAAATTCGTAACGCGCCGCGTTGCGGTCGACCACGGTGTGCGTGTCCGTACCGATCACTTGACGCAACAAGCCACCGTCCTTGTTTGTCGCCGCGGGCCAGTTCGGCAACCCCGCACCGTTGGGATTGCCGGTCTTGATAAAGTTGGCCCAGTAGCCTTGCATGATGTCCGACACGCGATAGTCGGCAGCGCTCCACGCATAGACGCGATTGGTGGATAGATTGCCCAATGCGTATTCGATCTCGCCGCTATGCACCGCCCCTTCGTCCGGACCCGCGCTGCCATCGCGCTTGGCTGGGCGGCCCTGCGTGAAATAGTAGTAATACACCGGCGCTTGTCCGGTTCGACGATCCAGGTCCATCCAGCGCCACGTCGACAAGGCAATGAACTGGTCGCCCTCGAACGCCGTGCCGGAAGCCTTGACCTCCGCCTCGGTCGTGCCGGGATAGAACGCCAGTGCTTCGGCGGCATGCACGCCGAGCTTCTTTTCCAGCGCGGCGCGATAGTTGGCGGGCGTGGGCGCCTTATCATCGAGCAGGTCGGTGTATGTGCCTTCCTGCGAGTTGGAGCCCACCAGCAACGGAATAGGTGCCTGTTCGCCGGCTTGATAGATGACTCGGGGCGGTCGAGGCAAGAAGTAGCCGTCAATGGTGGGCATGAACTCCGGTACATCTTTTTCGCCGGCGACGTTGAGCAGCGCCTGGGCATCCAGCGCGCGGAGTTGGTCTAGCGACCGCGCGCCGGCCCGCCGGGCGAAGGCTTCGCCCTGCTGTTTGGCAAGCGCCAATGGCCGCGGCTTGAGATTGCCGATGATGGAACCGCTCTCGCCGATCGCGCGTTGCATCAAACCCTTCGACAAAGGCGAAGCCATCTGCGCCGATACCGACATGGAACCCGCCGATTCGCCGCCAATGGTGACCTGATGGGGATCGCCGCCAAACGCCCCGATATTGCGTTGAACCCAGCGCAACGCGGCATTCTGATCGAGCAAGCCGTAGTTGCCGGTGGCGTGCTCGGGCGATTCGGCAGCCAGTGCCGGCAGGGCCAGAAAGCCGAATACGTCCAAACGATAGTTCACCGTTACGGTCACGATCCCGCGCTGCGCAAGGCTGGCGCCGTCGTATCGGAACTCCGAGCCGTCGCCGCCATTGAAACCGCCGCCGTAGAAGTACACCAGCACCGGCAGTTTCTCGTTCGCGTCGTGCGCGGGTGTCCATACATTGAGGTACAGGCAGTCCTCGCTCATGCCGTCGGAACGAAACACCATGTCGCTGTAGAGTCCGCGCTCCATGCAGCGTGGGCCGAAATGATCGGCTTGCCGCGTCCCCGTCCATGCGGCGACGGGTTGCGGCGGCTTCCATCGCAACGCCTTCACGGGTGGCGCGGCATACGGAATGCCCTTGAATTCGTTCAAACCGGTTTTGGCGTCGTGCGTGCCCGACAAACGGCCTGTGGCGATGGTGACGGTGGGCACCGAATCGGCCGCCGAAACGGAGGCTGCAGCCAGTGCAAAAAACGCCAAGGGAAGCATGCAACGCCTACGCACGAACACAGTACACATGAGCTTGTTTTCTCCATGGGCGACGCGGGGCTTATCGCACAGACTTTATTCGCTTGTGCGCGCATAACGCCAGCGGCGCACTCGCGCCCATGCGATATGCCGCCATGTCTTGGATAGACCCGCGCCACGGCGCTGCCACAAATGTCGAGCTAACTACACCATTCCGACGGCCGGTCGACCATGCGCCGCGCGCCGCACGGCGTGCACATCACCGTCGGACAGTCCGCTCAATGGGGAAATCATGGAACGAAAGCCCGGGCTCGACCTGCTGCGAGCGATCGCGATCCTATGGGTCATGCCATTTCACAGCTATCTGGCCGGGTACATGGGTGGTGGCGTGCTGCGCTGGAGCGGTTGGATGGGCGTGGATCTGTTCTTTGCGCTATCGGGATTCTTGATCGGCTCGCAAGTCTTTCAGACGCTTGCTTCCCGCGGCAATCTCGATGTCGTCGATTTTTATCTCCGGCGCAGCTTTCGAACCTTGCCTGCATACTTCGTGATTTTGGCCGTCTATGTCACATGGCCGTCGATGCGCGAAGTATCCGGCATGATGCCCTTGTGGCAGTTCCTTACCTACACGCTCAATCTGTTCATCGATCCGAATCGCGTCGCGTTTTCGCACGCGTGGTCGTTGTGCGTGGAAGAACAGTTCTATCTACTGTTTCCGCTGCTCGCCCTGTTGCTGGCAGGGGCGGGCCGATGGCGGCGAGGCGCAACGGTCATTGCAGTATGTGTGTTAGGCGGCATCGTGCTGCGCGCGTGGCTGTGGCTGCACTTCGTTCAACCGGTTCAATTGGTGGACGGCGAGGCCGGCGATGCGTACCTGCGCTTCCTGTACTACCCCACGTATGCGCGCTTGGACGATCTGCTTGGCGGCATCGCCCTGGCCGCCGCACGCAGCTATCGCACACGCGGTTGGATATGGATCGAACGCCATGCGAATACGGTGACGTTGGCGGGGCTGCTGCTCACCGGTTTGTGCATGTGGATGTTTGATGGACAGCAGCGATTTGGCTTGACTGCCAATGTGTTCGGTTACCCCCTGCTTGCCATGGCCATGACGGCGCTTGTCGCGGGGGCGGCGACCGAGCGCGGTGCGCTGGCCAGCCTTCGCGTTCCCGGCGTGGGATGGCTCGCTGCCGCCTCTTACAGTCTCTATCTGAGCCACAAGATGGTTTACGGGCAATTGCACGGACGTTTCGCGCCATGGGTGGAAGGGCGCGGCATCTGGACCGTGCTGATCTATATAACTGCCGTGCTCGCTGCCGGCGCCGCGCTTCACTACCTGGTAGAAAGGCCGTGCCTGCGATGGCGAGAACCCGTGCGCCGATTGTGGGCGCGACGGCAACAACGGTATGCCACCGCAGCCATAACTTGAGAGGAAGCATGTCTGGCACATACGCGAAAATTGCCTGTTGGGCACTGATGCTGGTCGGTGGTTTGCTGCCGTGCGGGTCTGCTTGGGCGGTCGATCAAGGGCATCCCGCGGCGGCGGCCGCGCATCTTCAGCAAACGCTGGAACAACGCGCAGCGCATGCGCGCCCCGGTCTTCTCGGTATCACCGTGCTGGATATCGACACGGGTACGGCGATACGCATCAACGCCGATCATGCCTATCCCATGATGAGCGTGTTCAAGGCTCCCGTTGCGGCCGCCGTCCTTGCGCAGATCGATGCCGGGCGGCTCTCGCCGGATCAAACGGTGACGATACATCGTGCCGATGTCGACGGCGGTTCGGCCGTTCCTTCCATCGGCGCTCATTTCAGCGGCGAGCACATGACGTTCACCGTGCGACGGTTGCTTGTCGCCGCGGTAAGCGAAAGCGACAACACCGCTGTGGATGCGTTGGTCCGACTTGTCGGTGGCCCCAAGGTCGTGACTGATTATTTGCGTGCTCACGGCATCGACGGCATGCGCGTGGACCTGGATGAGGCGGGCATCACTCGCCTATTCGAACAAACCGAAGACGGAGTCCCCATTGCCCCGCAAGAAACCGATCAACAAACCTTGGCACGGCTTCGGCGCGGCTACAGCGCTTATCTCCGCGACCCGCGCAATAGATCGACACCCGATGCCGCCGCCGATTTTCTAAAGAAGCTTTTGAAGGGCGAACTGCTGTCGCCCGATTCGACCAAACAGCTGCTTGGCTTGATGTACGGCCAGACCGTGCCCGTGCGTTTGAGAGGCGGTCTCCCTGCAAAGGTTCGTTTTGCGGACAAATGCGGAACGTCCTACTCGCTGGATGGTGAAACGGCAGCGTTCAACGACATCGGAATCATGACGTGGCCCAATGGCCACACGGTCATCGTTGCCGTTTTCCTGACCGCCTCTCATGCGGACAAACAGCATCGAAATGCACTCTTTGCACACATAGCCGGCGACATATCCGCGGCGATGGCCCCGTAGTGCCGCGTGCGGGCACGTCGCCTGCGGTATTTTTATCAATTTTTCAGCCGATATTTGAATTTGTCTGATAATTGGATGACACTCGGCGAGTCGCTATAAACCCAGAGCCAGCGCATGTCACCGCTTTCGTCGATGAGCCGCCGATCGTTTCTGCAAGGCATGGCCATGGCGGGCGCCATGAGTGCGATGACGTTTCGTCCGTCGGCCGCAGCGATGACGACGGCAGGAATGGCGGCGGGTGGCGCGCGGCAGGTGCCGTTGTTTCCGCAAGCGCCATTGATGCGACAACCTTTTGCACTGTTGCCGGCCGGTTCCATCAAACCGAGCGGCTGGCTGTTGCGGCAGTTACATATTCAGGCCGCCGGTTTGGGCGGCCATCTGGACGAGTTTTGGCCTATCGTCGGGTCGGACAGCGGTTGGTCGGGCGGCAAGGGCGAATCGTGGGAAGACGGTCCGTATTTTCTCGACGGTCTGGTTCCGCTGGCGTGGCAGCTGGATTCGCCGCAACTGAAAGCAAAAGCGATGCGCTTTATCGATTGGACGCTGGACCACCCGTGGGACAACGGCATGTTCGGTCCGCGCAGCAACGACGACTGGTGGCCGCGCATGGTCATGCTCAAGGTGTTGACGCAGTATCACGAGCTCACCGGCGATGTGCGTGTCGTGCCGCTGATGACGCGCTATTTTCACTATCAGCTGCAAGCCATACCGACGCGCCCGTTGCGCGATTGGGGCCGCATGCGATGGCAGGACGAGCTGGTTTCGGTGTTGTGGCTTTATCAGCGCACGCACGATGCAAAGCTGCTGGAGCTTGCGCATCTGCTCAAGCAGCAAGGCTACGACTGGCAAAGCATGTTCGCGCATTTTCCGTTCACGCGGAAAACCGACGCGGACGCCTTGCGCAAACAAGCCGGCGGCAACGATGTGTTTATGCAAGACCTCGGCCTGCAAGTGCATGGTGTGAACAACGCGCAAGCATTGAAAGCGTCGCCGGTGTGGTCCGTCGTGTCCGGCCGTGCGGCCGACCGCGATGCCGTGCATCATCAGTTGCAGATGCTCGATACGTATCACGGCTTGCCCAACGGCATGTTTTCCGCGGACGAACATCTTGCCGGCCGCAGCCCGTCGCAGGGCACCGAGTTGTGCACCGTCGTGGAGACGATGTTTTCGCTGGAGGTCGCCTTGGCCATTACCGGCGATGCCGCGTTGGGCGATCGCCTGGAACGCATTGCCTTCAACGCCTTGCCCGGTGCGCTGACCGACGACATGTGGGCGCATCAGTACAACCAGCAACCCAATCAGGTCGAGTGCAGCCTGCATCGCGAACCGTGGACCACCGACGGACCGGAATCGAATCTGTTTGGACTGGAGCCCAATTTCCGCTGCTGCACGGCGAATTTCCATCAAGGCTGGCCCAAGTTCACCAACAGCCTGTGGATGGCGACAGCCGACCAAGGTTTGGTGGCAATGAGCTACGCGCCGTGTACGGTGACGACCATGGTGCGCGATGTGCCGGTGATCGTGGAACAAGCCAGCGACTATCCGTTCCGACAAACCGTCAGCATCATCGTCAAACCGCAACGGGCGCTCGCGTTTCCTTTGCAGCTGCGCATGCCGGCGTGGTCGCAGGGCACGCATATCGCGGTGAATGGAAAACCGATCCAAGTCACGTCGGGCTTTACGACGATCGAACGCACGTGGGCGCCGGGCGACACGATCGAAGTAAGCTTCAACGCCGAAGTGAAAACCGAGCGCGGATACAACGGCGCACTGAGCTTCAGCCGTGGCGCATTGGTCTATGCGTTGCCGATCAAAGAGAACTGGGTCGTGTGGCGCAAGCGCGGTCCGACCAACGATTGGCAGGTGTATCCGGGCTCGCGATGGAATCTTGGCATCGCACCCGATGCGCACGTCGCGGTAAGCGAGCATCCCATCGGCGATAAGCCGTTCGCAGGCGCCGCGCCCGCGGTGCAATTGGCACTGCAGGGACGTTATGTGCCGGCGTGGAAGGCCTCGGAAGGAAGCGCCGATCCGGTGCCCGCCGAGGCCGAATCATCGACCGACGAAGCGCCGCAATCCGTCACCCTGGTGCCTTACGCGGGTGCGAAATTGCGTATCACGGCGTTTCCGCTGCTGAGTTGAGTCGGGTGCTGGTGCAGCGAACGCAACGCTCCTTGCGGGACGGTTGCGTACGCTCATCGCTTGGCGGGTTTACAAGGCGAAAAGACGAGAGGAAGGATCCATGATCGAGATCAAGCGCGCCACGCAAATCGATCAACGCGACGTTCACGCGCTTCTCGACAGCTGCGGCCTGTCGACCCACGATATCTTTTCTTCCAACGCGCTTTATTGGACGGCACGAAGCGAAGCCTTGCTGGTTGGTTTCTGCGGAATGGAGCTGGCGGAAAACACCGCCTTGCTGCGCAGCGTGTCGGTGCGCAACGAACATCGCGGCCGCGGTCTCGCACGCAGGTTGATCGAAGCGGTGATGGCCGAGGCGAACGCGCGCTCCATCGGTCGAATTTATTTGTTCAGCAAAGACACCGGCGGTTTCTTCGAGGCGCTTGGCTGGCGTGAAGTTCCGGTCGAAGAGGCATCGAAGACCATGCAGGCCGCACCGCAAGTCCGCCGCTATCATCACATCGGCTGGTATCCCAACGAGCGGGCTTTCAGACGCGATCTGCAAGAAGCGTTTGAGCGGCGCCCGTAAACGTGCGAGCGAAAGCCGGGTGGGTCAAGTATTGCCGCTCGGCATCCACGTTCCATGCAGCGCCTCGGTTTCCTCATCCGCAGGAAACATGGATTCGATACGCAACTCCTGCGCGGCGACACTTTGCGGTGCGCCGACCGTGGTAACCATCGAAAAATAGTGCAGTACCTTGCCGTCCTTTTTAAATCCCATCGGAATCATCGGCAGGTTCGGCGCAGATCCTGTCGATCCGTGCAATCGCCACGATGCGTCGACGCCCGGGTAGGCAAACAATTCGTCGAGCAAGGCGTGGGTTTGTTCGTCCATGACGCGCCCGATCGTTTCGCGGTAGATGCGCTGAATAAGGCTTTTCGCGACGGTTTCCCAATCCTCGACAAAGGGGCGCATGCCATCGGGATCAAAGAACAGATGCAGCATATTGCGCGGCTGCCGGCGCGCCGTCATGTCGATAAACGAACCGAAAAAAAGCGGCGACGATGCGTTGGTGGTCAGGACATTCCAATAGCGATCCATCACGACGGCTGGAAAGGGATCATGCTGGCGAAGCATACGGTCGAGCGCGCGCGTAATGCCCTGCATCTCCTTGGCGTTCCATGGAACCTCCGAATAGACCGGCGCATAACCGGCCGCAAGATAGATGGCGTTTCGTTCGCGCAAAGGAACATCCAGCGACTGGACAAGGCTGGTCAGCGCCTGACGACTCGGCGCGCTGCGGCCGCTTTCGATGAAACTCAGGTGTCGCTGCGAAATGCCGGCATCGAGCGACAGCCCCAGCTGGCTGGCGCCGCGTACATCGCGCCAATGCCGCAGCAGCACGCCCAGATCATTGGAGGAATGCGTCCGCTCCGTACGAATGGTGCCCATGTGATTCTCCCGTGCACGCCGAGCCAATCCCGTTGCGATGATCGGCTCGGCAGAGCCTCATCCACGACCTTATTACGCGATGGCCTTTCGAACCATCCGACCTTTGGTGCGTGCCGGCGCAAACACCTTAGGCGTACACGTTCAACCAGCCAATTACCTGGCAGGTAATCGCGTGATAGGTGGAAGAGGCCGTGGGCGCCCATGCGGCATCCATGTCATACGTTGTCGCCGCAGCCTCTCGTCGGTCCAAAACCGCCGTCAGGTGTTCTTGATGGTTGGGTTCGGGTTCGACATGCCGCAAGTGAACGTCAAGGGTACGCCATAAATCTTCTCGCCAAAACGCGCGAACAGCTGGTAGTGCCAGACGCCTTCGCTGTGCGTGTCATGGTGATGGTTTTGCATGGTGATCGTCTTGCCCAGATGGTGAATCTGCCGGAAGATTTTTTCGCTCGGCGGCCGAACCAGCCAGGTGAAGCCCGGGTTGTTCGCGTCGTCCAGCGCGCAGAATTCGCCATCGCCCGCGTTTCCCGCAAGCGTCCACGTGATGATGTGAGGCTCGTCGTTGCCGGAAATTTTGCCGAACGCATGGTGATGGTTTCCGCCATTGATGATCAGAAGGTTCTGTTCCCATCCGTCACTCGGGTTGCGGTAAAGCTCTACGCTCATCTCTATGTTTTGGGGACTGTCGTATTTCATGGAGAACTCCCGTGTCTGGCCGATAGGGGTTCCGTGCCTGGTTGTGCTCCGGTGCTTTGGACTGCCCTGGTCGGCCTGAAGCGTGATCGGTTTGGTTTCGCGTCGGCATTCGCCGTTGAAACGCCGCGTTGACGGGATAAACCTCGTGCCGCGATGCAGGGCGGCCAGGACGCATCCCGGCGGCTATCGCGGATAAACGTGCGATACCGGTCATTCGGCATCGTCAGAGGCTGCCCCATGACGCCATCACTCCAGGGAAAGGCGAAGCCCTCCTGGCGGTGAACCTCATAAAACCTCTTGGGAGATCGGGTTTGCCGTCGTGGCGGACCCGGATTCTGCGACGGCGTGAGCCTAGCACCAAAATGTGATCTGGTTCACATTTTG
>DATJMR010000336.1:0-2540 GCA_035508595.1 Dyella sp.
TATCCGCGCGAGTCGCAGGAGATGGTATTCGACGCCCACGAGCGGGCATTTGCCTTCTTCAAGGGCGCCTGCACGCGGGGCATCTACGACAACATGAAGACCGCGGTGGAGACGGTCTTTGTTGGTGTCGGGCGACACGGCAAACTGCCCCCCTGACGACATAAAGAACTGACCCCCTTGGACGAGTGAGGGAGGGTTTGATGCGCGAGGACTGGACGGTTCCCTCGACTGCGGACGAGCAGCGGAGGGACGTGATGAAGGCGCCGGACGAGGTGTCGGCGATGCTGCGACTGCGGGCGTTGGGATGGGGTTCGAAGCGGATTGCGACTGAGCTTGGCTGCTCGCGCAATACAGTGCGGCATTGGCTAGCGCGGGGCGACTGGCGGCCGTGTGCATCGGCCTCGCGGTCGAAGAAGCTGGACGGTTTGTGCGAATGGCTGCGCGAACGTTTTCGTCGCCACGGCGGCAACGCCGATGTGGTACGCCAGGAACTGGCGCAGGAGAAGAATATCTCGGTGAGCCTGCGCACGGTGGAGCGTGCGGTAGCTCCTCTGCGGCGTGAGTTGGTTGCTGCGGCCCGAGCGACGGTGCGTTTCGAGACGCAACCCGGTGAACAGCTGCAAATCGACTTCGGTGAGCGCCGGGTGGACATCAACGGCACGGCGGTAAAGGTATTTCTGTTTGTAGCCACACTGGGCTACTCGCGTCGCCTGCACGTGCGGGCCTATGGCCATGAGAAGCAGGACAGCTGGTTCGACGGCATGGAGAGTGCGTTCCGTGCGTTCGGCGGTGTGCCGCGCGAGGTTCTGCTCGACAACGCCAAGGCCCTGATCCTGCACCATGATCCGGCCAGCCGAGAGGTGGTGCTGCATCCTCGGCTGCATGCGTTTGCCAAACATTGGCGGTTCCGGATTCGCGCCTGTGCGCCGTATCGCGCTCGCACCAAGGGCAAAGACGAGCGTGGCGTCGGATACGTCAAATCCAATGCGATCGCTGGCCGCCGCTTCGCCAGCTGGTCAGAGATGGAGGCGCATCTTGAAACCTGGACGCGGGACGTCGCCGATGGGCGGGTTCATGGCACGACCGGCGAGACACCGAGGGAACGCTTTGCCCGCGACGAGGTCATGGCATTGCGGCCGCTGGCTGACACACCACCCTTCATCACCACGCGCGATCTGCTGCGGCGGGTTGGCGCCGATTGTGCCATCGAGGTGGACGGCAACGCCTACTCGGTGCCCTGGCGGCTGATCGGCGAGCGCGTGCGCGTGACGGTAGGTGGCGGTTCGGTGCGTGTGCTGCACGCCGGGCGCGAGGTCGCGGTGCATGCCGAATTGAAGGGACGGCATGGCCGTATCACCGATGACAGTCATCTGGCCGGGATCGCCGCACCTCTGGGCAGACCGGTTCGCATCGCCGTGGTGAATGATATCGCGCAGGCACCGTCGGCGTTGCTGCGACCGCTGGCTGACTACGAAGCGGCGATCGGCGGAGGCTTCTGATGAGCGGCCACGATCATCTCATCGCCATGCTGAACCGGCTCAAGCTGACCGCGTTGCGCGACCAGCTCGACAGCCTGATCGATGAGGCGGGCCGGCGGGAGCTGACGATCCGTGACGCCCTGGCGCTGTTCTGCGAGCGCGAGATTGCCCGGCGTGATCAGCGAAGGATCGACATGAGCTTCGGCCTGGCGCGGTTCCCGTTCGTGCGCGACCTGCCAGGCTTCGACTTCGGCGCCCAGCCATCGATCGACAAAGCGCAAATGCGCGAGATCGCCACCGGCCGGTTCATCGCCAACGGCGAGGCCGTGCTGCTGCTCGGGCCGCCCGGCGTCGGCAAGACGCATCTCGCCGTGGCGATCGGACGCGAAGCGATCGTTGCCGGTTACACCGTGCTGTTCACACCGGCGACGACCTTGGTGGCGCAACTCGCCAAGGCCCACGCTGACAGCCGGTTGGAGGACCGGCTTGCGCATTATGCCAAGCCGAAGCTGTTGATCATCGATGAGCTCGGTTACCTGCCATTCGAGCCAAATGCCGCGCACCTGTTCTTCCAACTGGTCAGCCGGCGCTACGAACGGGGTGCTATGCTGGTGACCTCCAATCGCGCGGTCGGCGAATGGGGGACAGTGTTCGGGGATCCCGTGGTCGCGACAGCGATCCTGGATCGTCTGCTTCACCATAGTCACGTGGTGACCATCCGTGGCGACAGCTATCGGCTGCGCGAGAAGCGTCGCAGTGGATTGCTGCAGAAAACCTCAACACAACAACCAGAACCCGCGTGATGGTTCATCCCGACCTGCGTCAGCTTGGCGTCGTGCTCGCTGCCGTCAAGCACGCTGCGCGCCGGCTGCGCCGGTGGCCTCCGGCCATGCTTGACCGCAGCTGCGCGCCACACCGCAGCAGAACTCAGGTCGGGGCAGAGAAACGGTCCCATCGGCCGAACAGAGAAACTTCAAAAGGGGTCAATTCCTGCTGTCGCCAAGGGCTCAGTTCCTGATGTCGCTGGACAGGAGTATCTTCCCCGATGGAAGCGAAAGCCCC
>DATJMR010000337.1:0-34059 GCA_035508595.1 Dyella sp.
ACTCAGACCGCCATTGGCGGGGTTGTCCAGATAGCTGGCAAGAAGCAGCTGTTGGTACTGCGACATGTTGTTCGAACCGGCCGTCCCATAAGGCCACAGCGGTGAAGGGAGTACAGACGGTGCGGCATCGATCAAGCCGAAATCTTGTGGTGCCGCGAACCCGTACGCAAGCGTGGCATTGAGCTGCGCAAAATTCACCGAATCGGCCGCGAAGATACCCAATTCGCCGGTGGCAGAGGGGTACAAACCATCCGCACTCAGTATGTTGACGTTACCGTTGAGCGCGGCAAGATTCACGTTGGCCGGCAAGATTGCGCTGGGAGTATAGGCGCTGATCTGACCGTAACCGAACAGCGCCGCGGGCAAACTCATACTTCCAAGACTGATGTCACCGCTGGCGGCCGCGACATTCAACGCGGAATCGGCGCTGTAACTTTGGCCGTCCGTATGACGAGCCGGAAACAAACCGGCACCGGCGAAAGAGGAGCCCAAGAACGCGTAGGAAGGATCGTAGACGCCGCCTAGATTGACGCCGTCATTGGCATACACATTCCATTGCGTGTCCTGCGCACCCAGCAGGGTCGCGACCGGCGTGACGATCTGTCCAAACGCATACTCGCCGTTGCTGTTCGGCGCAACACTGTAGGTGAAGTCGGAACCGATCTGTCCACCCGCCGCGAGACTACCCTGGCCCTTGGCGACAAAATAGCTGCCGCTGAGGATGCTTCCGCCAGCGTTCACGGCAAGATTGCCGCCGCCAACCGTGGTGATCGATGTGCCGTCCGCATTCACGTACCACGTGGTGGGCAGCGATATCGACAGATCGCTGATGTTGCCGCCCGCCGTCACATTGACGTTGCCGCCGACACTCATCACGCCTTGATCGAAGTTGGCGAAATTGATCGACGAGCGCGAGCCGTCGGTCGCGTTGCCGGTCTGCATCCACGGCCACCAGAATTGACCGTCGTAGCTACCGGCCGCGCCAGTGACGTTGCCGCTGGTGTCGTACATCTGTTCGATGCTGTTGATATTGCCCTTGGCGCTGAGCAGGATGTCGCCCGCGTCGTCGGGATTGACCAAGCCCGTCGCCAGAGCGTCTGGCGCGATTGCGCTGGTTATTTTCAATACGGCGACCTGCGTCCCTGCGGTCGTGCCATCGGCTGGCGCACCGGCCGTATAGATCGTCGCGGGTGCGGCTTGATCCAGCCAGTCGATATCGCCGGAAGAAACGATATCGATCGACCCGGTGCCGGTACGCACCGTGGTAGGCAGGTTCAGCGTTTTGCCGTCGCCGCCGGTGGCGGTGTACTGCACGCTGAAGTGGCCGTCCAAATCGACGTTACCGGTATTCGTGTTGGCTACCGAGAGCGGATCTACGTCATTGAAATTCGCACCAGCGACCCATCGATACGATGTGCTCGAGCCACCCAGCAGCGTGGCGGCGGCTAGCGATGCGGGATTTCCGAGGCTCGGCATATTGGATGGCGAGTTATCGCCCGTACCGCCTGCCGTTTGAGCGCCGGCTGGATTGCTTGCCGGCACATAAGGCGCATAGAACAACTGCGAGCCACCGCTATTGACGTTGCCCACCTGCGTGGAAACGTAGGTGTAATAGTTATCGAAGCCGTTGATGTACGCACCGTAGTCCGTCGAATACAGCGAATAATTGCTGCCCGCTTCGGACTGCAACGGCAGCAATATCGGCGATGGCGTCTCGGTGTACGCATTGCCGTTGTTGAAGTTGCTGGTTAGCCAGTTCTGATAGGCAGTCACATAGTCCGCATACTGCGGGAAATTGCCTGGTTGTGGCGCAACCAAATTAGTCGGGGCGTAAGGCAGGAAGCCGCTGTAGTCGCCTTCGGTAAAGGCAAGCGCCCATTTGGTGATACCTGGCCCCAAGGTCGCATCGCCCGCCCCTACCTCACCCATATACAACATGTAATTCTGGTAGTACGCGGCGGATTGATTGGTCAATGGAGCCATGATCGGCTTGTAGAACTGGTCACCGACCTGCGTGAAGTCAATGTAAGTATTAAGGGAACTCACGAAATAGCCGCCGTCCCCGCCATTGACAAACTGCCACAATGGATCGGTGCCTGGGCCGCCGAAGTTCGTATCGCCATTTTGCAGATAGCTGATGGCCGTGTTGTACGCGGCCAACGCACTGTTATAGGCCTGGCCGAGGCCTCCCGATGAAACGGTTACCGGGCTGGAAAGCTGCGGACCATCGTTCTGTTGATAGAACCCATCAGTGACGCTGGCATCAATACTGAGATTGTGCAGCGCCAGGATAGTGAGTTCGGGCGCTTCACCCGAAGCAGAGGCCGACGTCGCGCCATAGCGATAAGCCAATTGGATGTTGCCGCTGGCATCCGTCGTGCCCGCGCCAAGATTCCAATTGGTGAGCACCGAGATATCGCCACCGTTGGTATTCGCATCCGGATTGATCAGCTCGATGCCCGGCCGGATCTGCACATTCGCAATGCCGTTATAGCGATTGCCGAACGTGTAACCCGGCTGTTCCACGTAACTCATCAACGTGCCCGCACCTTGCGTGGGATCGCCGTTGACGTACCCGTAAAACGTTTGATGCGCGGCATTGGCCGACGTGGGCGTGAAATAGTCTTCGCTCAGATACAGCTTCAACGTGGCGGCGTCGGTCGGCGCGGAAAGCGGATTGCCGGCGGCATCGGTCCACGTGCCGGCGACCATCTGCACCGAGCCATCGGCGGCATATTGATACCAGCCGGCGGGATCGATCAGGCCGTCGAAGTATTTGGACGGATCCGCGGTTTTGTTGGCGGTGTCCTTGGTGCTCCATACCGCATACGGCTCGATGGTGACGCTGTTCGCACCCGTGATCGGCGACGCGCCGCTGAAGAGAATCGGCACATCGCCATTGGCGAGCAGCGGCGCGCGCAAGTTCACCATGCCGCCGGCATCCGGCGAACCGCCGGACACGTCGATCAATGCATTGGGCCCGAACTCGATCACGCCCGCGCTGCCCGGCTGCACATTCTCGTAACCGTATTGCGCATTGAGCGTACCGTCGCTGGTGCCGGTGGTGCCGATCAACACGATGCCGCCACGCTGCTCGGGAATGCGGCTGGTCGCCAGCACGCTGCCGTTTACGGTGACGCCGTTGCGGCCGTAAAGCTGGATCTCGCCGGCTGCCGGACCGGATGCATCGACCGTTCCGTCGATCTCCACCACGCCGTTGGCGCCGTTCACCGCACCAGCCCCGCCATTCGCGGTGAGGTACACGTCTTGCGCCGCAAGACGTTTGCCCGCCGACAACACCAAATTGCCCGTACCGCTGCTGATCGAAATGCCGCCGGTAGCCCCGGCGCTACCGATCAGTTGCGCAAGCTGATCCAGGTCGAGCGCACCGCCGCTGCTGAGCGTGAAATAGCCGCCTTGGTAGCCTGTCGTTGCTTGTCCTTCGAACGTGCCGCCGAGCGTAGCTTGATTCGCGGCTTGAATGGTGACGCCACCTGCCGTGCCGCCGAGCGGCGCACCCGCGAAATCGACGGTCGCGCCCGGCTGCACGGTTACCGAACCTTGATCGGAAATCAGCTTGAGATTGCCGCCCGCCGCGTAGGTCGTGGTGTCGTAGAAGGTTTTGTTGACGCCCGCCGTATTCAACGTGGCGCCGTTGGCGATGGTGAGATCGCCGCTGGTTGCTTCCAGGCTCAGATTGCCCGCGGATGCAACCACGTCGGTGCCGACATCGAGCGAGCCGCCCTCGAGGCTCAAAGCACCGCCAATGGCTTCGCTCTGCAGCGGCGTGCCGGCCATGCTGTTTACGCTGAACGCGCCGGTGGTGGTCAATGCGGTGTTGGCACCACTTTGCACCAGGAACACTGGCGTGTTGAAAGTGACGTTCGCCGCGCCGAAATCGAAACCGCCACTGCCTTCGCCGGCGATGCCCCGGCTAGCCGACGCGTTGACGCTGCCAAAGCCCTGCAAGACGCTGTTGCCCGCCGTAAAGTCCAACTCGCCTGCGTCCAAGTTCAATTGGCCGCTGCCGGTCGTCGCAGACGCGGCGCTGGTGCCGATAACATTGCCCAAACCCAGCGTCGCGGCTTTGATATTGACTTGGCCGCCATCGCCGACAAAAGCGCTGGCGTCCAGATCCAACGATTGCGGTAAATCGACCGACACATTGCCGAGAAAATCGATCGCGCCGCGGCTTTGAAGTATCACGCGCTGGGCGCCGCTCAAGAGATTCAGCGTGTCCGGTCCGATCACCAATCCGCCCGCGCTGGTATTGGCGCTATCGCTGCCGACGAAGCTGATGAGATTGGCATCGGCTTGAATGTCTTGCGCCGTGAAAACAGCCGACGGGCTGACGGAAGCGATACCGGTGGTATCCATCAACAGCGAATTGCCGCCTTGCACGGTGGCGCCCGCGTCGATGGTGAGTTCGCCTGAAGTCGCGCCGGGCGATACGTCGTTGCGCACGACATTCACCAAGCCGTTCTGCGATACGCGCAGTAGCGATCCATCGCCGCTGGTGGCAGGCACGGTCGCGCCATTAGCGCCGGTGCTGGCATTGTTGCCGAAGATCAACGGTGTGGTATCGGACGAACCGCTGCCGCTGGCGAGCAAGGCGCTGCCCGATTGCAGCACGATGCCTTGCGCGCCGGCATCGTCGCCATTGGCGACCAGCAATATTTCCGGGCCCTGTAACGGGTGCGCGCTGCTGTTGGAAATCACCACGCCATCGGCACTGCTGTCGATCTGATAGCCGTCGTTACCCAGTTGGCGCGTACCGCCAAGCAACAGGCTTCCCGCATTCAACGCGGAAAGCGAATCGGCCGATATCTGCAAGTAACCCGCAAGCGGCGTGGAATCCGGATCGACCACTTGAATCCACTGTGCGGCGATATCCACCAGCGAGCCGCGGCCGCCGCTGGCGGGCGCTCCCTGCAAGGTCGCGCCAAGTTGCAACTGTTGCGTGGCGCTGAGAATCAAGTGACCGGCATCGGCAGGCAGTTCCGGCGTAACGTTGCCCGCCTTGCTCGCCTGATTCGCGAAATAGCTGTCGGCGTTGCTGAATTGATACTGCGAATACTGTTGCCATACCGGCCCCGATTGCACCAGGAAGGTCGTGTTGCGCGCGCTGCGCGCACCATCCAGCGCATCGGCGAAATAGCCGGTGATGCTCAACGTGCCATCGGGCAGCACGGCGTTCTGGCCCAGCACGGGGTCCTGCGAGCCGGTGTCCTGCACGACGCGATAGGCGCCCGGCAAGGTGGCGTATTTCGCCGGCAGCAACACGTAGTAGCCTGCCGGCAAACCCGGCATGCCCGACAGATAAACCGATTGTCCAACGGCCGGGCCGGCGCCCGCGCCTTTCTCCAACGCCGCATCTTGCGCACCGACCGGCGCGGAATAACCAGGAAGAATCGCGTAGATGGCGCGGCCATCGCTGTACTGCGGCACCTGTGTGCCGGTAGCGCTGGTGCCGTAACTGGTTTCGTATTGCGACAGCACGTCGCGCGTGCCGCCTACGCCAGGCACCCATTCCGACGCCTGCAAATCGCCGCCGCCGCTGACATCGATGGTGGCGCCGCGATTGAGCGAAACATTCGTGCCCGCGATGCTGATGTTCTTGCTCGGCGGCACGCTAAGTTGCGGCGCCGTCTGGTTTGGATCGCCATCGTAGGCCCATTGCTGCCCGTCGACGGTCGAACCGTAGGGCACCACCTCGCCGTCCAGCGACACCGACGTGATGCTGCCGTCGCCAAGCTGCACATTTTGCGTTTTGACGAGGTAGCTGCTCGATGTATTCAATGCGGTGGCGGTCGCGACCGGATCGCTGACGCCAATGAACAAACTGCCGGACGGCACGCGCACGGTACCGTCCTGCTCGATGTTGTCGGCATCCAGCAACAGCGTGCCACCTGCCGACAGCGGCACCGAGCTGGTGCCGTTGCCCACGATGGTGAGCGTGGTCGACAAGGCGTTGCCTTGCGCATCCTTTAAACCCGACGGGTTTGCAATCACCGCGAACGGGTAATTGCTCATCGGATAAATCTGCGCCGCCTGCAACGTCAGGTTCCCGGTGGTGAACAGCAATCCGGTGAAGGGCGTGGTGTTGCTGCTGCCGTATTCACGATTCGGTGGAACGTAGAAACGAAGATCGCCGCTCGAACGGAACGTTGTGTTGGCCCAGCCTTGAAGATTGATCTGCCCACCGAGATCGATGAAGTCGGCGTTGATGTCCAGCGTGCCGTCGCCGGCCAGCGGTTGAGGTTGTTCAATACCGGTGATGTCGACATAAGGCGCCGTGATGTGCACGATGCCGTTACCCTGTGTGTAAGTGCCGGTCGCACTTCCAGAGGGAAAGGTGGTGCTTCCGGCCGGCAGCGCGGTCAGACTACCTGCGTAAATCGAGAAACTTTTTCCGAGCGAAAGATCCATGTTGCCCGCGAAACCAACGGGCACGATATAAGGACCGGAAATCGGCGCGCTGGAAACGCTCGGATCAGGGCCAATGACCAAGCTGGTAATGCCCGAGCCCCCTAAGCGGTCCAACGAAAAACGCAGCACATCGGAAGGACCACCTGCTTCCACCGCCTCACCGGGTTGCAGGCCCGTTGGTATCAGCATGCCCGATTGCTGCAATACGATGGCTTTGGCGGTCGGGATGTTTTTGGCGAATGCGTTGGTAGAAAAAGTATTCCCAAGACCTTCGATCCGCAGGCTGCCTCCTTCGGCCGAGGCGCCGCCTGCCATGGCTTGAAGATCCCCATCCGCATAGAGACCGGCAGATGCGGCCAACGTGATGCTGCCACCGTTGCTCCACACCGGCGTGGATGTGTAGCCCGTCTGATTGCCTGCGAGCTGATTAGGTGCGTTCGGCAGATCGTAGATATCTGAAGTGCCGGAAGCGGCGATGAGACTGCCTTGCTCTGTCAGCAAATAACCGCTGGAAGACAGATTGACGCTGCCGCCATCTAGCACGATGCCGGTGTAAGGCGTAAAGCGCGACGCCAATCCCAATCCTGATGTAATGCCTGGCACAGCAGCAGCAAGCGGATCGATCAACGACACGCCCGACACGTTCACCTGCGCTTGCGATCCCAGCCATAGTTGAGAAAGGGAAGGAAGGCCGACTGTGCTTAGTGGACTGGTCTGAATATCGACCGTGCCGCCGGTCGCATCGATCGCGCCATCGACGATGACAGACTGCATACCCGCCAGCGCGATCTTGGCGCCGGCATCCGCGGCGATCGTCGCGCCTGTACCCACGATCACCGAGCCGGTAACACCCGCATAACTGGGTGGCCCAAACTGATAGTTGCCAGGAACGGCAGACCACGTGAGGTAGCTGCCTGCTGTCAGGGAGAATCCGGCACCGTCGCCATCTTGCGATACATAGCGTAGATACGGCGCCAACTGCCCGACACCGACATAGTTACTTCCCGCTGCTGGACTTATGCCGTAGACGTCTGTGCCAGTCGGCGCAGTAAGCAGCGCAGGTGCATTCGGCAGCAGGTTGTCGCGGCTTATCCGCAGCATGGTGCCAGGCGCGATGGTGGCGTCGGTGATGGAGGTCAATGCGTAGTTGTCGAAGCCTTGCCCTGTAAAGAACGAAGGATCCAGATACAACCCGTTGCGTAGCGCGAGATCGGCGGGGTTGCCACCGATTTGAATATCGGCCGCCTGCAAGGCGAGTGTGCCACCGCCGCTGAAACCGTATGCGCGCAAACTGCCACCCAACTGGATAGACGCGGCGTCAATCAATTTGGGCGGCGGTGTCGCTGCACCTCCGTCGAGCTGGAGGTCGCCGTCCGCTGCGTACGTGATCAAACTGATGTTGCCGCCGCGGCCCTCGGGAATGCCATTGCTGGTGAGCTGCAATACACCGTTACCGTTGACGTAGCCGCCACTGGACACATCCAACAAACTGCCCGGCTGCAACAGGATGGAAGCGGTTTGATCGACATCGTAGCCCGGCAATTCCGTTTGATCAGTCACCAGACTGATGCTGCCGCCATTGATATAGCGATCGCCTACGTAATTGTCTGCCGACAAACCGGAATCATTGACCCAAAGCCCACGAGCGCTCAGCACGGCCCCGCTGCCAAGGGTGATATCGCCAGGCGTAGTTGGCGACCCCGTCGCCGAGCTGGCTTGTCCGGTGGAAGTGAGCGTGATCGAACCCGCAGGCGCGCTCAATTCACCTTGAATGTCGATGCGCGGCGCGGTGACCTGGATCGACCCTCCCGGAAGCACGCTCAACACCGTGCCCGTTTGCTCCTGGATATTGCTGGAACTGACGTTGACGGAGCTGAAGCCGCCTTGCTGCACGAGATTCGCCGACAGCGGAGTGCCACCATCGGCGGAAGCGCCTTCGGCGTTCAGAACGGTTTGCCAAGGCGTCGCGGCCTGGAATTGCGGATCGATCTGCTCGATCGTCGGCACGGATTGCTGCAGCGTGAGCGAGGCCGTCGCGACAACTCCGCTTATTTGACTGACGCCTGCATCGACCGTAAGGGCACCTCCGGTGGGCTGCGTACCATCGGCTACCTGATTGCGCCCTGGGAATGCCTTCGCCGTGATTTGGCCATCCAGCGCCAACGCGTCGTTGGCTGAAATGCTGAGCGCACCGGCATTGCCGCCTACGGCGAAACCGGTATCCCAGCGCGTCATGCCCGCCAACAATGGATTGCTGTAATGGGTGGTGACGCCCCAGCGATTGTCGACGACCTCGTAATCGCCGGCGAAACCGACATACGTCTGATTGGGATCGGCGTCGGCAATGTTGTAAACGCGCCCGTTGGCGGCAAGCAGATTGGGCGTGGTGATCCAGCCGGGTTGGTAAGCGATGTATCCGCCGTCCAGATTGATCTGCGCACCGCTGCGCACGATCACTTCCTTGCCACTGAGACTGATGCTGCCGCCGTTCGTCATCATCTGCGCGATGTCGCGCGGCACGTCTTGCACGTAACCGGATACGTTGAGAATGGGGCTTCCGATCCAGCTCAACCCGTCGGCGGTAACACCGCTTTGCGTGCTATCCACCACGACATTTTTTTGCGTGTACAGAAAGCTGTTGCGCAATAACGGAGAATCGGCCAATTCGTTCTGGCCGATGCGCGGAATGGTAACCAGCAGTGCTGACATGGGGAGTTCCACGTCGGCAAGACCAGAAACATCGATAACGGCTCCATTGTCAACGTATATACGTCCGTATGTCGGGCCAGCCGTGGGCGCTTCGGCCGCCAATTGCTGAGCGAAAATGCTCAGCTTTGCGCCGGGCGCCTCCAACAGTGCGCCGGATTGAAACGTGACGGTGCCGCCTGCCAGGCTGACGCTGCTGGGCGTGAACGCCGCCGTTGCCGCGGCGGTGGACGTCGTGGTCGTGCCGTCTTTCTCCGGCAACACGGCCGTTACGGAATTCGGGCCAAGGATTAGCGCGCCGTCGCGCTGGTAGGTATCGGGTCCGGCATTTGCCTGATCGCGCGCATCGAGGTCGATGCTGCCCGGATAGCTGATGCTAGTGGACGCCAGTGCGACACCTTCTTGGTCTACGTTGTAGCCAAGCATGTGTACCTGCCCGCGACGCGCTTGCACCAAGCCGGTATTCGTGACGGTGCCGCCGGGATAGTTCGCTCCCGAAGACGGTTCTGCATTAAAGACATTCAGCGGCTGACTGGTGGAACCCGCAGAAGCATCGTCGAACTGAACGCCAGCGGCCAATATGGCTTGTCCGTTATCGGCCACAATGCTGCCTGCATTGGACACATTCGGCGCGGCCAACAACACGAAACCCTGCGAACCGGAACGGATGGACGCGCCTTGCTGCACGACCACATCGTGTTTGGCGCCATCGGTAAAGACACCATTGACCAGGAAGGGAGTCTGTTGCTGCGCGCCTCCCTGGATACCGCTGTTGAGGAATGTGCTGTTGCTCGTATTCACATCGCCGCTGAACAAATCCAGCGAACTGGCCAGCAACGACTGCGTGTTCACCTGGCTGCCGGCACCGAACAAAATGCCGTTGTGATTGAGCAAATAAACAGTGCCTTCGGCTTTGATCTGTCCGAAGATCTGGCTGGGCACGCCGCTCGGATCAATCACGCGATTGAGTGCGATCCAGTTGTTGGCGCCGCCGTTGGTTTGATTGCCGCCGCTTTGGTTGAAGTACAGCGTGGTGTTGCGGCCGACGTTGAAACTGCTCCAGGTAAGGATGGCTTTTTGCGCCGTTTGCTTGACCTGGACGGTGGTCTGCCCGTTCGACGTGGTTTGCGTAGGCAGGCTGGCGTTCTGCCATAGCGACGGATTGCCCGAAATACCAGGCGCCACGGCGAGTCCGCCAGGCGCAAGGCCGTTCGCCACCGGCGATATCTGCTGTTGCGCGGCTTGCTGCGCCGACTGCTGCGCGGCCATTTGGGCAGCCACCGCCTGCGCGGCGCGACCCAGATTGGCGAGCGATTGCTGAACCTGCTGTTGCTGTAACAACTGCTGCGGCGTTAGCGCGGCAATCCCGCTGACCGCCGACGAACCTGCGCCGGTCTGCGTGGCGGGACGTTGCGCCTGTTGCGCCAGCCACCCTTGGCTCAACGCTTGCGGACCGCCGGCATGCACCGGCATGGCCGACATCGCCAATACCGATGCAATGGCATAAGCCAGGGGATGTCTGGCCGACATCGCAGGTTTGAAGCGGGAACGTTTGCCTGAACCGACGGGTGTGATCACGAAACTCTTCCCCTGGTGTCTCTAACCGCGCGCGAGCTTTATGAAGGCCTTCGGCTAGTAGACCGCTGCATGGATGACGGACTGAACCTTGTCATCAAAATTTCATGCCTGCTGTCGCGCCGTCTTCACGCGCGGATAACTGTTGTGTCGCCGAGTGGGTCACGCCGGACATTCGTTCGCAAAAACGCTTCAATGCACCCCGAACGGCACGCCCAGCAACGGCGGCGGTGGCGCTGCCGGCGGCCGTTGCGGCGTCACCGACTTGCCCAGACTGTTGCCCATTTGATGGCTGAATGCGGAAAAGTTGAATTGCCCGACTTGCTGATTTCCCGGTGCGTGCGCGACGACATCGAGCTGCACGGAAGGCGCCGACCCCGCATGCGCCGACATGGCCAGCCGCTGATTCAGACAGGCGTACGACAACGCGGGCTGATCGTTCACACGCACATCGACGCACGACGGCGAACCGGTTTGCGCCGGAACGGGCGCGGATGCCAAGCACCCTACGCCGAAGCCCAAAACCATGGATGACAAGACGCGCATGTAGTCACGACCGTTTCAAGACGATTCGCCGCACGGCGCATGCGCCACCGGTTACCGACACCTCACGGCTTTTTTGCATCGGCCGCGCGTGGATCGTAGCGCTGCCGGTAGAGACGATCGCCGTAATCCTGCGCCGCATTGTCCAACTTGACGCGTTCAGATGCCGCGAACGGTTCGCGGCTGGCGATGACCTTGCCGAGGCTCATGTGGCTATAAGCATCGAGAATTTCGTTGCCGATGCTGTAGAGCTGCTGGTTTTTCGCGGTACACGTCGCGACCTGCGACTGCGCCTGATTCAATTGCGCGGACAGATCCGTGCCGTGCTGTTCCTGCTCATGCGCCTTGGCGTTGGCACTGGACACTTCTTGGCGCAAGCGCGCGGCGTCGGCCTGCGCTTGCTCGCGCGCCGCACGTTCGGCCGCGAGCGCGGCCGTATCCTGCGTGGACGACGCGTGACCCTTGCCGAGTTCCGCCTTGGCGGCGTCCAGGTCTTTGCGCGCCGCGTCGCGTTCCTGTTCCAACTTGGACTTTTCCGCCTGCCACTGGGCCTGCTGGCCTTGCAGATCCTGCAACTGGCTGCGTGCGTCGGCGAGTTGCGAACGCAATTGCTCTTCCAGCGTTTGCGCGTGGACGCTTGCGCTCAACGCAAGGCAGAAGAAGCTGGCAATCATCGCTGCGCGTTTCATCCGTCACCCCTCAGAATTTCGTGCTGACTTCGAACTGCACCACGTCGAGCGTGAACGGCGGTCCGTACACTTGCTTGGCGCCGTAGTAGCGCGCCGACAACCACGTACGCGGCGCAATGCCGTAGTCGGCGGTGAGAATGAAGCCCTTGGCATTGGTTCCGCCGAGGTGGAAGTTCTGATCGGTGAGACCGTCGAGCATCGCGTCGGGCTGCAGGTATTTGTAGCCCAGCGCGATGTTCCATTCGTTGGCTGCCATCGGCTGCGGCGTGCCGACAATGCCGCGCACCAGCCAGCCGACGGGGCCGCTCTTATATGGACCGTTCGCGCCGGCGGTGCTCCCGCTTTGATAGTTGTTAACGGGCTGGCCGAGCCCGTCCGCATAGCGATCGAAGGCATCGCGCGTGCGATAGGCCATGTTTCGTTCGTATTCGGCCTGAACCTCCACCGGCGTTTCGCCCACTTTGAAGTCGACCTTATTGAGCAGATCGGCAATGTGATAGTTGTACGAAAGGCCGACGAATTGAGGCTGCGCGTAATTGTTCGGCGAAGAAGGATCGGGAATGATGTCGCGCAGCAAAAATACCGTGTTGCCCTTTTGCATGTAATCGGGCGCCGTGCTGTCCGTGCTGCAGTAGTTGATGCCGGTGTAAAGCGCGCATGGCGCGGACAATTGGCCTTGCATGCCGCTGAAGTAGTAGTAGGCCAGCGCCACTTTCCACGTTAGGTCGCCGGCGAGATTCCATTTGAAGCCCAGCTGCGTGGCCCACATCCATTTGTCGCCGTTGTTGGCCTTCTGATCGCCGAACGCCTGCGACGGCGCATCCGAACCCGTGTACTGAATGGGAAACGCGCCCACGGTGGCGAAACCGCCCATGTCGTCGTTGAACGGCATGTCGCCGTGGCTGGCGATGCCGTCGAAATTCAGCTCGGTGGAATAAATGAGATCGCTCACCATGAACGGATCGGGCATGCGGCCCGCGGTGAGCGACAGATCCTTGTACGGCTGCCAACGCACCCACGCCTGATCCAGCCAGATGTCCTTTTTGATCAAGCCTCCGCCCAAGGTCTGCGTGGTCGACACCGGATTGTTGTCGCCACCCGAACCGATACGCACGCCGGCGGCGATCGTATCGCCCAGCTTGACGTCCATGCCGATATGCGCCTGCAAGCGCACCATGTTCAAACGGTTCTGCGTGGAATTGAAGATGGGCGGTGTCACGCCCTGCGTGAGGCTGTTGATGTCGTAGGGGCCGGTGCGGTTGAGCGTGCCGTAGTCGATGAAATAGGGCGAATTGTTGCGACTGTAGTACCACGACTCGTCGCGCACGTGCACATCGCCGAACCAGCTGATTCGATCCAGCCAATCCGGCAATGCATTGGGTTCGGCCCAATGTTCGGACTTGGCCTGCGCGATCACTTCCTGTTTCACCTGCTCGCGGATCTCGTTGCGCACGTTTTGCGGCACGTAAACCGCGCGCACGTCGCCAGGCTGCGCGCCGTCCGACGGAACTGCGGCCGTTGCCGCCGCTTCGGCTTTGCGCGCTTGCGCCGCCTCGTCGCTGGCTTGTTTCAGAAGTCCGTCGGCTTCGGTCTGCGAAAGCAGCCCTTTCTTCACCATCAGCCGAATGAGGTTGACGGTGGCGTTGGTGGACGGCGCCGCATCTTGCGCGCGAGCGGTCGTCACCGGTGCGCCCAGCAACAAACCGATGGCGATGCATAGCGCGGTGGCACGGACGTCATGTCTGCGCAAGCCGACATGACGGTGAAGTAAGCTTTGCTGCGGCGCCAGAGACTTCATTGTCTTCTCCATAAGGTTTTCAAACATCAGCCGGGTCGATAGCCGCGCATGGCGATACGCACCGGCATGCTCAGATTCGGAGGCGGCGGCGTATCGATGCGCACGCCGCGCAACACATCCAACAGCGCCTGATCGGTGGCTTGCGCGCCGCTCGGTTTGATCAATTGGGCGCGCATGACCGCGCCATCGGGCGACAACCAGAGATTGATGCGCACGTCGAACACCAGACGCCGCGTGCGGTCGTCGTGTTGAACCGCTTCTTGCAGCGCATAGCTCAGGTATTGCTCATACGAGGCACCGCCCACGCCGTTGCCGCCGCCACTGCCCACCATGCCGCCACCCTCGCCCGCGCCGATATTGAAGGCGTCGTTGCCGGCCTGCGCAGGACCGTTGATGGTGATCTGCTTGGCGACATCCGGCGCTTGTTTGGGCGCCTCCACCGGTTTCAGCGGTTCGGCCGGCTTGGGAATGTCCTGCTTGGTTTCCTCGACCTTTTTCGGCTCGGGCGGCTTTTCTTTCGGCGGCGGCGGTGGCGGTGGCAACGGCGTGATCGTGGCGATGCGCGGCGCCGACCGGCGCACACCTACTTCGTGGCCGGCCAACATCCACACCAACCATGCCGCCGCGAGCAGCACGACGACGGCGACGATGCGCCCTCGCCATCGGCGCCATCGCGTGGGTTCGTGGTAACCGGACTCGAACATGACGCTGGTTTCCTCAGCCCGGTTGCTTGCCGGTCACCAGACCGACTTGCGTCAGTTCGAGGCGACGCAACAGGTCGAGAATGTCCACGACCTTCTGATACTGCACATTCGAATCGCCCTTCACGATCACCGGAAAATCGGGCGTAAGCGCCTTTTGTTCGCGCAGCCGTTGCTCCAGTTCGCCGATGGTGACCGGAAACGCATCGAGAAAGATCTGCCCCGTATCGGAAACGGTGATCGCCTTGGTCTGCGGCTTGGCCAAGCTCACTGATGCGCTGGCCTTGGGCAGATTCACCTTGATGCCCTGCACGGCGGCCGTCGTCATGATGATGAAAATCACCAGGAGCACATACGCCAGGTCGAGCATCGGCGTGATGTTGATATCGTCGTAGGGCTTGTCGTCGTCTTGAACCTGCATGACCGCCCCCTCACGCTTCCGCAGTCGTCAGATCGACGGAGCGATGCCATTCGGCCAGACGCGTGACAAACTCATCGACGAACACCTGCATGTTCGCGGTGACCGCCTTGTTGCGCGTCAACAGATAGTTGTAGCCGAACAACGCCGGAATCGCGACGAACAAACCGGCCACCGTGGCGAGCAGCGCCGCCGAAATACCCGGCGCGATCGCATTGATATTGACGTCGCCCGCCGCGGCGATCGCCGCGAAGGTGATCATTACACCCACCACCGTGCCGAGCAGGCCGAGGAACGGACCGCCCGAGATGGCGATGGTGAGCATCACCATCGAACGCGACAGCGCCTGGTTCTCCCGCACCAAGGTGGAATCCATCACCGCGCGAATGGCCTCGATCGATTCGGACGCAATCACCAGGCGCCCGTTTGCATCGCGGCGACGCCACACTTCCTTGGCGCCCGTTTCGTAGAGCCGGTACAGCGACGAGCCCGTCAGCTCCTGTTTGACGGCCGGGGATATTTCACCGCTGGCCAGGCCGAGCAAGTTGCCGCCGAGTTCGCGATAGCGGCGTAGAAAGCGCTCGTTCGCGCCGGAGACCTGTGATACGTAGGTTCCGCGCTGCCACATCACGAGCCACGAAACGACCGCCATGATCATCAACAACGCGATGACCACCCACGCATCCACGGTGACCGACTTGACGATGATGCCGAAGTAGCCGAAACCGAATCCGGATTTCTTTTCGTCTTCGCCGTAACCGAGCAACTTCGATTCCGCGCCCTGCGACAACGCGTCGGCGGCGATCGTCACGGCCGGTCGTGCCACGCGCGACAATCGCAATTCGTCCATCTGACCCACGAACGAAGCAAACGGCACCGGCGTGGTACCGGCGGCGGCCGCATCGCCGCCAACCGTTGCGCTGCCGCTCAACGCCGGTAATGCCGCCGCGAGGTTCGCATACGGACGGCCATTGACGTAGATCACGATTTGCCCGTTGCCTGCCGTCACCGCCAGATGCGTCCATTGGCCGGCTTTCAACGGCTCGCCCGCCGCACTGCGTTGCGGCTTGTCGCCGGCATTCACTTCGACGAACGGCGCGCCGCCGTCGATGCCGATCAGCAACGCTTTGTTGTCCTGGCGATGGCCGTAGATCAGCGTCGCCGTGGTCGGCACCGCATCCAGCTTGATCCACGTGCTGAACGTGAAGCTGCCGCCATCCTTGATATCGAGCGAGGAACTCGACGGGAGGGTCAACACCGTCGAACCGTCGAAACGCGCCGCGTTGCCGGCAATACCGCCATCCACCGTGCGCACGGCGCCGCTCAGCGCATTGTTGCCGTAGGCGGTAGCGTCTTTCGGTGGCTGGCCGCTGGGTTCGTCGAAGTGATACACCGCCGTGTAATCGGCATCGAACGTTGCCGCGCCACTGCTCAACGCAGGCGCTTTGCTGTTGCCGTAATACATCCAGATGGTTTGCTGACCGTTATTGGGCACATCCGGCACGTCCAACCAGATCTGCGCCACGCCCATCACCGGGTCGAAGCTCTCGATCTGATAGTTCAACGGCGTCTTGCCGTCGCTGCCGACAAAGCGCAGGTCCGCGCCGGTTTTGCTCACGCCATCGAACTGGAAGTTGCCCGGGTGCAGCCGGATCAGCAGCGGCATGCGTCCTGCCGACTGCGCGAGATTGCCGCCCTTGCTGGTGGTATCCAGCGTAATGGGCTTGCGGTACGACCAATCGTCGTTCCACCACGATGCTTCGCCGGCAATGCCCAAACGCGGAAGCAGCAGGCACAGTGCGCACAGAAAGATGAAGTACCGCATGGTCGTTGAACCCCTATCCGGATAGTGCGAAGTAATCGTGGTCACAGTCCCGCCTTGACGCTGAAAAGCACATGGCCGTCGTGCGCTTTGGTTTGCACGCCGTTTCTCAGCGGGTAGGCGTACTCGACGTTCCCGTTCACATCGTGGAAAACGGTAAACGTCGTGCCGACGCCGGTACTGAGCAGCGTGAAGCGCCCGCGCTGTTCGGGCAGCGGATCGATCAACATCAGGCGCGCGCCGTCCACGAAGAAGTGGAAGCGCCAGTCGTTCGCGAACGAACCGAGCCACGCGTGAATCGACGGGCTGCGCAATTCGACCGACGCCACCGCGCCGTTGTCGGAGGTGTCTTCGGCGGAGAGATAGCCGCGGACGCTGCTTGCGCCGCCGGCCGCGAACTGCTCGCTGGACACCAGTGGCGAATCGGAAACCTGCGCGCTTGCGCGCGTGGCGAAGGCGAAGTCGCCCGCGAAACTTCGCAGGTCATTTATGTCCAGACGAAGGTCCGCAAAGTTATCGCGCGCGTTGTAGCGCTGATTGTCGAACGCTTGATTGGTGCTACCCAGACCGCGCCAGCCGAAATTGCCGGTGAGCGTAAAGCCCGTCGTGGATTTATCGCTGGTATGTTGGCCCGTGTAAGCGGCGGTCAACGGGTAGTACGTGAGCGGTGCTTCCAACGTTTGCCCACCGAGCGTGATGTTCTGATCGAAGTGTTTGCGGCTGACGCCGACCGACACCGTCTGCGTGTAATCGCCGCCCAGCACGGGCAATTGTTTCGTCGCTTGCAGGCTTACCGCGTTGCCCTTGCCGAGCACCGTGGTGCCACCCAGCGTATTGGCGTTGCTGTTGGATTTGTAAGCCGAGCCAAGCAGGCTCCAATCGGGATTCAGCGGCGCCAGATACGAAAGCGCATACACCTCCGTGGCGTGGCGGTCTTCCGGCGCAACGATGTAGGAGGCCGATATCGTGTGGCCCAATTGCCACAAGTTGTAGTAGCGAACGTTGGCGATCGTGCGCAGGTCCGGCGTATCCGCGCTGTGGTCGTTGTTGACTTCGACGCTGGCGTGCAGCGGATAGGTGTCGTCCACTTTAAGCGTGACGTCCATCGTCTGCGGCATGCTGCCGGGGCTGAGCAGCGGAACGACTTGCCTGCCTTGCTGCCGGTTGAGATCGGTGAGTTCGCGCTGCACTTGGTTGAAATCGGGTATCGTGCCTTCCGCCAGCGACGGCACGGCATCGCGAATGGCTTGCGGCGAGTGATATTTCGCGCCCTCCACGCGCATGCGGCCGATGGTGTTCTCCACCACCTGCAGCAAGATCACGCCGTTCTTCACCTGCTGCGGCGGCACTTCCACCACCACCGACTGGTAACCCTTGGACTGATAGAGCTTTTGCAGCGCATCGCGTGCCGCGTGCACGTCGTTCATGCTGCGGCCGGGACCAAGATAAGGATCGACCGAGCTTTGGATATCGACCGCGTTGAGCAGCGTATTGCCGCGCACCAGGTATTCGTTGACCTGAAAATCGGCGGGTGCCGACGATGGCGCCGCGACAGGTTGTTGCTGCGCCCTTGCCGAGAACGGGACGGCAAACGCCAAGCCGACGATGACTGCCAGCGGACGCTTTAGCGCGCTCACTCCGTGCCGCATGCTCATTCGCCGCCTCGCGCCTGCGCCGACCCGCGAGTGGTCCGTCGCGATCGATACGCTCCTTCTGGATGGTGCAAACCTATCGCGACGCATATAACCGAATCGCGACAGTCGCATGTCGGCTTGGCAACACGCGGCAAGCAGCCATTCCCCTTGCCACGTCCTTGTGGCACTCCAAAGCGCCATCCGTGCGGCCGATGTATCAATCGCTCGATCACGCAACACCAATCCCTATCGCAGCGGCTTTAGCCGTCCGTTTTGCAAAGTCGAAAGATCCCCGCACGCGAACGGCCAGCGCTGCGTGTGATGCGAATAGATGGAAAGGCGTCCTTGCCGTCCACGACATCCCTGCACGGTTAGACAGGCTTCTCAGTTCGCGACTGAACCATGTCACGAAAATTTCATGTATCGGGCGTACAGAGGTGTTTTGGACATCCGAATGTCATGTGTCAGGACACACGACGACGCACGCATGGGTGGCTTGTCGGCCATCGTAAGCGCTCCCATCCTAAGCGGACCCGATGAGAGCGCTCGCGATCCAGTGTCATATTGCCGGCATACGCTGTCTGCTGGCCCAAGGAGGTTGTGCGACGTGCGGCGCTTTCGCAACAAAGGTTTTTAAGTGTTTTGTCCTCCGACGTTTTGCATATGTGGTTTTATGTTTGACGCTGTCTTTGGCATCTCCTGCGCAATCGGCTCCTTTGGCCCAGGCTTCGCCCGCCGTTGAAGGAACCGGCGGCATCCAGGCCGACGAAACCATCGCGTTCGACATACCGCCGCAATCGCTGCTCACGGCGTTGCGCAGCTACAGCGAGGTCACCGGGCAGGCGGTATTGGTCGACAACACATTGACGGTGGGCCGCCATTCCGCCGGCGTCCACGGAACGTTCGACAAGATCGAAGCATTGCAGCAGCTGCTTGCAGGGACGGGACTTATCGCGAGCTATTCGAGCGATCAGGCTTTCACGTTGAAGCTTGCGAAACCGAGCGAACTCGCGGGCAAAACGACGCGGGAACGATCGGAAAGCGTTGGGTTGGGGGGATTCGAAGCCATGATTGAGCACTATGCCGGAAGGATTCAAGCGCCGATCGAACAGGCGCTATGCCAATTGAAAGACGGCCAGCCAGGCACGTATCGCCTTGCGCTGCAGATCTGGGTGGCCTCGACGGGCAACGTGGAACAGACCAAACTGCTTAGCACCACCCACAATCGTCGCCGCGACGACGACATACGCCACGCGCTGGACCGCTTGTCGCTCGATCCGCCGCCGCCCGGCATGCCGCAACCCATCACATTGCTGCTATTGCCGACACATACAACCGGTGCAACCGGTTGTGCCGACGCATCCCAATCGCTGCATTGAGCAAACGGCAATGAATACCACCTCGTTGCCCTTGCTTCGCTTGTTCATGGAACGTCGCCAGGAATTGCGGCGGCGTTTGAAAAATCGCCTGGGTTCGGACGAACTTGCCAACGACGCGTTGCAGGAAACCTATCTGCGCATCGAGCGCATGGGCGAGGCGAGTTACGTGTCGAGCAATCCTGCCGGCTATCTGTTTCGCATGGCGATCAATGCGGCGGCCGACCAGCGTCAAGCCCAGGCGCGCTACCTTACTGGCAGCGAGGTGGACGATCTGCTGAATGTCGGCACCGACTCGTTGGACCCGGCCAGGGTGGTGCATGCTCAGCTGGAAATTCAGATATTGGAGAGCGCCCTGCGCGAACTCACCGAACGGCAACGCGCGATATTGATCGCGGCACGTGTCGAGGACGTACCGCAGGAGGACATCGCCCGCCGCTTCAGCATCTCGGTGCGCATGGTGGGCAAGGAACTTAAAAAGGCGCTGGAACATTGCGGCAACCGGCTGGACCGAAAAGCGGTTCAGCGGTTCGGTCCCGGTGCGGGAAAAGAGTCTTAGGGGTATGCGGACGTCCGATTACATCGCCGATCACCGTGTTGCGCTGCGAAACGAGGCGCAATATTGGCTGCTGCGCCTGACTTCGGGCGCGGCCACGACGCACGACGCGCGCGAGTTCGAGCATTGGTGCGCGCAAAGTCGCGCGCATGTGGAGGCCTTTGCGGAAACGCGTCGCCTTTGGGAAAACCTGGGACCGGCCGCACAAGCCTGGATGGCGGACGAGCAGACGCGCCGTTCGGCGAAAGCTCGCAACGTGGTCGCTTTGCCCGGATCGCAACAGCCGCGCATGAGTCGCCGCGCTTTCCTTGGTGCGGCGATTGCGGCATCCGCTGCGTTGGCGGTGGTGCATCCGCCGCTGCAATTGTGGCCGTCGTTATCGGATATGGCGGCTGACTATCGCACCGCCACCGGCGAGCAGCGCGAAGTGGATCTGGGGCGCGGCATCGTGGTGCAAATGAATACGCAGACCACGATGAATCTGCGCAAGGCGGAAAACCGCATCGTCGGCATCGAACTGATCGGTGGCGAAATTCAGGTGAAAGCCACAGCGGACGCGGACGGCTCCATAAGCGTGTTCGCCGGCGGCGGGCGCATCGACGTAGGTGCCGCGGGCAAGTGCAACGTACGGTGCTACGACAGCGACGTGCAGGTCACCGGACTCGACGGTACGACGACGCTGCGCTACCAAGGACAAACCGCCGTTATCAAAACCGCGCAACGCGCCGATTACGGCGACGGACGCGTCGGTCAAGTAACGTCCGCCGATATCGAGATGACCATGGGATGGCGCAGACGCGTGCTGATTTTCGACGGTCAGCCGCTGACCGACGTCGTGCGCGAGATCAATCGGTATCGCCCTGGCAAGATCATCCTTGCCAACGACGTGCTAGCCGCACGCAAAGTGCAGGCGCGGTTTTCGCTCAATCAGCTCGCCGATGTGGCGGCGCTGATCCAGGATGCTTACGGTGCGAAAGTGACGTCGCTGCCCGGCGGTATTGTGATACTGAGTTAGGCGCTTATTGATCGCTGGAGCGGATGAAGGACAAGCCCATCGGGGTGAGCTGAAGCGCTGCACCGCGTTCCACGCCGTGGTGCGACTTCTGCACCAAGCCCATGCCCAGCAAACGGGAAACGACATGTTCGGGCAGGGCCGACGCACGGCCTTCCGCCACGCTTTCCAAGCCAATGAGCTCGCCTTTATCCAACTGTACCAGTACGTTCACGGATGACCTGCGCAATGCGTTTTTACGGTATTCAAGCCTGCACGTACGTATATGACAAAATCCTGCTCACCGTGTGAACGAAACACTCTCATCGTTCAGGCCAGTTCGGTTGCGGACGGCAACTTCGCCTGCCGCCACGCTTGCCGCAAAACAAAGGAGCTGCAACAAGGCAGCTCCTTTGGCGACTGCGCGCATGCTGCATGGCGCGCCTCGCGCATTACTGTTGCGTGAGCGTGTAATTGAGCGTCACTTGATCCGGCGTAATGCCGTTCATATCGTTCTGACCGATGGTCTGATTCACTTCGTACGTCTCGCCGGCGCTGTCGGTGAGCGTGCCGGTGATGTGGATAGCGATGAAGCGCGTACCGGTCAGGTTGCCCCAGCCGTCGGTGATGCCGTGCACTTCACCCAACACCAGCTTGCCGTTGAACGTGTCGGTTTCGCTTTTACCCGCGACCGTCGTCAGCGATACCGGTCCGGACACGACAAACTTCGTACCGGGTTTGTAGTTGCCCGAGGGGATGGATACGCCGGTTCCCGTAATGCTGACCGAAATGGCATCCGATAGCGCATAAGGCGGCACACCGCCGGCGCCCGACTGCAGGGTCTGCACGTCGCTGACGTTTTCGATATTCACCAGACCGTTCAACAAGTAATAGGCATTCGCACCCGAATTGACCTGTTCGGGCAAAACGCCGCTGGTGCTGCTCGTCACGGTCGAGGAACTGGTATCGGTGAGCACCGCCGAAGGCAGGCCGAACGCACCGGAGGCGCTAAAGCCGCCTTGAAAGCTGTAATTGTTGGTGCCGGAGGTTTCCAACTTGCCGCCTTGTTGAAACGACAGGCTGTCGCTCTGACCCGACGTGTTGCTGAAGTTCACCTTCACGTTGCTCGGGGTATAGGTGAATTGCGCCGCGTAAGACGTGCCGGCAACGAAAAGAAGACCGACCGACGTGCCCACAGCAAGCTTTTTAAAGCGAGAGACGAGATTCATGAGTGGTACTCCTCAAAGGACGCGCGAAATGAGTGGCGCCGTACTCCATGCACGGCGCAACGGTTTTGCCAGGGGTGGTCCTGGCTCTCGGGATATCGCGGACGTATTGGTTATTTACGCTTTTCTTTTTTCAGGCGCGTTGCCGATTTGAAAAGCCAAAAATGACATTTTATTTAAATGGGATAATCGGTCGTCATTTCGCACGGATCGATTTGCAATAATCGCTTTCATAATCGGTACCGAGCGATTTGCACATTCGGCAAATGCGCATCGACAAGTATCTCCCTCGATGCGAACACCGGTAGGTTTTCTTGCAAAGAGCACCGCTTCTGCCTGCTCGTGGAACGAATACGCACGATCGGCAAAAGCGCGCCGCGCGGCACGACAGCTTTTCGCGCCGCCCTGCCCGCGGCGGCCCGACCGGCCGGCGGCGGATTTGCATGCCACCGCGTTTTGGTCCAAATTCAACCGAATCTGGGTGGGGTAGGTACGAACTCGGGGATGAATAACAAGCGGGAGAGCACGTCGATGGGGCCTCTGCCGGACGCCCCGGCCATCGATGTGCGCGCCAATACGCAGGGTTTCGAGGTCTTTCTCCGTAGCCAGTTTCGCGGGCTGCTGCAGTTTTTGCGTGCCCGCACGGCATCCGAGCAGGACGCCGAGGATGCAGCGCAAGAGAGCATGGCCAAGCTGATGCGCTACCGCGAATCCGAGCCGCCGTCAGCCTGGAAACAGCTCTTGTACAGGATCGCGGTGAACGTGGCGCACGACCAGTATCGGGTTGCGTTGAGCCATCACAGCAAGGACCACGTCGCGCTGGAAGGTCTGGAGATTGCCGCATCCGAGCATTCGCCCGAGCAGCGCGCGCTCTACGATCAGCAGGTGGCCCGCTTGAGCAAAGCCATCCTGGAACTGCCGCCCAAATGTCAGCGCGTGTACCTGCTCAAACGCGTGCACGGCCTCAGTCACGCCGACATCGCCACGCGTTGCCATATCTCGGTAAAGATGGTCGAGAAACATCTGGCGACCGCGCTTGGGCAGCTACGGCGCAAGGTAGGCGATTCGTCCACGGAAACGTTTTAATGAGCATGGACAGGCAGAATGCACTTGGGGGAGCGCATCTGGACTCGCAAGACGAGGCCGAGTACTGGTTCGCGCGCCTGCTCGACAAGGATTGTCCCGCCGATACGCGCACCGCGTTCGAGCGTTGGCGCGACGCCGATCCGGAACACGCCGCGGCGTTTCGCGACGTGGAGCTGTTGTGGAAACAAAGCGCCGATGCCGCCCGTGACCCGGCGATCGTGGCGGCCGCGCGGCAGGCGCTGCACCACGAACCCATGATGCGAACATCGCGGCGCTGGCTTTTCCCGGCGATGGCGGCAGGCTTGGCCGCGTTGGTGGCGATCCTCGCTCTGCCCCGCTGGCTGTCTACGCAAACCGATCCGGTCGGCACCGATTACGTCACCTCGCCGGGCGAACAAAAAACCGTACAACTGACGGACGGTTCCTCGATCGTGCTGGATACCGATACCGACGTAGTCGTGCGCTACAGCGCACGCACGCGCCGTGTCGATCTCTTGCGCGGCCAAGCGCAGTTCAGCGTACACGGCAACCGCGCGTGGCCGTTCGTCGTGCATGCCGGCCACGGCACGGTGACGGCGGTCGGTACCCAATTCCAGATTCGGCTCAACGACAACTCCACCGACGTCGCGCTGCTGCATGGCATGCTGGCGATTACCGCGCTGTCGCCCGGCGGCATGTCGCAAAACGCATCGTTGACGGGTGGACAAAGCCTGTCGTTCGATCAGAGCGGACACATCACGCCCGTGCACGCGCTCGATTCCCAAAAAACGCAAGGCTGGACGCAAGGCAAGTTATTCGTGCACGACTGGCGTCTACCGCAATTGCTCGCCGAGATGAATCGCTACAGCACCACGCAGCTGACGATCGGCGATCCGTCGCTGCAAGACATTCACATCAGTGGCATTTTCCGCGCGAACGATCAGCAAACGTTTTTGCTGCTGCTTCAGCAAGGTTGGTCCATCCACGCCAGGCGCGTGAGCGATACGCAAATCGTGCTGGTCCGCGATCGCTGATATCGCATTGCACTTAAACGCGGCATTCACGTCGATGAATATCGGTCTTCATCGAACGGTGACGTTGCGCACCGATTCTTGAACGTCGATATTTTTCCGACCTCGTCGAGGTAGGGATGTGTGGCTCGCCTGCGTCTTAATGATCGGCGACGTTGCAGCATGATCGACGTACAGGGACTGTAGGGGGACGTCGATCTCTGAGTGGCTTCGGGGGTCGCCAGACATCGTTTGTGAATCGATACGCCGCGGTGAGCGGTGACAACTATTGCATGGGGCTTGCGAGCCGCATCGGGTTCGTCTGCGCCTTAAAAATTTTGGGAGTTCACTCATGTCGCAACGTTTCAAACTTTCGGGGATTCGTCCATTGCTGCTGCCGGCCGCCTTGTCGTTGGCGTTGATGTCGGTATCGGTGCACGCCGCCGATTCGCGCGCGGCGACCCGCACGCACGCGGGTATCCAGAACACCGGCACCAAGGTTTCCACGCTGGTGATGACCGGCCATCCGTCGATCGACGCGTCGCAGATCATGCCGCTGGAGGCGAGCAAGCCGCTGCATGTGGAAGTCAGCCTGAATTTGCGCAACGTCGATCAGCTGCAAAGTTTCCTCGCATCAGTGAACCAACCCGGCAACGCCAACTACCATCGCTTTTTGACGCCGGCGCAGTTCAAGGCGCTCTACGCGCCGACCGACGCGCAGGTGCAGGCTGTGGTGGCGCACCTTCAAGCATCCGGTTTCAAGAACATCAAAGTGGCGCCGAACAACTTGCTGGTGTCGGCCGACGGCACGGCCGCGAGCGCGAACGCCGCGTTCGGCGCCAACATGAAAACCTTCAGCTTCAAGGGTAAGCAACATTTCGCGAACGGCTCCGACGCAACCGTTCCGCAGTCGCTGGGCGGCATCGTGGACGGCGTGCTCGGCCTGCAGGATTACGCCAAGCCGCACGTGATGTCGCATCGCGTGAGCAGCGACGTGAAGACCATGGCGTCCGGCTCGCAGGTGGGTCACCAGCCTACGGATTTTCCCAAGATCTATGACGTCGGCAGCACGCCCACTGCGTCGAACACCACCGTCGGCATCATCACCTGGGGTGATATGACGCAAACGATCAAGGACCTGGGCACCTTCACCAAAAATGCGGGGCTGGCCACGGTGAATACCGCGACGGTCGCGGGCGGCTCGGGCACGCTGGCCAACGATGGCGACGACGGCGAGTGGGCGCTGGACAGTCAGGACATCGTCGCCGTTTCCGGTGGCGTGAAACAGCTGATCTTCTACGCTGCGATCAACGGCGACAGCCAGGACAGCCAGCTCACCGACGCCTCCATCACGGCGGCCTACAACAAAGCCGTGACCGACAACGTAGCGAAAGTCATCAACGTCTCGCTGGGCGAAGACGAAACCGCGGCGAACAACTCCGGCACGCAGGCGGCGGACGACAAAGTCTTCGCGCAAGCCGTCGCGCAAGGTCAGACGTTCTCGGTGGCCGCAGGCGATGCGGGCGTGTATCAATGGTCGAGCGATCCGACCGAAGGCGCGCCGGGCTATATCGCCAATTCGAGCGGCACCGTTGAGATCGATCTAAGCCACTACGGCGTGAGCGAACCGGCGACCTCGCCAAACGTGGTCGCGGTGGGCGGCACCACGCTGAGCACCACCGGCACCACTACCTGGGCGGGCGAAACGGTGTGGAACGAAGGTCTCGCTGCGGTCGACCCGAACAACGGCGACAACAACGAGCGTCTGTGGGCGACCGGTGGCGGCGTGAGCTTGTTCGAAACCGCGCCGGCATGGCAGACCACGGCACTGGGTTCGTCGGTTACCAAACGCGAGCTGCCGGACATCGCATTCGATGCAGCGTCCTCCACGGGCGCGATCATCGTCGCCAATGGCCAGACCGGTCAGCAGTACGGCGGCACCAGTCTCGCTTCGCCGATCTTCGTCGGCATCTGGGCGCGTATCGAATCGGCGAACAGCAACTCGCTGGGCTTGCCGACGCAGAACATGTACACCTACTTTCCGAAGGATGCGACGGCGTTGCACGACGTCACCTCCGGCAACAATGGTTACAACGGCTACGGTTACAACGCGGCGGCGGGCTACGACAACACCACGGGTTGGGGCAGCTTGGATATCGCCAAGTTCGATGCGTACGTCACCAAGTATTGGGGCGGTTCGAGCAGCGGTGGCGGTGGAACGACACCTCCTGCCGGCAATCCGGTGGCGAACTTCAGCGATACGGTGAGCGGACTGACGGCCAGCTTCACCAACAGCTCCACCGACACCGGCGGCACCCTCACCTCCTACGCCTGGAATTTCGGCGACAGCACCACGTCTACGTCGGCGAGCCCCAGCCACACTTACACGGCGGCCGGCACGTACACCGTGACACTCACGGTGACCGACAGCACCGGCGCCACCAACAGCAAGTCGGCCTCGGTTACGGTGAGCAGCAGTGGTGGTGGCGGCGGCACCAGCGGCGTGTTCACCAATAGCAAGCAAGTGGTGATCAACGACAACGCCACCATCACCAGCAGCATTGCGGTGACCGGCGAGTCGGGCAACGCTCCGGCCACGCTGAAGGTACATGCCAGCATCACGCATAACTGGTCGGGTGATCTGACGATCGAACTGGTCGCACCGAACGGCGCGTATGCCGTGCTGAAAAATCCCGACTACAACAACGACGGCAACATCAATACCACCTGGACGGTGAATGCCTCCTCCGTTACCGCCAACGGTACGTGGAAGCTGAAGGTGATCGACAACGACCCGTATTACTACGGCGACTACGGCACCCTCAACAACTGGAGCTTGACGTTTTAATTGGGTTTCGGCGCGCAAGGACGCGTGCCACGGAACCAGATCCTTGCCATGATGGCAAGGCCAGAGCCTGTCCGCGCCATGGCGGACAGGCTCTTTGGTTATGAGGATTCGGCGGCATAGATGACCTGCCTTGCCCTATCATCGAATCGCTTGCTGGTAGGCGAGCGGGTGCGTGTCCTTTAGGGGGATGGGACGAGGAGGCTTAAGATACGAATGCGCTGGAGTGGCCCCGGATGGATGTGGCGGATCGGTTTGCCGCGCATCGTGAGGCATGCTGAGTTGTCGGCATCGCTGCTTCGCTATGCCATCGTCCATGTGTTGCCTTTGAGTCTCTGGCTTTGCAGTGCGGGCGCGATATTCGCCCTGCCCAGCGCACACGCCGACGAATCGGCGTCCACCACACACATGTATGCGATCGGCGCCGGTGATTTGCGCCATGCGCTGGATATGTTCGCCGCGCAACGCGAGATCCAGATCGTTTACGCGCCCGAGCTGGTGGCGGGCAAGACGACGCGCGGCGTTTCAGGGCGACTTACGCCTGCCGACGCCTTGCAGCGATTGCTTGATGGCACCGGTTTGACGTGGAAAGCCATCAACGCATCCACGTTTGTGCTCGAGCGTGGGGCCGATCTTCCCGCGCTGCCATCTAAAACCACGACCATCGCGCTGGATGAAAAGCCCAGGGTGCTTGGCGGCGTTACGGTCAGCGGCTCGTTGATCGGCAACGCGGATATCCAGACTGCAACGCCGACGTACACCATTACCGCGGCCGATATCCGCGCGCGCGGTTTCGACAACCTCGCCGATGCCTTGCGTAACTCCGTGTTCGCTACCGGTTCGGTGCAAGGGCCGCAAGCGGCCGGTTCCTTTACGCAGGGCGCGCAAACGGTCAGCCTGTTCGGATTGAGTCCGCAATTCACCTTGATTCTGCTCGACGGAAAGCCGATCGCCGATTTTGGACGGCTGTACAACGGCACCATCAACTTCACCAGCATCTCCAATTTTCCCATTGCCATCGTCGATCACATCGATGTGATGCCGGGCGGTGCGTCGTCGATCTACGGCTCGCAAGCGATCGGCGGCGTGATCAATATCGTGACCAAGTCGCACTGGCACGGCAGCGAGCTGACCGCGCAAGCCGGCGGCTATTCCGACGGCGGCGGCGCGAATCAACGCATCAGCGGCGTGTACGGAAACGATATTGGAAAATGGAATGTGCTCGGCGCGCTGGAGTTCGACAATGCCTCGCCGATCTGGCTCTATCAGCGGCCTTCGGCGGCAAGCACCGGTTCGAATCCAGGCGGGCCATCGCTACCGACCGCGCAAGCGGCGGTCGTCGATTTCGGCGACGCGGCCAGCTACACCGGCAATCCGCTGGGCTATCTTTCGCCGCCGAACGGATGCGCAACGCAACTGTTCGGCGGCAGCACGATGCTGGTGCCCAGCAAGGCGCCCAATCCGCCGGGCAGCTATTGCGGTTCGAATCATCTCAACGGCTATACGACGTATAGCAATCAATCGCGCAATCTGGATGGCATGTTGAAGCTTGCCTATCGGCTCGACGATAACGCCAGCCTCTACAGCGACACGATGCTGAACTGGCAGCAGCAACGCTGGTTTCCAGGCGTGCCGGCGTGGTTTCCCGACGACCTGCCCGAAGGCGGTGTGGAGGATGCCAGCACGGGTCATTTTCTTTATCTGCAGAAGTATTTCGCACCGGAAGAAATGCCGGGCGGCGTCGCAGGCCAGATGTATCGGCAAAACGACCTGCTCTATCAGTTCGACCTCGGCGCCAAAGGGCAATGGGGCGATTCGAACTGGAACTGGGATCTTTATTACTTGCGTACCGGCGATCGCACCGAAGTCGTCGAACCGCTGTCTATTTCGGCGCAAATCGATGCGTTCTTCGAGAAGAACATTCTTGGCCCGGTGCTGGGTGTCGATCCCCGATCCGGCCTCAATATGTATCACCCCAATTACAACGCGTTTTTTCAAGCGCTCACGCCTGCGCAATACGCGAGCTTTACGCAGGGCGTGGGCGAATCCAGCCGCACCTGGATCAACGATACGCGAGCCACCGTCAGTAACGCTTCGCTGTTTGCCCTGCCCGGCGGCGATGCGGGATTCGCCGCGTTGGTCGAGAGCGGCAACGAAGCGTGGTATGAGCCGGTCAATCCGTTGTTTACGCAAGACCGCGTGTTCGAACATGCGGCAACGGGCGGCGGCGGGCAACGGTCCCACGCGGCATCGGCGTTGGAGTTGAATTTGCCGCTGCTGAAGCCGTTGACGATCGATCTGTCGGGACGCTATGACTACTACGCACTCGAGCGCGGCAGCGACAATCGAAAGTTCACATACAAAGCCGGCATCGAATACCGGCCTGTCGGCACGTTGTTGATTCGCGGCAACTACACCACTTCGTTCAAGGCGCCGGATCTTTCCTCCATTTACCTTGGTCCGACCGATTACTACACCACCATCACCGATTATTACTTGTGCGCTCTGGCGCACAGCAATTCTTGCGGCAACGCTTATCTCTACGGCGTTCGCGGCACGACGCTGGCAAACCCGAAGCTGCAGCCCACGTCGGCGCAAAGCTGGACGTTTGGCACGGTATGGTCGCCCACCGACGATCTGAATTTCAGCGTCGACTATCTGCACATCGCCATTCAGAACGAAGTGGTGCAACAGGACCTGGACCTGCTTATGCGCACGGATGCGCAGTGCCTGCTGGCCCAGAACGACGCCAACACGCCCGGCTGCCAAACCGTGATCGAACAGGTGCAGCGAGCGGGCTCATCGGGGCCGGTAACCGGTGTTACGACCTATTACGCGAACCTTGCGAACGAGGTGACGGAATCCATCATGGGCACAGCGCGCTACCGCTTTGTGCTGTCCCACTTAGGTATGCTGAACGTGCAGCTCGACTACAACAACATGCTCAAGCACGGTTATCAGATCGCACCCGGCGAGGCGCCCATCAACAGCCTTACCAATTCGCAATACAGCACGGAATTCAAGAGCATCATCGGCGGGAGCCTCACCTGGACCAGCCCGGACGGGCATTGGACCGGCACGTTATACGGGCATCGCTATGGACCATCGCCCAACTACCTCGCCGCCAATAACGGTGTCGGCACGCCGGGCGCCGGACATGTCTCGCCGTGGATCACATTCAACAGCAGCGCCAGCTATCGCCCTACGCGCAATCTGACCGTATCGGTGCTCATCAACAATATCGCCAACAAAATGCCGCCGCGCGATGCGAGTTTTGTGGTGTATCCGTATTTCAACAACGAGAACTACAACATTTACGGACGTGAAATTGTCTTGCAGGCGGATCTGCAACTAAATCGCGCCGGGCAGTAATCGACACAGCGCGTCACGTCTCTCCGTTTTCACCCCAGCGCGCGCGTGCGATGTTGTAAGACTTCCGACAGTTCGGCGGCGCGCTACGCGCCGCTTTCACGTCCGTGAAAACCCTAACGGCCGATTTCAGCGCCTCAAGCCTCATTTGCGTCAGGCCACGCACCACTTAGCGTGAAGTTGAAACGTTTGGCATGGCGCGTGCAGGGTCATTGTCCGCCAGCGACGTACGCCAAGCGATGCAGACATCGGCGGCACGCGGTTGAGCGACATCTTTCCGTCCCATTTTGTTCGATGGCGCGATCAGTCGTCGCTACATCTTCGAATGAGTGAATCGCCATGCTGCTTTACATGTATCGCCGCCACCTGGTTGTTTGTGGACTGCTGCTTACGCTCTTTCTTTATGCGCTGCTGTTGAGTGCGCGCGGCATGGCGGCACCCCGTTTTGCCTTGGACAAAGGCATGGACCGTATCGCGCAAACCAACGGCTCCGGCTTGCGCAGCGTGAGCGACGTTCTCGCCGGGCGCAAATATGCGGTACTGACCTTCGACGACGGCCCTTACGGCTACGGCTTGGACGAGCGGATCTTGCAGATTCTGCGCAAACACCACGCTCATGCGGTGTTTTTCCTCGTTTGCACCCACATCAATGACGCAAATCGCCACGTATTGGGCGAAATCGAAAGCGACGGCAACCTGATCGGCAACCACGGCTTCGACCATTCGAATCTGGCTAAACTCTCAAAAACCGAAATGACGCATCAAGTCGAAGATTGCAACGAACGCATCGCGCAGTTGACCGGCAAGCGCCCCTATTATTTCCGCCCATCTTTTGGATCTACGTCAGCGCAAGTCACGGACGTCGTGCGTTCGTTTGGCATGAAACAGATGTTGTGGAACGCAAACAGCGGAGACGGCTGGCTCACGCAACCCGATCAGATTCGCGACTTCAGCCTGTCGGAAGTGGAAGACCAGTCGATCGTCTTGTTGCACGAAAGGCCGCGTACCGCAGCCATGCTCGATGAACTGCTCACGAAGTTGGAAGAGCGGGGCTTTCAGTTCGAGCTGCCTGACCCACATTCCGGCAACGCCGCTATCGATTAACGCGGTACTCGCAAGGACGATTCCCGAAGCGCCGCGTCGTGCTGCGCTTCGTCATGCGTCGCGATGTCTTCCATATCCTGCGCGCCGTGATGCGGACGGTGCATGGCGCCCGGCGGCACGTTTGTGCCGGGCTCGCCTTCCTTGTTGATGCTTGCGTCGGCATTGGGCTTGGTCGTCATGAAAAATCCTCGGCTAACCGCCCTATTTCCGCATACGGCTTATTTCAGCGCAAGCCGATCGGTCGACCAACCGCCGCCCAGCGCGCGAATGAGCTGAACGCTGGCGCGAAGACGTTGCGTGTCCAGCTGCAGCAAGCCGCGTTTCTCTTGCAGCGCCACGGTTTGCGCTTGCACCACGTCCAGGTAGCTGACGGCGCCGTGCTTGTATTGCGACATCGACAGATCGAGCGCGTGTTGCGCCGCATCCGCCGCGTCCTTCTGATCCGAACGGGCCGTGCCGAGGTGATCGAGCAACGCCAGGTTGTCCTGCACTTGCTGGAACGCCGTCAACACGACGCCGCGATAGGTCGCGCCGGCTTCATCGGTTTTCGCTTTGGCGGCTTGGATCGTTGCCTTGCGGTAACCGCCGTCAAACAAATCGTAGGCGAGCGCAGGCCCCAGCGCCCAGATCCGGTTCGGCGCGGTAAGCAGATTCGCCCAGCCCGTGCTCTGGAAGCCCGCCTGCGCATCGAGCGTCAACGACGGAAACCATGCGGCGCGCGCCACGCCGATGCCGGCGTTGGCCGCGGCAACGCGACGTTCGGCAGCGGCAACGTCCGGGCGCCGCTGCAACAACGTCGAAGGCACATCCAGCGGAATCACCGGCACATCGATCGCCTCGGTCTGCGCAGGCAGACTGAAGCCGGCCGCATTCTCGCCAACGAGGACGGCGATCGCATCTTGCGCCAAGGCACGCTGCGCGACGGTTTGCGACCATTGCGAGCGCGCGTCGGAGAGCTGCGTCTGCGCGCGTGAAACATCCAAACCGGACACGATGCCACCGGCATGCAATGTCTGCGTGAGCTTCAGCGCCTTTTCGTACGCCTGCATGGTTTGCTGCAGCAATTCGATCTGTTGATCGAGGCCGCGCAGCTGCATGTAATGGTCGGCAAGCTGCGCCTGCAGGCTCAATTGCGCCGAAGCCAGATCGGCCGCGGCGGCGATCGCATTGTCGCGCCCCGCTTCCACCGTATTGCGCACGCGGCCCCACAGATCGACCTCGTAGCTCGCCTGCGCGCCCACCGTGTAACTGTTGTAGTCCGACGGTGCGGCAGGATTGCGCAAAGGAGGCGCGTGATCGGATTGTCGTTGGCGTTGCGCGTTGGCGCCGAGACCGATTTGCGGGAACAGTTCCGAATGCGCTTGGGCGCTGAATGCCTGCGCCTGCTCGTAGTGGGCGAGGGCCGCGGCGAGATCGGCGTTGTTGGCGAGCAGCCTGGTTTGCAATGCATCCAGTTCGGCGTCGCCATAGCGATGCCACCAGTTGTCGCGTGCTTGCTGGTCCGAAGGCTGCGCCGTCACCCACGGCCCAATATCCCGATAAGCGGTTGCTTCAGGCGTGGCCGGCGGTTGGTAATGCGGCGCCAGCGAGCAGCCGCTTATCAGCGCCGCGACGATGACCACGGAAAGAAGCGACTCAGGCTTTTTCATGGGGCTTGGCCATGGCGTCTTCGCTTGCGATCTTTACGGCATCGCCGTCTTTGATGCCATCTGGCGGACTGTCGATCACGCGATCGTCCGCGTTCAGGCCGGAACCGATTTCGACGGTTTTGCCGTAGTCGTAGAGAATGCTGACTTTCTTGAATGCGACTTTGTCGCCCTCGCCAAGTGTGGCCACGCGCAGGCCGGCGTTATCGAAAATCAGCGAGCTCGCCGGCACGCGCAGCGCCGTGCCGTCGACCGGCAGATCGAAACGCACATGCGCAAATGCGCCCGGCATCAGCGTGCCGTTGGCATTGTCGACCTGCAATTGCACCAGCGTGGTACCAGATGTCGCATTCACCGCATTGGAGGTGGCGACGACTTGCGCATGGAAGGTGCGTCCCGGGTATTCGGGCACGACGAGCACGGCGTCGCTGCCCGGACGGATGGACGGACCGTAGCGCTGCGGCACTTGCACATACACGCGCAGCTTGTGGATATCCGACACCACGAACAATTGCGGCCCGGTGCCGCCACCGGCATTGATCAGGGCGCCGACGTC
>DATJMR010000338.1:0-3046 GCA_035508595.1 Dyella sp.
GATCCAACGCCAGGCTTTCGACATTGCGCGGCAGCGTTAACGTGCGCGAGAGCGTTTCGTTGCCGTTCTGCACGTCCACCGGATGCCCGTCGTTATCGCCGACCAGGCCGATGGCGAGATCGGCGGGCGACGCGGCCTTGCTGCTTGGCGTGACTGGATAGAACACCAGTTTCGCGCTGCCGTGGATCACGCCGGCGCGCGTGGCATCGATCCAGTTGTTGAGGATGATCTGGCCGTGTCCTGCGTCGTGGAATAAGCTGGCGTAATCGGTCAGGTCGCGTTCGACATGCCAATGCGGGCTGACTTTCGCGCTCGGTTCCTGCGTGGTGCCATACAGGAGGTTTACGCCTTTGAGCCATACGCTGACCGTGCGGTCGTATTGGTGTCCGGCCGTGACCGAGAAATCCGCTTCCAGTACCACTTTCGACCACGGCCCGTCGCACTGCGCGGGCGGCGTATATGTCCACTCGCGAGGCTTGGCCGCGCGCGACGTTGCGTCGCCGTGGTCATCGAACGCGACATCGGTATACAGGTTGGCGATGCAGGGCGTGCCGGCTGGGCGCGGCACCGGCGCATCGGCGATGGCGACGCCGCGATCGCCTATGGCGGGCGACGTTTGCGCCGCGGCGAGTGCGCTCGGCAAAGCCAGTGCAAGGACAAGGCTGGGGCGAATCAGATGGTGCATGCGGATCATCCTAGTGTTGCTTGGAACGTTATCGGCAAGCATGCACGGGATGGGGCCTTCTGGCGAGTGACAAGAGCATCCAGAAAAGCCCAAATCGTTTTCATGTTGTGTCAAACGCCAGCCTTATGCGATCCGCGCAAGGCGTTCTCCGTCACCGGCGATGCGCCGAACAATCTGCCGGAAATGCATGCGCCAGGCCCGGCTTATATCGACATCGGTCTGGCGGCCATCTATCCGGCGGGGTTCGTGATCATCCGCTCTATCCAAAAGACTGCGGAATCGGTTTCCAAGGTTTAGCAGGTTTTTTTTTGCGGAATGCAGTGTCGTTATTGATGCGATCACTGCGCGTGCCAGTCGTATGCCGTGCCGTTGGTCACGAAGCTGGCGTTGCCATCGGCCAGGCTGACGACCATGACCTTATTCGTGTAAACGATGGGCGAGGGCGGGTAGTGTTCAGCATGGCAGTTGGCCAGCATCCGCGTGCCATCCGGCGATACGCGCACCGGACGCCACCACAACGATGTATCGGCGTCCATGGGGATGCACGGTGAAGTTATCTTGCGAACACCTGATCCGTCGGTCTTCACGGCGTAGATCTCCGCATTTGGATTGGAACCTGAGGGAGCGGTGTTAGCGAATAGGAAAGCCTGGCTGCCGTCAGGCGAGATCAGCGCCTGGCCCTGGAACCCGAACGTGACCGTGTGACTGGGATCGGTCAGCGCGACCTCTTGGCCCGTCCGCATGTTCTTGGCGCACCATACGACAAACACCCCGGTGTTGTTGTTCGGCACGTTGCAGGGACCGGGATCATGCGTGTCGTAGACCACGCCGTAGATCACTTCGTGGCCGTCGTACGAGATATCACCCACGCCCCATCCCGCATTAGGTTCCATGATGTTCGCCTCGACCAGGGTCGCGGCACCGGTGGTGGCATTGATCAGGTAGATATCCGCTTCATTGCTGAAATTGTGGTCGGCGTGCACCGCATAGACCAGCAGACTGCTGCCATCACCCGACCAGCGAATCGCCTCGACGGCGCAGTAATTCCAGCGATCGGCACACCAGAGCGTGTGGTTGTTGCTGCCGTTCGAATTCATCAGACGCACGCATGCGGGGTGTCTACCAAACTGGTTGTCTGGGACATTGGCATAAGCAATCTGATCGTTACCGGCCGGCCCCCAACTGACGGAGCCGTAGCCCGGACCCTTGCTCGGCGATTCAAGGTCATCGGGGCCATAAAACATCGGAGAAGTGCGCTCGCCGTACGCGTTTATGAGAACGTATTTGCCGTGGTAAGCCGAGTCTTGGTAGTGCGGCAGCGCGGACTGCGCAGGAACAAACACACTGTACGTCCCGGCCGGATTGAAGGCATTCGTTATCCATATGCCTTCGTTGCCCACATCGAGATCGTCGTAGCCAGCAACGCTTGGGATGTTGAATTCGCCCTGGGCATAGGGCGTGAGCTGTCGCTCATGAAGGCCATCGTCGCCAATGCTGAAGATCGCCGAACTGACAGGCGTACTGAATCCATCGACCATGCCGTTGACAGTGCGCGTGAAAAGAACCGTACCGGCAGACGTTTGCGCGACAGCGGCTAAGGGGAGCGTCGCGAACGCAACGGCGAGCAAACAGACAAGCGCCAGCACGGCGTGGCTACGCGAGAGGATTTGCATGACACTCTCCTGCGGCCATGGCGACCGCCACGGCGCTAGCTCAGATTACCGGCGCACCATGCTGATCAATACCCTAAGCTGCACCGGACGTGGCAATCTAAACTCGTAGCCGCATGTAACCTGTGAAGCCGCGGCGGCTGCAAATAAACAAGCGAACGACCTTAGCCGTGGGAGCGAACTTTACGCCGCGGGTGAGTCGATCCGGCGATAACTGGAACGTTGCCCTTCGATTCAAGGCGAATATTTCCGACGATTCGCATTCTTTTAGCTCATATCCGTTTGCGCGAGGCGTCATCCGAATTCAGGTCCGTCACTCCAAAGCTCGCTCCATGGCTTGCGCGCCGGGCCGCATACAAAGATATCGGGGTGATACTGGCTTTCCTCGTTGAGTACGCCCCAAGCGTTAACCGAGTGGCCCACAAGGCGGCAATCGATGAAAAGCTCATCGGCGCGATGACGCGAACTGCCCAGCACGATAATGGTGGTGGGTGGTACCTGCGGATAACCGCGCAACCATCCGGAATTGACGGCGGAGATCGGCGTAGGCAGGTGATATTTCTGCCCAAGCAAGGCGATGGAGCCGTACTCGCCATAGTTACCCACCACAATGCCAAGATGGGCTTGCTGCTCGGCCGGCAGCGCATCGCGAATGGCGGCAACTTGCGCGACGAGTTCATTCCAGCCGATT
>DATJMR010000339.1:0-12278 GCA_035508595.1 Dyella sp.
GGTTATAGCTCAGCCAGTACGTTCAGCGTTGCCTTTGCCCGCCAAGTCGGCACGTCACCGGCTCGATATGGACGTGGTTGCGAGGTGACATAAGCATCGTGGCAGTTGGTTGCCATGCAAGCAGTGCGCGTGGCATGCGGCGACGCATGGCAAAATTTCCAAAAAAAGAAGCGTAAAACGCCTTTCTCCCACTAAAAATATATACCACACAAGGGGGCTTGCAGACAGGCCCCATGCCTAGCGCAGCATCCCGGCCAGTCGAAACGGGCCGGAGGAAGGTGCGAATGACAAAGCATGCCGTTGTGATTGCCGGAGGAGGTCCGACCGGGCTGACGCTCGCTGCTGAATTGGCGCTGGCGGGTATTGATGTGGCCATTGTGGAACGCCGCCCCAATCAAGAGCTTGTCGGTTCGCGTGCTGGAGGTTTGAGTTCACGCACGCTTGAGGTTTTCGATCAGCGCGGCATCGTGGATCGGTTTCTCGTCAAAGGACAAATCGCCCAAGTCGCGGGATTCGCGATGACGCGTCTGGACATCAGCGATTTCCCTACCCGCCACAACTACGGCCTGGCGCTGAGGCAGAAACATATCGAACACATTCTTGCCGACTGGGTCGGCGAACTGGGAGTGCCGATCTATCGCGGTCGCGATGTAACAGGCTTTGAGCAGGATGCTGCTGGCGTCACTATCGAGACGTCCGATGGCGCATCGTTGCGAGCCGCTTATCTCGTCGGTTGCGACGGAGGACGCAGTGTGGTCCGCAAAGCCGCCGGTATCGAATTTAAAGGATGGGATGCAACGACCAGCAGCATTCTCGCCGAAGTCGAGATGACACAGGAGCCGCCGCTGGGCATCCATCGCACGGCGCGTGGTCTGCATGCCTTCGGTCGAGAGGAGTACGAAATTCGAGACGGCAAAATAATCTTCGCCAAAGAAGGCCCCATAGGTGTCATGGTGACAGAAAGACAAGTCGGCGCCGCCACCGAGCCCACGCTGCGCGATCTCAGCGAAGCGCTCGTCGCCGCATGCGGAACAGACTATGGAATCCACAACCTGACCTGGATTTCCAGATTCACCGACATGTCGCGGCAAGCGGTGACCTACCGCAAGGACCGGGTGCTCTTGGCTGGCGATGCCGCGCATGTGCATTCTCCAGTAGGTGGACAAGGCCTCAATGTCGGCGTGCAGGATGCAATGAATCTTGGCTGGAAGTTAGCCCAGGTGGTGAAAGGAACGTCGCCCGAGAGCCTGCTCGATACGTATCAACGCGAGCGGCATCCGGTGGCTGCCCGCGTGTTGCGCATGACCATGGCACAAGTTGCATTGCAGCGCACCGACGACCGTACCGATGCGTTGCGCGACATCGTATCGGAGCTTCTTGGTATGAAAGAGCCGCGTACACGGATCGCGGCGGAAATGTCCGGGCTTGGCATCCACTACGACCTGGGCGGAGAGCATCCTTTGGTTGGCCGCCGTATGCCGGACCTCGACATGGTCACGTCCGATGGTTTTGTACGTACCTACTCACTCCTGCGGCATGCACGGCCGGTACTTTTGAATTTCAGCAGTCCCGGCAGCTTTGACATTACGCCGTGGTCGGACCGCGTTACCTTGGTTCATGCCAACTATGACGGCCCATGGGAGCTGCCTGCACTGGGCACGGTCTCTGCCCCGGCAGCGGTTTTGATCCGACCAGATGGATACGTAGCATGGGTAGGCGAGAAGACTCAGGATGATCTTGAAAACGCGTTGAACACTTGGTTGGGTTTCGGCGATGCAAGTTAAGTCTCAGCATGTGCGACCGGAAGATGTTCTAATCGCGCACCGAATTTTGAGATGCGCCGATGGACTCCCTGCCCGATCCCACCCTCGCCTGCCTTGCGCCGACATTCAGCCGCTTCGCTTGCGATGCGCATGGCGCTTGGTTTCGGCCGAAGATGTGGTTGACTGTTCTGCTGATGGCCATCAGCTTCACCGCGCTATCCGCCCCTCACTCTCCGAGCTCCGTATTTGGGGGAGTCCTTCACGCGCACGGTCCGCATGGCGTTTACACCGAAATCAGATTCGAACCGCATCATTTGATTGCACGGGTGCATGAGCCTCATATATGCGTCTTGCGCGCACACCTCGTGCACGGTGATCCGCACACCAGCCGCTATGCCATCGAACCGCCTCAAGGTGGACGCTTCTGCGATGAACTGGTCGACGGGGAAATCGTGATCCATCCGCATTCGCCGAATGACGTGATCGCCGAGTTCCGATCGCCGCGGATGAACTGGTCAGGACGGTTTCGCCGTCACACTGCCGCCCACTGATTATTTAACCAATCCTCGCACCGTCGTTCGCACTGCGCACGTGACGCCAAAACTTATTCGAAAAGCCTATTCTGTAAGATGAAATTTATCTAAATCGCTTTTCGAACCGGCTTTTCCCGCTGTGCCACATCTAAATTACGAGTCTATGTTCTCGATGGCATAACGACGTGCAATTTAGTCGATGCGCGCTAGCAGCAATTTAACGGGCCCTGTGGTCTGCTCGACTTTGAGTACGCCAACACCTGGGGTTATCGATGTACGACGCACTCGCAACTTCCATCGACACGTGGCGTCAACGGGTTCTCGCGACGATCGATGCATGCATGAGCAAGCAGGCGAACGCCAAGGTGAGCGATATCGCCGCAGCGCTTTCGCAAGTCGCGACATGGAGCGGCTGTCCGCAAGCCGCCATGCTCTCTTCTACGTCGACGGCTCCATCGTATCGACGGATTCCGCTGATCATCGACAAAGCGCGCAACTATGAAGCGCTATGGATCGTATGGCCGCCCGATCATGCCACGCCTATCCACGATCACGATGGCTTGTGGGGTATGGAGTTTGTACTCGACGGAGCATTGGAAGTGGAATCGTTCCACCTCTGTCCGGCTCCCTCTATTCACTTGGAACGCGATCACAGCCGAATCGTGGGCGTCGGTGATCATGTAGCGTTTTCGCAAGCCGACTACGCGCATCGATGCCGCAACCTCTCCACACAGCGCCCGGCGCTTTCCTTGCACGTATACGGTGGCGAGTTGAGCGGCTATCGCAGTTTCGCGGAACACCAAGGGCATTGGATTTCCGAACGGCATCAAGCGGTGCGCGAAGACGCATCTGTCACGTAACGACCCAGCTCAACTTTCCGCTTTTTTCGAAAAAGGGCCTCCACTATGTCAGACATTGCAATCATCGGCGGCGGTGCGGCTGGGGCGTCATTGTTTGGTGCGCTGCTTTCCCACAAAACATCAGGATCCGTGCATTGGGTGACGGGCCGCGCGTCCCCCATGGGGCGCGGCGTTGCCTACAGCACCGCTTACGAGCATCACTTGCTGAATGTTCGCGCTGCCGGCATGGGTCTGTACCTCGACGCGGACGAAGATTTCGTTCGATACAGTGCGCGATCTCGCCTCGGCTCCAAGCCGACCGACTTTCTTCCTCGCCGGCTGTTTGGTCAGTACATCGATTCGCAGTTGGACAAACAGATACGCCGTGCGGAGCAAGACGGCCGGCGCTTCGCCATTTCACCGTCCGTCGCTTCCAGCATCAAACCTTCCCGCGAAGGCTATGCGATAGCACTCGACACCGGAGAAACGGTTACGGCAGAGCGCGTTGTATTGACGCTGGGCGCACTGTCGCCGCGTCCGTTGCGCACGATCTCCAAAGCCGCACTGGCCAGCGGCGCGTATGTCGTGGACCCGTGGAGCCTGAACTCTCGCGCAAGCCATCCGCGCCGGTTGATCGTGATCGGCACCGGGCTGACCGCTGTCGACACCTTGATCTCCGCATCCATTCACTGGCCGGATTGCGAACTGGTCGCCGTCTCTCGCCACGGCTTGCTGCCGTTCGTGCACCCGACGCTTCCCATCGATCCACTTCCCCACCAAGCTGAATTGAATTCGAGGCTGTTGGCGTGCGACGGACCTGCGGCCATTCTTGCCGAAATCCGGCGCGCATTCGGCGAGCATCAGGGCATCGACTGGCGCAGCGTGATCGACGGCATGCGCCCGATCAACGCCCAACTTTGGCAAGCTTTCACGCCGCGTCAGCGTAAACAGTTTCTGCGGCACGCACGCTGGGTATGGGAGTCCTCACGTCATCGCCTTGCGCCCCCATCGGCCGACATTGTCCAGCAGCTGCGTGATGAGGGGCGACTCCAGGTCCACGCCGCTCGCGTGCTTGATGTGGACGGCCAAGGACCACTCAACGTTACGATACGTTCTCGCGCCAATCAGATCGTGACCACACTTGAATCGGATATCGTCGTCCAGGCCACAGGCCTGGACACGGCCGTCGCATTCGCCGAACACCCTCTGCTGTCCGGGCTTTTGCAAGATGGCGTCGCTGTCGCCGACCCTCTGCAGTTGGGTGTATTGGCCGAGCCCGATGGGCGCTTGATCAATGCCGCCGGCGAGATACAGCCCGGCCTCTACGCAATCGGATCGTTGCTGCGCGGAAATCTCTGGGAATGCACCGCCATGCCAGAAATTCGCAGCACGGCCCATGCATTGGCAGTGCAAATAAGTTTGCCGTACACCGAGCAGAGCGAAAAACCCGCGCTCGTCTAGCCACTCGCTTCTATGGGTGTCCCCATTGCGACGGTGCGTTGCCAAGGCCGAACGTTAGCGTGCCACCCTCTCTCACCCGATCGAAGTCCAACCATGTCGACGTCAACGCCGTGCCGTTCAGTGCGGCGTTCTCCACGTAGATCGAACCCGCATGCCTGACGTCGATCGTGAGGGTTTTCCCGTCGCCAAGACGGATCACCGCATGGCTGAAAAGCGGGCTCGAAAGCGTAAAACCCGGTACGGCGGGCACTTCCGGATAGAGCCCGAGCGCGGCCCACACGAACCAGCCGGAAGTGGCTCCTTCATCGTCGTTGCCAGGCAATCCCGACGCCGTCGTGGTGAACTGCTCATCGACTATTCTGCGCACCAGGGCCTGTGTCTTGTCCGGTCGACTCGTCCAGTTATAGAGCCATGGCGTCGCGAAGGATGGTTCATTGCCGATCCATAGGTGCGGACTCTGGGAACCTGCGTTCAAGTACAGGTTGAACGCGTCGAGCCTCGGTATCACTGCAGCATCGCCGCCAAGCATGCGGATCAACCCGGGAATGTCGAACGGAACCATCCACGTGTATTGCTCGACGTTACCTTCGACTTCGCCGAACGAGCTTGCGACCCAATGGCCGTTGCTGTTGCGATCGGACAACCGTGGCGGTGTCGTACTCCGGCCATCGTGAACGGCCGGGCGAATGATGTTCTTCCAGCTGGCCGAGCGCTTTAGCATGATGGCGGCGTCAGTGCCGTCACCGAGCGCATGCGCGAAGCGAGAGATAGCGAAATCGGTCGTCGCATATTCGAGCGTTGTCGATGCGGTACCACCGTTGTGGCTGCTGTCGATGCGGATGTTGGCATCGGCCGGCAGGTAACCGAGTCGCCGGTACAAGGCGAGACCGGGTAGCGCGATCACGTCGCGGCACTTCGTCGCGACGCCCGTCGCCGTGTTAAGCATGATCGAAAGGGCCTTTTGCGCATCGAAGTCGGTGGCGCCGTATAGGTAGCTCTGCGCAATGAGAATGGGCACGTTGTCGCCAGGCATCACGTCGCTGCTGGTGTTGCCCTCCACCCACTTTGGCATGGCATTGCCACACGTGTCGGCGTCGTCAACAAGCGACTGCATCATATCGCTCGCAGCAGCGGGCTTGAGCCAAGCAATGAGGGGCATCAGCGAACGATAGGTGTCCCAACTTGAGAACGTGGTGTAATGAATATGGCCGGCACCTGCGTTGGCCGCCTTGCCGCTCATGTCCAGATAGTCGCCATTCGCATCGCTGTACACGCTCGGAGCGAGCAGTACGTGATACAGAGCCGTATAGAACTTTTTCAGATTGTCCACACTGCCGCCCGTCACCTGAATGACATTGAGCGAATGGTTCCATATCGCGTTCGCCTGTTTGGCCATCTGATCGAAATGGCGCGTGCCGCTTTCCCGCAACAGGTTGTTCTTCGCGTTCTGGGTGCTGACGTAGGAGATGCCAACCTTCATATTCACCGTCGACGCTGCGCCGGGCGTCGATGCGAACGTCAACAGCGCATTTCCGGCGGTCAGCTTCGCGGTAAACGGACGATCAAACTGCGCGTAGAAGTAGATCGTGTACGTCTGCCCGTTATTGCAGAAGTCGCCGCCCGTCATCGATCCGTACAGCGCCTTCGGATCGCGCGGATCGTTCACCACACTACCGTCGAGTGACGATGCATGCGTCTTTGCCGTGATGTTGAGCTGGCCAGCCTCGCCGATGGGCCAGGTGAAGCGCCCTGCCCCAGTACGCAACGTGGCGGTCAATTCCACGCGAATACCGTTGTCGAGCGTTACTTCGTAGTAGCCCGGTCGCGCCGTTTCGTTCGCATGCTTGAACGAAACGGCATCGGTTTGCCCCGCGACCGTCGGGAGCACGGGTAACGCTCCACCGGCGCTGCAACCAACGCCGTTCAAGTGAGTGAGGCTGAAGCCGACGATGCGCGTTTGGCCGTAGTGATATCCAGGCGGGCTCCAGCCATGGGGTACGGGTGGCGTATCAGGGCCCCATTGCACCATGCCCGCAGGCAGTGTCGCGGCAGGCGTGGTAAAGCCGCCGCCCAGGTCCTCCGGCGGCGATTCGGTTTGTGCGATGGCGGGAACGAGCGGCGGGGCCTGATCCGTGCCGATCATCGGGTCGACGTATTGCGTCAGCGCCATATCCGGCTTGGTTGCCGATGCGCGGGAATTGGCGGTCGATGCGACCGAGCCGGTGATTGGGCGGTTTTCCCGCACATTGCTGTCGCATCCTGCGTTCAACAGCATAATCACCAAAACCGCTGCCCAACACGCACGCTTCGTCACTTGATGTATCTCCGCATTCAAGACGACGTTATGTTACTGGCACTCGTTTCGTTTTGAATGTCGTCAGCCTATCTTGCGCTGCCGTCTCGAATCCAATGGCAGCAAAGCGATGAAAGCACCTCGGTGTGGCGGATATTCCGCTTACACGGCGAGCTGGCGAGCTTGCGCCACGTCGACAACGGCTCCAACGCCGCGCCTTAACGGCCAACAGTGCCTCTCACTGCACATCCGAATCAGAAAACGTAACGCATTCCCAACATGCCCTGGCTGCCTGTCGCCCCATTTCCCGTGCGCGCGATATCACGCTCGAAGCCGAGATAGACATTCCATGCCGGCCCGAACTGCGCCGCGACACCCGCACCATAGCGTATGGACGAGCCTGCGTTTGCACTGGAAAAGCTGACGCTACTTAAGTGTGCCGCCGCGCCGCCGTGAAAATCGTGCGTATAGTCCACTGTCAGGTAGGGGCTTACCGTGTGACGGGGTGCATCATCGGAAAGCATGAATGGATGCTCCACGCGGACTCCAACGCGGCCAACCATGCTGTCGTCGCCCGTCAGCTGCACGTTAACTTGATCCGCATCGACAGAGTGGTTGAATGACACATTCTGATAGGTGAAAGATGTCCTTGGCTCGACAATGGTGCCATCGAAGCTAAACGGATAACTGCCTTCCACGGAGGCAAGCCAGCCGTTACCCCCGAAGTTGTCCACGACGCCCTCCTGCGGGGACGAAACGCGGACATGCTGATAATGGGTGTTTTGCACTACGGCATCGATATACCAGCCGTCAGCCGCCACATACGTGGCCGTGCCGCCGATGCTTTGCGCGCGGAAGCTGATGCGCGCGTTATTGAGGTCGTCTTTGAGATTGGAGTCGCCAAGACTTCCTATGAGGTCCAGGTGAAGCTGGTCGTTTGCGGTGAAAGCGTTTCTATCCAGCCATCCCGCACCGATCTGCACAAACCAGATGTCCTGATCGACTATGGACGCGCCGTTATCGACGAGTGATCCGCTCCAATTGTTGTAACGCGCGAAGGACTCGATAGTGTCGTCGACGCGTGTCGGCTGCTCGACATCCCCAAGCCGTTTGTGCAGATCGTCCACCAACACGTACGCATAATTGAGCGCGGCCGAAGACAGTGCACGGTACATCGGCACCTGGGGCAATACGACGGCCTCTCCGGGTTGCTCACCGTTTGGTCCGATGGCTACCGGCAATCCGGCTGGTATGTAGACATCGTTTGACGTAAACCCACCTGGCGTTACATCGTTCGTAATCGGAGCAGCAGGCTGCGTTGCGGGTGGCAGTGGTTTACCTGGCGAACCCGGCGAACCAGGTGTCGTAGGTGCACCGGGTGGCGGATTGGGGGTTGTCGGCACACCCGGAGGCTGTACGGTTGGCACTTGAAGCCGGTAATCGGAGAAAGACGTAACGCCCGTCGACGCAAGGCGCGAATCGAGTTCCGAACTGGCCGACGTGCCTGCAGGAAATTGATAGAGGCGCATTTCGTACGGGCCATCGGCAATGTAACCATGCGCCAACGCAAACGCTGCCGCGTTCGCCGTTCCGCCAACTTGCACGACGGAAATACCACTCACGTTGGTGTTGCCTGTCGTTGCAGGTGTACCACCAGGCAATTCCTGGATATCCAGCGGCGTTTCACCCACGACGCTGCCCACCACCAACAGACGATCGGTGGTTTGATTCCCTGGGCCGCCTGCGTTTATCAAGGTTTTTAGCAAGAGATCGCCACCCTGCCCTTCATAACTTCCACCGATCAGCAAGGAGCCGGTTGTGGCCGGAGGATCCGGTGCGACTATTCCCAGATTGAATACGCTTCCCGTCGTCGATCCGATGCCTGAAAGCGTTGCGCCACTTTGAACCGTGACGTCGGAGGTAAGCGAACCATCCAGCTCCAGCGTGCCCGCCTGTATCGAGGTGGCACCGGTATAGGTGCTTGCTCCGGTAAGAACGGTGGTTCCGGAACCGTTCTGCGTCACCGTGCCGAGGCCGGAAATGACACCGGAGTAGGTATAGGTATCGGAACGATCGAATACCAGGTTGCCGTTATTGATCACATTACCGGTGATGCTGCCCGCGGTACTGCCCTCGCCCAATTGCACGACACCGTCGTCGATCGTGGTGTTACCGGAATAGGTGTTGTCTTGCGAAAGCACCAGTGTGCCGGGATCTGCTTTTTCCAGGCCGCTCGTTCCCGCGATGACCGCATCGATTGTCGCCGTGACACCCGGATCCACGCGAATGAGCGGCGCCGCACCGGTGGGAAGGCTTTCCAGAGTCAACGTGTTGCCATTGCCTTCGATACGATAACCGCTGGTCAGGAATTGCAGCGCCATGGCCGTGATCGGCGCACCCAAGGTCACCGTGCCCGATGCGGCGGTAAAGATTCCCATGCCGGGAATCAAATAATGATCGCATCACATTGAAAATACAAAACTTTTTCAAAAATCGCACACGAACTACCCGCACATCTACCCACTCGATTTCATCTGTCGAGGTATCGATCGATCATGTCTTTGGCGATCAGAATCACTTGGTCGTGACTGTCTCCGCTCACTGTGTGCTTGCCTGATGCGATTGCAGTGGATTCACCTCGGATAGGTACAACCTCAAATGGATGCACGCTGCCGAACTTCTCCGGCAGTTCAAAGTGCGCATAGCTCACGCCGTCAAGCGCTTCAAAGACACAGCGTATTCCCACGCCTCTGTAATAGGTGATGTAGCCGGTCATCAGCATTCCAAAGGATGTACGTGCGACGCCACTGCGGGTAACCCGTACCCATAGGTCAAGTCGCCTAGCAATCGGCTTACGATAACGTCCGTAAAAGAGTCTTGTCCGCGATTATCAGTCTGTCGGAGGCGCGCATATGAGAGCCAGATCAGAGCTTGAGGCTCACATCAGGCGACTGGAAAGCGACCTCTTCATGGCGCGCGCGACGATCATCGAATTGACCGGACCCAAATTCGAAAAGGTGTTGTATGCACCGCCCGATTTGTGCAAGTCCGGGTCCGTGTATTCGTGGTTCCGCGATGCCGTTGAAAAGGTGCTGGAGCTTGCGGACGTGATCAAGATCGATGACCCGCTGGGCGGCCAGCGTCGGGCGATATGTCCGCTATGTCGCGCCGAAGCGCAGAACTTCTACAATCACGGGCCCGGCTTTACTTACCCGGAAGGCTTGCGTCGGCATCTCCATGGCAGCCACCGAAGCGCCCAATGCCCTGTAACCGAAGCTGCCCATGAGCTCGCAATTGACAGGCGCGACCGTAGAAATCGCTTGGGGCAGTAGTCACTCAACGCCACTCAAAAAATTTGACCAGCTTTGACTGACCCTATGGCACGGACGCTGCTTAGTTGCCTGTCCCACGTTGCCCCACCACCGCGGACACTGAGGGAATTGTTGGGAGCGCGTCGTCCCTGAATTCCCAAAATGGGCATGGGGCAATCGCATGCTGGATCCAATGCGCGTTGACTTACGGCCGCAACAGGGGCGGCTTAATGTACAGACGTGCCAATAGCGCCTTAATCACCATGCCTACTGAACCTTGTAATGGGTGGGCGGGTTCGGCCATTCCAGTGGCCGAATATGTGCGCATGTCCACAGACAAGCAGGACATGTCGGTGATCAACCAGCGAGCAATCATTGCTGAGTACGCTGATGCGCACAATATGATCGTGGTGCAACGCTATGCAGACGAGGGTCGAAGCGGAATAGATGTCGAAGGTCGTCCGGCGCTCCAGCGACTCCTAAGGGATGTCCAGAACCATTGCGCAGATTTCAAGGCCATCCTTGTTTTGGATGTTAGTCGCTGGGGGCGCTTCCAGAATGTCGATGAAGCGGCGTTCTATGAATTTCTTTGTACACAACACGGCATCCGCGTCATCTACGTGGCTGAACCATTTGTGGCGAACGAAGGACCATTTCAGTCAATCCTCAAGAGCCTTAAACGCTCCATGGCCGCCGAATACAGCCGTGAACTGTCCGCCAAGGTCTTCGCCGGCCAAGCTCGATTGGCCCGCGCGGGCTTTGCCATGGGTGGTCGAGCTGCTTACGGTCTGCAACGCATGTTGGTGGACTCCACGGGCAAGCCGCGCTGCATTCTGAAAAAAGGGGAACGCAAAAGCATCGCCACCGATCGCATACGCCTAGTGCTCGGGCCGCCCCATGAGGTGTCTGCGGTGCGCTGGATGTTCAAGCAATCCGCCGCGGGTGTCGGCGTCAAAAAGATCGCAGAGCAACTCAACAAACGAGGGAAGCGAAACGCCGCGGGGCAGCCTTGGAGCGCCAATACCATACAGGACATGCTCAACGACTTACGCTACACAGGCACCATGATCTTTGGGCGCCCTAACTCGCGTGCACGCATCAAACCTGATCCACACGAACAGGAGCGCAAACCCATTCGGGTGGAACATGCTTTCCCAGCAATTGTCACGCAAGAGCTGTACAGAGCAGCTCAAACGCAACGTAGGTTACGGAACCAGAAGCTAACCGATAACGAGTTATTAGAGGCGTTACGCGATTTATGGAGGCGAAAAGGTCGCATCACCACCAAGCTACTGAATTGCGATGCCAAAGTGCGTGGAGCCAACGCGTATATTAAACGTTTTGGAAGCCTTCGGGCTGTCTATAAGCTGGTTGACTATGTTCAAGATCGGAACCTCGACTACGGCAACGTACGTGATCACATGCAAGTATGGCTTGCCAGTGTTGTGGGATGCGTCCGAGAAGCCCTAGAGGACAATGGTTCGAGCGTGACTCAGAATGGACGGTCGCTCCTTAGCATTGACGAAACATGGTCGGTTTCGTTCCATCTGATGCAATCCTCTCGCGATCACCGAGGGAAACATCGCTGGTTCGTGCCACGCTTTCATAGCACCGCGGATATATTGGTTGGTATCCGCATGGACGCCCAAGGAGATCGGCCCTTGGATTACCTAATTTTGCCCACGACTAGCACCAAGATGTGGCCGCACATCGTTCAAGTCAAGCCCAAACCGAAAGCACGTTTTTACCTCTTCGCGTCGCTTCAGGTGCTTCGTGAATTGGCCGCCTTTTCAACAAGCACTCTCGCCATAACCGATGACGATGGAAGCCAGCGAATACGCAAGCGGGAGCTGGTAGCGTTTTTCGACATGTATTGCTTCATTTGCGCACAACAACGTCGGGAATCTGCTGATACCAATCTGGATTTGCAGCTGGATCCAATCTATGAGGATTTATTTGAGGGTGAAGCTTTTCGATTATGTTCGGCAACAAAGCGTTTGCTTGAGGAGTCCGCGAAGGTCAAAGGCACCCGGGTATTGATGCTCGTAGTCATGCGACGACTGCTACTGCAGATTTTG
>DATJMR010000340.1:0-2845 GCA_035508595.1 Dyella sp.
ATGCAGGCGGTCTCCAGCCGTGCGAGCCACGACCGAATGTCGTTGTTTCTGGAATGGACCGGTGCGGCGCCGCCTCACGATTTTCCCGACCCGTACTACGGTGAACCGGAGGAATTCACGCGATCCGTCGCGCTTGCCGAACGGGGCGTCGAAGGTTTGATCAAACGCCTACGCGTCGGCTGAACTATTTCCTCTGGCGGGGGTTGGAATTTCGCCAAACGGGCTAAAATCATCCTCATGCAGCCCGCTCCTCTTCAGGCCTTCGACGGCAAGGTCTTCGTCAGCACGCTTACCACGTCTCCCGGCGTCTATCGTTACTTCGACGAGGGCGGCGATCTGCTTTATGTGGGTAAGGCCAGCAGCCTCAAAAAGCGGGTAGGAAGCTATTTCCTCAAGCCACGCATGGAGCCTCGCATCGCGGCGATGGTGTCCCAGATCGCCCGCTGCGAAATCACGGTGACGCGCACCGAGGCGGAGGCGCTGCTGCTGGAGTCGCAGCTGATCAAGGCGTTGAAGCCGCGCTACAACATCTTGCTGCGCGACGATAAAAGCTATCCCTATATCTATCTGTCGGGAGGCGAAGGGTACCCGCGTCTTGCGTTTCACCGTGGTGCGCGCAATCAGCCTGGTCGTTATTTCGGTCCTTTCCCCAGCGCTTTTGCGGTACGGGAAAGCCTCAATCTGATGCAGAAGCTGTTCAAGGTACGGCAGTGCGAGGACAGCTATTTTCGCAACCGGTCGCGGCCATGCTTGCAATACCAGATAGGTCGTTGCACCGGCCCTTGCGTAGGGCTCATCAGTCCGCAGGACTATCGCAACGACGTGCGTCACGCCGAAATGTTTCTCGATGGCCGCAGTAGCGCCGTGATCGATGAGCTTGCGGTTTCGATGGAGCAGGCCAGCACGGCATTGCATTTCGAGCGTGCGGCCAGCCTGCGCGACCAGATCGCCGCGCTGCGTAAATTGCATGCGCAAAATCACGTACAAGGTGCGACGGCCGATATGGACGTTATCGCGTGCCGCATTGAATCGGGTATCGCCTGCGTCAGCGTGCTGTTCTTCCGCAACGGTATCAGCTTGGGCACGCGCGACTTTTATCCGCGCCTGCCGCTGGATGCCGAGCCTGCGGACGTATTGGCGCAGTTCGTCGCGCAGTATTACCTGGACCGTCCCGTGCCGCGCGAAATCATTCTCGGCGAGGCCCTCGCCGATGAGCAGCTAATCAGCGAGATGCTTGCTCAGCAATGCGGACACGCGGTGGAAATCAAAACGCGGGTTCGCGGCGATCGTGCGCAATTTTTGCAAATGGCCGAGCGCAACGCGCAAGCGTCGCTGACGTCGCGCATTGCCAGTCGTCAAACGCTGGGTACGCGTTTTGAAGATCTGCAAAATGTGCTTGGTCTGGACGAGCCGCCCAAGCGAATCGAATGCTTCGACATCAGCCATACGCGAGGCGAGGCCACGGTGGCATCGTGCGTTGTGTTCGGACCTGAAGGGCCGGAAAAATCGCACTACCGCCGCTTCAACATCACCGGCATCACGCCGGGCGACGATTATGCCGCCATGCATCAGGCGCTTACCCGCCGTTTCCGCAAAGTGGCGGAAGGCGAGGGCGCGCGCCCGGACATCTTGCTGATCGACGGCGGTACCGGCCAGGTGGCCCAGGCGCTGGATGTGCTGAACGAACTGGGGATCGGCGGTATCGAAGTGATTGGCGTGGCCAAAGGGCCGGGGCGACGGGCCGGCGAGGAAACGCTGATATTGGCCGGTTCGAACCGCGAGATTCACCCTGGCCCTACATCGCCAGCGTTGCATCTGGTTGCCGCTGTACGCGACGAATCGCATCGTTTCGCCATCGCCGGGCACCGTAAACGTCGCGAGAAGGCGCGGGAGCGCAGCGTATTGGAGGACGTGCAGGGCGTGGGTGCACGACGTCGTACGGCACTGTTGAAGGCGTTCGGCGGCTTGGCAGGCGTGGAGGCCGCGGGTGTGGAGGAGTTGATGCAGGTCAAAGGCATCGATCGAGGCCTGGCCGAGCGCATTTATGACGCACTCCATGCCTGATTCCATCGAGTCGTGCGACACTGATACAAATCGGAAGGAGCTCATGCGCATCAATCTGCCGACCTGGCTAACGCTGTTCCGCGTAGCGCTGCTGCCGGTGATGGTGCTGGTGTTTTACCTGCCGTTTCATGGCCACAACATCACGGCGGCCATCGTATTTGCCTTGGCCGGCATTACGGATTGGCTCGACGGCTATCTTGCCCGCCGTTTGGACATGACCTCCAAATTCGGCGCGTTCCTCGATCCGGTGGCAGACAAGCTGATGGTGGCGGTAACGCTCTTCATGCTGGTCGCGTCGCATCGTGGCGACTGGTCCGGCATCGTGATGGCCATTACTTCGGCCATCATCGTCGGGCGGGAGATCAGCGTCTCCGCTTTGCGTGAGTGGATGGCCGAAATCGGCATGCGAGCCACGGTGCAAGTGGCGTTTATCGGCAAGCTCAAGACGGTGATGCAGATGGTGGCGCTGATCGTCCTCATCCTGCAGCACGAAAAAGATGCGGAAGCCTTGCGGCTGTATCACATCGGCGAAGGTTTGCTGGTGCTCGCGGGCGTGCTCACCATCTGGTCGGGTCTGCATTACCTGCGCGCCGCATGGCCGGCTTTGCACGACGACCACCTGTCCAGCGCAGCGTCCACGTCCGAGCAAGACAGAAACGCTTGACGGTTCTGTTTCACACGTTAAAATGCGCGGCTCCGATGCGGGAATAGCTCAGTTGGTAGAGCACGACCTTGCCAAGGTCGGGGTCGCGAGTTCGAGTCTCGTTTCCCGCTCCAGTTT
>DATJMR010000341.1:0-3441 GCA_035508595.1 Dyella sp.
TCGAAAGTATTGGCGTGCGCAATGAACTGCTCGCGGTTGGTGTTGGGTACGGCAATCACGAAACCATCGATATAGGACATGGCTATCTCCTTGGGGGAAGGTGGACCGGTATGGCCACATTATTCCTGACGACGAGCGAACGCACGCTGGATCGACATGGCGCGGCCTTGGTAGGTTGGTGGTGAGCGCAGCTCGCAGGCTGGGATGCAATCCCAGCATTCACAGCGCGCCAGGTGCTGCTATTTTCATACCAGCCTGCGCAATTTGCGTCGGATTCGGCCTTTGCGAGTTGGCATTGACTTGCGTTTCACTTAACCAGTTTCATCAAATTCCGTACTGCGCGTAAGCGTCTCCCATTCGTCGAAATCCTTTGCGAGGGCGGCAAGCTGTTTGCGGGCCAGATCGAGCGCATCTACGCCAAGCAATAGGTGCAGCGGCGGCTTTTCCGCCGTTACCGCCTGGATGATCGCAGCCGCGCCCTTAGCCGGATCGTTGTGCTGCTTCCCATGCGATTGAAGCAGCGCATCGCGTTGCTTGCCCAGCGTCTCGGCAAACGCCGCCAGCCGTATCCTGGACTGCCGCATGGAGCGGCCACGGAAATCCGTTCGAAACGCACCGGGCTCAACCACGGTCACGCCGATGCCGAACGGCGCCGCTTCCTTCGCAAGCGTCTCGGAAAGCCCTTCCAGAGCGTACTTGCTCGCATGATAGAAGCCGACGTTTGGAAAGGCGGTCAGCCCACCGATCGAGCTTACGTTGACGATATGCCCCATTCTGCGCTGTCGCATCCCAGGCAGCACCGCCTGCATCATGGCGATGACGCCATGCACGTTGGTATCGAATTGCGCGCGGATTTCAGCATCCTCGCCCTCCTCAATGGCCCCGATATAGCCATAGCCGGCGTTGTTCACGAGTACGTCGATGTGACCGAACTTGTGATAAGCCGCCTTCACTGCGGCGCTTATCTGTTCGGGCTGGGTGACATCCAGGGTGACGGCGATAGCACTGTCGCCATAATGCGCAACAAGATCGCGCAGCGTATCGGCCTTGCGCGCCGTGACCACGGCACGATAGCCACGTTCAAGAACCTTTTCGGCCAACGCTCGCCCCAAGCCGGACGAGCTGCCTGTTATCAACCACACGGAATTGTCGCCGATCATGATGTCTCCGTTTCTTATAACCACGGCGCCGTCTCGACACGCCTTGACCGCAAGAAAGGATAGGGGCGACCATCCGTTCAATCATCGCGAATCATTAGCATGACGCATGCAATCAGATAGAACGATATCGCCTGAAGCCGTATCGCGCGGCATCCTCGATGACCTCTCCGCCTTCGTCGCTGTCGCGCGCACGCGGAGCTTCTCGCGCGCTGCCGCCGAATTGAACGTGTCCAATTCGATGCTGAGCTATACGATCAAGCGCCTGGAATCGCGCCTCGGCTATCCACTGCTTCGACGAACCAGTCGCAGCGTTGCGCCCACCGCCGAAGGGGAAAAACTGCTGTTGACGCTCGAACCTGCCTTGGATGCCATCGACGATGCACTTGGCGAGCTAAGCCGCAACCGCGATCGCATTTCGGGCACGCTGCGCATCACCGCGACGCGGCAAGCCTACGAGGCCGTCATCCGCCCGGTGCTGGCCGAATTCTGCACGGCTTATCCGGAGGCAACCGTCGAGGTCATCATCGACTATGCCTTTCGGGATCTTGTGTCCGAACGCTTCGATGCCGGCATCCGGCTGGGCGAAAAGCTCCAGCAGGATATGGTCGCCCTTCCCATCGGCCCGCCCCTCAGGATGGCCGTGGTCGCCTCGCCGGCCTATCTGTCGCGGCACCGCGCTCCCGATACACCGGAAGATCTGCAGCATCACCGTTGCATCAACTACCGCATGGAAACGGCAGGTAACATTTATGCATGGGAATTTGCAAAGGATGGCCGCGAATTGAAAGTAGAGTTATCGGGCCCGCTGACATTCAACGAGCCGGACCTGATGCTTCAAGCCGCCGTCGATGGTCTGGGCGTTGCCTATGTGCTGGAACACGAAGCAGCCGCCCCCATCTCAGCCGGGCATCTGGTCAGGCTATTTGAAGACTGGACCCCGCCCTTCCCCGGCTTCTTTGTCTACTACCCCTCGCGCAAGCAAGTCTCGCCGGTCCTGGCTGCATGGCTGGCGCTCTTGCGAAGCCGGCGGTGAGGCAACGCCGAGCCCCAACACCGTCATCCGCATGGCAACGTTGGGGGTTCGCATGCGCTCACCACCCGCCCATGTACTGGCGCGGCCCGGCAGGTGGCGGTGAGCGCATCCTTAACGCCCCGTAGCACGCCATCAGTCATAATGGGCGCTTATTTGCCTATCAATACCCCCTTCCCCCGCATGAAAACCCCTGCTGGCCTTCAAGCCTTGATCGACGACGGTGTCATCGATGAAGTGCTGCGCCCTCTCAAGAGCGGCAAAGAAGCTTCCGTCTACGTGGTGCGCTCCGGCGACGACGTGCGCTGCGCGAAGGTCTACAAAGACATGGGCCAGCGCAGTTTCCAGCAGCGCGTGCAGTACCAGGAAGGGCGCAAGGTGCGCGGCAGCCGGCAGGCGCGTGCGATGGGCAAGGCCACCAAGTTCGGCCGCAAGGAAGCCGAAGAAGCCTGGAAAAATGCCGAGGTGGACGCGCTCTATCAGCTGGTGGCCGCGGGCGTACGCGTACCGCAGCCGCACGGCTATTTCAACGGCGTGCTGGTGATGGAGCTGGTCACCGATGAGGACGGGTTTTCCGCACCGCGGCTGGGCGAAGTGGAACTGTCCGCCGACACCGCACGCGAATACCACGGCATCCTGATCCGCCAGGTTGCATTGATGCTGTGCCAGGGCCTGATCCATGGCGACCTGTCCGAATACAACGTGCTGGTGGCGCCCGACGGCCCGGTGATCATCGACCTGCCGCAGGTCGTGAGCGCGGCCGGCAACAATAGCGCACGCACCATGCTGCGCCGCGATGTGGGCAACATCACCATCAGCCTCTCGCGCTTTGCACCGGAATTGCTCGATACCTATTACGCCGAAGAAATGTGGGCCCTGTTCGAACAGGGTGAGCTGCGGCCGGACAGCGTACTGACCGGACATTTCGAATTCGACGATTCAGTGGTCGATGTGGACAGCGTGATGCAGTCGATCATCGATGCGCGCGAAGAAGCGATCATCCGTCAGCAGGGTCGCGAAGCAGCAGAAACCTGAGCGGCCAATGCCATGACCGCGCGTGGAAATGGCGGCGCATCCCGCCATTTCAGACGACTTCGGGTCACGTGCTAACCGTGCAACATCATCTTGCGTGCAAGAGACGATTGATCCCCTCACGCAAATAACGAACGATCGGACTGCCGCCTGCACGCACCGTCATGTGACTGTCGCCGTTAGCGGCTCGATCAACCACCTCGGCAACCTGCTGCAATG
>DATJMR010000342.1:0-10025 GCA_035508595.1 Dyella sp.
AGCTAAGCTAACCTGCAGCACTAAACGGGTGGCTCACTTTTCGATGAAAAACCCGGCTCAGTTTTCGGCGGAAATCAACACTACGCCCTCTGAAAAACAAAAGGCCCTGAAAAATCAGGACCTTTTGAAGTGGCTGGGAGACTAGGATTCGAACCTAGATAAACGGAGTCAGAGTCCGTTGTCCTACCGTTAGACGATCTCCCAATGTCTCTCCGAGCGGTGCGCTCTGACTTGGTGCACCGGTCGGTCGAAGCCTTGCCTCGGGTGAGGATTAGCGCTTCGAGAACTGGGTAGCGCGGCGTGCTTTGTGCAGACCGACCTTCTTACGTTCGACTTCGCGGGCGTCACGGGTAACGAAGCCAGCCTTGCGGAGCGAGGTCTTCAGGCTTTCGTCGTATTCGATCAGGGCGCGGGCGATGCCGAGGCGGATGGCGCCGGCCTGGCCGGTGATGCCGCCGCCGGACACGGTGACCTTGATGTCGAACTTGTCGGCGCTTTGCGTGAGTTCGAGCGGCTGGCGCACGATCATGCGCGAAGTTTCGCGGCCAAAGAATTCATCGAGGGTCTTGCCGTTCACTTCGATCGCGCCGGTGCCCTTGCGCAGGAACACGCGAGCTGCGGAGGTCTTGCGACGGCCGGTGCCGTAATTCTGCTGAATCGCCATGATGCTTCCTTAGATTTCCAGCGCCTTCGGCTGCTGGGCGGTATGCGGATGTTCGGCGCCGCCGTACACCTTGAGCTTGCTGTACATGGCACGGCCCAGCGGATTCTTCGGCAACATGCCCTTCACGGCGATTTCGATGACACGCTCAGGATGGGTGGCCAGCAGGTCTTTCAGGCTGGTGGTCTTGAGGTTGCCGACGTAACCGGTGAAGCGGTGGTACATCTTGTCGTCCAGCTTGGCGCCGGTGACAGCCACCTTCTCCGCGTTGATCACGACGATGTAATCGCCGGTATCGACGTGCGGGGTGAATTCGGGCTTGTGCTTGCCGCGGAGGCGACGCGCGATCTCGGTCGAGAGACGGCCGAGCGTTTTGTCCGTGGCGTCGACCACGTACCAGTCGCGCTTGACGCTTTCCGGCTTGGCGCTGAACGTTTTCATTTCGGAATACCTGTCTGCCGCCACACGAGGCGGTAAGCGGAATCGATGGAATAAAGGCGCGAGATGATAACGAAGCTTTCATCCATCGCGCAAGCCCACGATGGGCTGCGAGCCGCGAATGATAGCATGAACGGCATGCCTCTTGAGAACCCCCGACACCGCATTGCCGTGCTGGCCGACCAATGTGTGCAATGCGGCCTTTGCCTGCCGGTTTGCCCCACTTACGCGCTGGATAGCAACGAAACCGAGTCGCCGCGCGGAAGAATTGCCTTGGCGGCAGCGCTGGCCCGGGGCCAGGTTTCCCCGACCCCGGAGCTACGTGAGCCGCTGGACCACTGCCTGGGGTGCCTCCATTGCCAGCGAGTCTGCCCGGCGGGGGTTAAGTATGAGGAGCTGCTGGTGAAAACCCGCGGTTTGCTGGGGCCGGCACCTCAACGGCCAAGCCTTTTGCTTGATGTCGTAAAACGACCCGCGCTCATCCGATGGGCGCAGCGACTCGCCCGTTGGACCGGGGTTTCGTGGCTGGCCCAACAGTCCCTGGGCCAGAAACACACCCCGTGGCGAATGGCCCTGTCTTTGTTGCCGAAACACGATCGCAAGCGCAGACCCGCAGGCTTCAGCCCTCCCCCGCCAACCAAGGAGGAGACTGAAATCGGCACCGTGGCGCTCTTCCCCGGTTGCGCCGGCAGCGTGCAGGACGATGAAGCCGAACGCGCAGCGGAACGATTGTTGACGGCCGCAGGTTATCGCGTCGTCCGCTTGCCGGCGTTTTGCTGTGGCGCGCTGGACCTTCACGACGGCGCCTCGCGCGACGCCGAAGCGGCCGCCGAGCGCGTTCGCCGAGCCTGGTCGGATGCGCGTGCGGATTACCTGGTGACGATCACACCCGGCTGCCTGAGCACCTTGCGTCTTGCGCTGCCAGAGGTGCGCGTGGACGACGCCTACGGGCTGCTGGCCAAGCGTATCGATACGCTGCGATTTCGCGCCCTGCCCGGCAGCGTGGCGCTGCACGTGCCATGCACGCAGGCCAACGTGGCGCGCAGCGATACGGCGCTGGTGACGCTGCTACAACACGTACCGCAGCTGGAAGTGAAACGGTTGCCCACGCCGCCTTATTGCTGCGGTGCCGCCGGCAGCCACGTGCTGCAGTTTCCAGAACGCGCGGCGCAACTGCGCGAAGATGTTTTGTCGCACGTCCATGCGCTGGATGTGCAATCGCTTCTGTCGTCCAATATCGGTTGCCGGTTGCACCTGGCGGCCGGACTGGGCGAACAAGCCTCCGCCCTGCCCACCTTGCACCCGTTGACCCTGCTCGCGCAGCAATGGATACCCTCATGAACGCACGCACGCTTACTCCGCTCGATCGACTGCTATCTGGCATCGAACGCGCGCTCGAAACGGTAGCCGGCTCACCGGAAACGCATCGCAAATCGCCCGCCCACCATCTGGCCGAAGCGGAAATGGACGAGAAGGAGCGCCGCCACGCCGCCGGCCTGATGCGCGTGAATCACAGCGGCGAAGTCTGTGCCCAAGCGCTTTACGACGGGCAAGCCGCGCTTGCGCGCCAGGAAGAAAACCGCGCGCACCTGCTCGATGCGGCGGCCGAAGAAACCGACCACCTCGCATGGTGCACGGAGCGCTTGCACGAGTTGGAAAGCCGCCCGAGTTTGCTCAATCCGCTCTGGTACGCGGGCAGTTACGCGATCGGCGCGCTGGCGGCACTGGCAGGCGACAAAGTGAGCCTGGGTTTTGTAGTGGAAACCGAAAAGCAGGTCGAAGCGCATCTTGCCGAGCACATGGATAAATTACCCGCGCAGGACGAACGTTCGCGCGCGGTGCTGCAGCAGATGCAAGACGATGAAGTGCGGCACGCGCAAAATGCGTGGGAACGCGGCGGCATCAAGTTGCCGTTCCCGATTCCGCAGTTGATGCATGCAAGTTCGATGGTGATGAAGACGGTGGCGTATCGGCTTTGAAACGCGATCGAGGGTTGCGTGCTGTTGAACTGAGAACCCCCATCGCACCTCGCGTCATTCCGGCGCAGGCCGGAATCCAGTACAAGCACGTTATGCGAGGCACACAACATAGATTCAAAGAGTGCTGCGCACGACCTATTCAAACTGGATTCCGGCCTGCGCCGGAATGACAGTGAGGTGAAATGAGGTTCGAGGCGGGCCGCCCCTCTCACCTCGGCCTCCTCCCTGAAGAGGGAGGAAGAACGACAAAGAAAAAACCCGCCTTTCGGCGGGTTTTTCGTCACATCAGGTTGCGGCCGTGGAAGAGTTCTTCGATTTCGCGACGCAGCAGCTGCTCGATCTTCTGGCGCTCCTTGAACGAGAGATCGTCCGCGTGCGCTTCGAACAGATACGTGTCCAGATCGAAGTCCTTGATGTGCATTTTCGTGTGGAAGATGTTTTCCTGATACACGTTCACATCGAACATCTCGTACTTCTGACGGATGTGGCGGGCGAGGTAATCCTGCACCGAGTTGATCTTGTGGTCGATGAAGTGCTTTTTGCCTTTTACGTCGCGGGTGAAGCCGCGCACGCGGTAGTCGCACACCACGATATCCGACTCGAAGCTGTCGATCAGGTAGTTCAGGGCCTTCAACGGAGAGATCACGCCGCAGGTGGCAACATCGATGTCCGCACGGAAGGTCGCGATGCCGTTGTGGGGATGCGTTTCCGGGTAGGTGTGGACGGTGATGTGGCTTTTGTCCATGTGGGCCACCACGGCATCCGAAATGGTGTCGCGGCCGAGCTTCTCGACCACCGGTTCTTCGGAAATCAGAATGGTGACCGAGGCACCCTGCGGATCGTAGTCCTGGCGGGCCACGTTGAGGATGTTCGCGCCGATGATCTCGGCGACGTCGGTAAGAATTTGCGTGAGACGATCGGCGTCGTACTGCTCGTCGATGTACTCGATGTAACGCTGGCGCTGGTCTTCCGATACGGCGTAGCAGATATCGTAAATGTTGAAGCTCAGGGCCTTGGTCAGGTTGTTGAAGCCCTGCAAACGCAGGCGCGGGAGAGGTTTCACCACGGCGACACTCCATGGCCGGATCACGGCCTACAGGTGAGGCGGGTTAGCTACAAGGGTCCCCGCTGATTAAGAAAAGCGTGCTGGACCCTTATCCTGCACGCCCCTTGTGTACGGACGATGGCAAAGCGCATCCTCCGGAAGACTGCGAAGTATGGGACAAATCGACAGAAAACGTAACCTTCGGGGCTCGCATTGACTTTGCCATAATGCGAAAGTTGCCAGGAACGCTCATACATAGACCGCGGGACAGGGCGGTCGGGAAGACAACTCAGCATGGGGAAAACCTCTGTGGTGCAACTGAAATACCAGTTACAACAGGCCTTCGAACGTTCGCAGGCTCCGCTCGGCTTCGCACCCGACCCGGCCGCCATGGAGCGCTTCCTGGGGCTCTGCCACCGTCGACGCTACCCCGGCAAGACCGCCATCATCCGCCCGGGCGACCCCGCCAACACCCTTTATTACGTGATCGAGGGCTCGCTGGCGGTCTGTACGGAAGACGAGCAAGGGCGCGAGCTCATCCTTGCCTACATCAGCCGCGGCCAGTTCATCGGCGAGATGGGTCTGTTTGTCGAGCAGGCTCAGCGCGAATCGATGGTGCGTACCCGCAGCCCCTGCGAGATGGCCGAGATCAGCTACGAACGCCTGTTCCAGCTGATGGAAGGGCCGCTGCGCGACGAGTGCCCGAAGATCCTGTTCTCGATCGGCGCCCAGCTCACCCATCGTCTGCTGCGCACCTCACGCCAGGTCAGCCGCATGGCCTTCATGGACGTCACCAACCGCATCTCGCGCACCCTGCTGGACCTGTGCCAGGAACCGGATGCGATGAGCCATCCCGATGGCACCCAGATCCGCATTTCCCGCCAGGAAGTGAGCCGCATCGTGGGTTGCTCGCGTGAAATGGTCGGCCGCGTGCTCAAGCAGCTGGAGGAGCAAGGCATGATCGACGTGTCGGGCAAGACCATCGTGGTGCGCGGCACGCGTTAATAGGGTTTCACGCCGTCGCCCCGGCACACGCCGGGGCGATGAATCAGGCGGGCTCCTTCGCCGGCGCCTGATAGATCATGTAAACGTCCGCCCGCTCGTAATGCGAGCCCGGACGAATCGTCGGCTGGAAAACAAACCCCGCCTTCTCGTACATCCGCAACGCAGGCTTCAGGCTGCTGTTGGATTCCAGAAACAACGTGTGTCCTGCGCGCCGATGGAATTGGGCAATGCACGCCTCGAGCAGCCGTTTGCCGGCGCCCAGGCCCCGGAAGGTCTCGTCCACGCCCATCTTGGTCAGCTCGAACACGCCGGGCGACTCCTGCAAGAGTGCGCAGGTGCCGATGATCTCTTCGCCCAGTTTCGCGAAAAAGATCGAACCGCCCGGTTGCAGGACATACCGCTCCGGATCGCTAAGCACGGTACGGTCGATGTCCTCGACGCGGAAGTAGCGCTCCAGCCACTGCGCATTCAAGCGATAGAAGTGCTCTCGCAGCTCCGGTCTGTAGGGAACGATCTCAAGCGGCGCTTTCACGATCGCCGCGTGTTCGGCCAGGATCGCGTTGACGATAGGGCGTTCCCGCAACGCACGCTCGCACAGATCGATGGCTTCCAGCAGTTGCACCGCGTGCTCATCCAACGACGCCGTGACGCCACGGCGCACGGCACACCAGATCGGGCCGAGTTCGGCGAGCGCCTCATGTGCCTTGTCGGTCAGCACCAGCACCGTGCGGCGTCCGTCGTTCGGATCGCGGCGGCGGTGCACCATGCCTTCCCGCACCAGCTTGTCGGTGAGCTGGCTGACGGCCGAATGGGTCTGCCCGATCGCATCGGCCACTTCGGTCACGGCACGGGGACCGACGTCCCACAGATAGCGCAACACCGGCAGCCAGCGCGATTCGATCCGTGCACCGAGCGTCTGATACACCTCGTCGGCCGCGCCGTAAAAGTGATCGCTAAGCGCCTTAAGCCGGCTACCAAGCGCCAATTTTCCCAAGGATGCCAAATACATGGAGCGCCACCCCAGATATACGTAAGCATTAACGTAAGTGCTAACGTATAGGACGCCGAGATCGCCTGCAAGCCCCTTCCCGGCTTTAATGCGAGAGACGCTAACGCCGGATCCGGCGATCAGTACCAGACGACGCGAGTGACCGAACGGCCCAGCGCCTTTTCTAAGCGCTTGCAAAGCTTGGGCGTGCCGTTGACCAGCACGGCTTCGCTCGCCCGTTTGAGCATGGGCATGTCCTGGTAGGAATCGCTGTAGGCGATCTTCCACTGCTCAATGCCCTGCTTTGCCAAGGTCTGCAGCTTGTAGCGTCCGACGTTATGCAGCGCCACGCGCATACCCAGCCAGCCCGGCTTAAATCGCGAAGCGACGACGGTGACGTTGGACAGGCCCAACCGATTCACCAACCGGCTGACGAGCATATGCTCGCACCCCGTCACAATGATCACCTCATCGCCGGCTTGCTGATGCCGACGCAGCGCGTTCAAGCCGTCGCGACAGAATTGGCGAGGTCGCTGTACCAGCTGATCGGCAAACGCTTCGGCAATGTGTTGGTACCGCTTCTGGCTGACGCCAAGCAACGCCACGTGCACGAGCGCGCGCGCCGCAGCCTTCCGCGAGAAGAGCAAACAGATCAACCACCACGGCATGGTCAGCACGGCGAGCAGCTTGCAGTGGAACGACTGCGCGTAGCGCTGCCGAATAAAAAGATAAAACGCGTCGCCGTGATGCAATACGCCGTCGAAATCGAACAACACCGTGCGCGACGCATCGGCGTCGCCGCCGGTTTGCGCCGGCGTTTGAGTCATATCCCCTGTCAACATGATCAGTGCGTATTAAACAGCCGCTTCAATTCCAAACCAGGATCGGCGGCGCGCATGAAGGCTTCGCCGACCAAAAATGCATTGACGCCCGCCTCGCGCAGGCGTGCCACATCCTCAAGCGTGTGGATACCCGATTCGGCAACCAGGATACGATCGTATTCCATCAGTTGCTGCAGCTCGAGCGTGGTTTCGAGCGAGGTTTCGAACGTGCGCAGGTTGCGATTGTTGACGCCGATCAACGGCACCGGCGCGGCTTGCGCCCGCTCCAGTTCTTCGGCGTCGTGCACTTCGCACAGCACGTCCAGATCCAGGTCGGCGGCCAGCAGCGACAGCTCCAACAAATCCGCGTCGCCCAGCGCGGCGACGATCAACAGAATGCAATCGGCGCCGATCGCACGCGCTTCGTACACCTGATACGGATCGATGACGAAATCCTTGCGCAGCACCGGCAGCGAACAGGCGGCGCGCGCCTGTTGCAGGAAATCTTCGCTGCCCTGGAAGAAATCTCTGTCCGTAAGCACCGACAGACACGCCGCGCCACCCAGCTCGTAACTGCGCGCGATGGCCACCGGATCGAACTCGGCGCGGATCACGCCCTTGCTTGGGCTGGCTTTTTTCACCTCGGCGATGACCGCCGCATCGCCCGATGCGATCCGCGCTTCGATGGCCGCGGCAAAGCCGCGCGTATCGGGCATGTCGGCCACGCGCGCAGACAGTTCCTTCAGCGGCAACTTGGCGCTGCGTTCGGCGAGTTCTTCCGCCTTACGGGCGAGGATGCGTTGAAGAATGTCGGTCATGAGCTCTGATCGGCATGTGAAAACCTTAGAAAACGATAACCCTGCGGCCAGAGCTAGTATCAGCTATGGGCAAGGCGCTGTGTGGTCGCAACGAACGCCTCCATTTTGGCACGAGCCGCGCCGCTGGCGATGGTCGCCCGGGCCAACTCGATGCCGCTGGCGATGCTGCCGACCAGCCCGCAGGCATACAGCGCGGCGCCCGCATTCAGGCAGACGATGTCGTGCGGCACGCCGTGGCGATTCTCCAGGGCATCCAGCAGCATCGCCTTGGATTGCTCGGCGTTTTCCACCCGCAGATTGCGGCTGGACGCCATGGCCAAGCCGAAATCTTCCGGCTCGACCTCGTACTCGTGGACCTCGCCGTCGCGCAGCTCGCCGACCAGGGTGGAAGCGCCCAGCGAAATCTCGTCCATCCCGTCACGCCCCCACACCACCAGGGCATGCCTGGCGCCTAGCGCCTGCAGGGCACGTACCTGAATACCCACGAGGTCCGGATGGAAAACCCCCATCAGGATGTTAGGGGCGCCGGCAGGGTTGGTCAGCGGGCCAAGGATGTTGAACAGGGTGCGCACGCCCATCTCGCGCCGCACCGGCTGCACCACCTTCATCGCCGGGTGGTACAGCGGCGCGAACATGAAGCCGATGCCGCAGCGCAGGATGCACTGCGCCACCTTGGCCGGCGAAAGGTCGATGCAGGCGCCCAGCGCTTCAAGCACATCCGCACTGCCCGACTTGGACGACACGCTGCGCCCGCCATGCTTGGCGACGCGCGCGCCTGCCGCAGCCGTGACGAACATCGATGCGGTGGAAATGTTGAAGCTGGAGGCGCCATCGCCGCCCGTACCGACGATATCGAGAAAATAGGGATGCGGCGGCGCATCCACCTTGGCCGACAACTCCCGCATCACGCGCGCCGCGCCGGTGATCTCCCCGACGGTTTCTTTCTTCACGCGCAGACCCGTGATGATCGCGGCGGTCATCAGCGGACTCACTTCGCCGCTCATGATCTGGCGCATCAACGCGATCATTTCATCGTGGAAGATTTCGCGATGTTCGATCGTGCGCTGCAGTGCCTCCTGCGGCGTGATCGTGATGGCGCGCCCCGTCATGCGGCGAGCTTTTTCAGTGGCAGGCCCAGAAAATTCCGCAGCAGGTCGTGGCCATACTGGGTGAGGATCGATTCGGGGTGAAACTGCACGCCTTCCACCGCCAGCGTTTTGTGGCGCAAGCCCATGATCTCGTCGATGGAGCCGTCGGGGTTTTCCGTCCAGGCGGTGACCTCCAGGCAATCGGGCAGCGAGGATTGCTCCACGACCAGCGAGTGGTAACGCGTGGCCTCGAACGGATCGGGCAGCCCCGCAAAAACGCCCTTGCCCCGATGACGCACCGGCGAGGTTTTGCCATGCATGATCTGCTTGGCGCGAATCACCTTGCCGCCGAACGCCTGACCGATCGCCTGATGACCGAGGCAAACGCCAAACACGGGGATCTCACCGGCCAGCTCGCGCAACACGGCGAGCGATACGCCCGCGTCGTCCGGCGTGCCGGGGCCGGGGGAAATCATGAGGTGCGACGGTTTCAGCGCCCGAATGCCGGCCACGTCCAAGGCATCGTTGCGCACCACTTTCACGTCCTGACCTAGCTCGCCCAGGTACTGCACGAGGTTGAAGGTGAAGCTGTCGTAATTGTCGATCATCAACAACATGGCCGGAGAATCCTGAGCGCTATGCGGCATTGCGGCATGGACGCTCATTGTGCGCGATCCCCTTCGTCGCCGTCATCTGCCTTGAGTTGGCAGGCTCATGGCAAACCCTCATGTGCCCCGGCTTGCCGCGGCGCCCTCCAGAAAATGAGAATTAATCTCAACAACGTCGCACCGACATGGCATCCGAGCGACGCTCCGTGCCCCGCTGGGCATCGGCGCACCACCGCAACCGGAAGGTGCCGCCGCGGCACCTATCACTAATCCCCTGTCGGCATTTCGCATGGCTTCGGCAACCGTCAACGACACCAAGGCCACGCATTCGGTGAAGTCTTCTGCGCGGATGTCAGGCTTGGTCCTCACGGCCGCCACAGCGCTGGTCGTGCTGCTTTTGGGGTTGAATAAACCCACCAACAACTGGGATCTCGTCGGCTATGTTGCCGTGGCGTACAGCGCCGACGGCTATCGCGGCGCCGATCTTAACAAGGCGACGTACGACAGCCTGCGAAGCGAGCTCGACGCGAATACGTTCGACCTTTTGAAGCAGGGCGACTATCGGGAAACCGTT
>DATJMR010000343.1:0-15573 GCA_035508595.1 Dyella sp.
GTGGTGGCCGAAGGCGTCCCGCCCGGCCTCGGCGCGCCGATCTACGCCAAGCTGGACGCCGACATCGCCGCCGCCCTGATGGGCATCAATGCGGTGAAAGGCGTGGAAATCGGCGACGGTTTCGACGTGGTTCCCCAGCGCGGAAGCCAGCATCGCGATGAAATGCATATGGACGGCTTTACGTCCAATCATGCCGGTGGCATTCTGGGCGGAATCAGCACGGGGCAGCCGGTACGTGCCTCAATGGCGCTCAAGCCTACGTCGAGCATTCTGATTCCCGGCCGCAGCGTGAACCTGGCCGGCGAGGCGGTCGAGGTGGTGACCAAAGGGCGCCACGATCCCTGCGTCGGCATTCGCGCCACGCCCATCGCGGAGGCGATGATGGCTTTGGTGTTGATGGACCACGCCTTGCGCCACCGCGCGCAGTGCGGCGACGTGGGCGACATAAAACCTCGCATCCCTTAACGGAATAAGGGCCTGTCGCCGGCAGCAGCGCGTAGCGTACGACGGCAGGACGCAAGCATCCACGGTAATCGGTCGGCATGAGCAAGTCACACAGCATCTGGGTTTCGCGCCCGCTTTTTCCGGAAGTACTGGCGAGTCTCGCCCAGTACGTGGAAGTGCATGCGGAAACCGCCGAGCGCAAGCACACGCCTGAGGAGCTGCGCGAAAAACTGGCTGCGGTCGATGGCGCCATCATCGGTTTGAGCGATCGCATCGACGACAAAACGATTGCAGGCAATCGGCGATTGCGCGCGATCGCCAATCTGGCCGTGGGCTACAACAATCTGGATGTCCCCGCACTGACAAAGGTAGGCATTCTCGCCACCAATACACCAGACGTTCTCAACGAAACAACCGCCGATTACGCATGGGCGTTGTTATTGGCGGCCGCGCGACGCGTCGGCAGTGCGGAGCGCTGGTTGCGTGCTGGGCAGTGGCGGGGCGGCATGCGTTTCGACGATTGGCTCGGCGTGGATGTCCACGGCAAAACGTTGGGCATTCTCGGCATGGGGCGCATCGGCCAGGCGATCGCGCGCCGGGCTTACGGATTCGGCATGCCGGTGATTTATCACAACCGTTCACGTCTGCCTGATGCGATCGGGCGCGAGTATCGTGCCGAATGGGTCGAGAAAACGGCCTTGCTCAAGCGTGCCGATCACCTTGTGCTGGCGCTGCCTTACAACGCGCAAAACCATCACGCCATCGGCGCGTCGGAGTTGGCGCTCATGAAGCCGACGGCGGTACTGGTGAACATCGCCCGCGGCGGCATCGTCGACGATGCCGCGCTTGCCATAGCCTTGCGCGAAGGCCGATTGGCGGCGGCAGGGCTGGACGTATTCGAGGGCGAGCCCGCCGTTGATCCGGCCTTGCGCGAACTCGACAACGCTGTGCTAAGCCCGCACATCGCCAGCGCCAGCGCCGATACGCGCCGTGCGATGGCTCAGCTGGCTGCCGATAATCTGCTGGCTGCGCTGGGTTACGGACCCAACGCGGGGCATCCGCCGTCCTTGCTCAATCCTGAAGCGCGAGGGCAGCGGTGATGGCGAAACGTGATGCGTCTCACGCTGGCAAGGCTGTGCCGTGTTGTTTGCGTGCCGTGCAGGCTAGATTCCCCGATCGGGGTGTCGGCGCCGTCATGGCGACCTTCTAAACCCCAAGACAAGTGACCTGAAGATGAGCAAGAAGAGTAGTTACAAGGTAGCCATGGTGGGCGCGACAGGCGCCGTGGGCGAGACCCTGCTGAGCATTCTGGCGCAGCGCGAATTTCCGATCAGCGAGTTGGTGCCGCTGGCAAGCGAGCGCTCGGCCGGCAGCAAAGTAGAGTTCGCCGGCAAACAGATCACCGTGCAAAACCTGGACAACTACGACTTCAACGGCGTGGACATCGCTTTTTTTTCCGCTGGCGGTTCGGTAAGCCGTGTGCATGCACCGCGCGCCGCCGCCGCGGGCGCCGTGGTGATCGACAACACGTCCGAGTTCCGCTACCAGGACGATATCCCGCTGGTGGTGAGCGAAGTGAATCCGCACGCTATCGCGCAATACACCGTGCGAGGCATCATCGCCAACCCCAACTGTTCCACCATGCAAATGCTGGTGGCGCTGGCCCCGATCCATCGCGCGGTCGGCATCGAGCGCATCAATGTCGCCACCTATCAGTCGGTGTCCGGTGCGGGGCGCTCGGGCATGGAAGAGCTGGGTAAGCAGACCGCGGCGCTGCTTAACTTTCAGGACGTGGAGAAGTCCAAGTTTCCCAAGCAGATCGCGTTCAATGTGATTCCGCACATCGACGAATTCCAGGCTAACGGCTACACCAAAGAAGAAATGAAGATGGTGTGGGAGACGCGCAAAATTCTGGAAGACGAATCCATCCAAGTGAATCCCACCGCCGTACGCGTACCGGTGTTTTACGGTCACGCGGAAGCGGTGCATATTGAAACGCGCGACAAGATCACCGCCGATCAAGCGCGTGCGTTGCTGGAAAGCGCCGAAGGCGTGGTCGTGCAGGACGAACGCAAGCCGGGCGGCTATCCCACGCCGGTGGGTGATGCGGCTGGCCAGGATCCCGTATTCGTGGGCCGTATCCGCGAAGATATTTCGCATGATCGCGGGCTCGATCTGTGGATCGTTGCCGATAACATCCGCAAGGGCGCGGCACTCAATGCGGTGCAGATCGCGCAATTGCTCATCGAGGACTATTTGTAATGCATCGTTTCGGTCTGGTTTTGCTGGGTTGCGTGTTGAGTTCGGTTTCGCTGGCGCAATCGTCGTCCGAATCGCCCCAGGCCATCGCCCATGCGAATCGACAAGTCTCCCAGCATCAGGCCGAAGTGCAGCGTCTGCAAAAGGATGTTACCCAGCAGGAAACCGCCAGCCAGCAGGCGGCGGAACGCCTGCAACAACAGGACCGTACCATCGCCGAGCTGCGCAAACAGCTCAAAGCGACTCAGGATGCGTCCAAGCTCCCGGTGGCCGGGCATTGATGGCCGTCACGTCAGGCAAAGAAAATCGCTGCTGAAAGGGCCTGGCGGATAAATATGGTATTGTTGATTGACGTTTATCTAACTAAAGTGACGCCTTCCAAGAGGAAGTCGCCGCAACCTGCGGTGGCCTTTCGGTAAAGCGTCCGGGGTGTCTCGGGGGAGCCAAGCGATGAATCGTTCGTTGAAGCTGTCGATACTGTTGGCGCTTGCCTTGGGCAGCAGCCAGGTGGCAGCCGTGGAACTGGGCCAGGCGCACGTCAAATCGGCGCTGGGGCAGCCGTTGTTGGTGGAAATCCCGGTCACGCAGGGCACCCCGGCCGAGCTGGAGACCCTTAGCGCCCAGCTGGCGTCCAACGAGGCCTTCGCCAAAGCCGGCAGCGAGCGTCCCACGGTCCCTCTGCAATTCAACGTTGTGGATGTCGGTGGCCATCGATTGATTCGCGTCACCAGCAGCTCGGCGGTGGACGACCCTTACCTCGACCTGTTAGTCGAAGTGAACAGCAGCACGGGCAGCACCGTGCGTGAATTTGCGATCTTGCTCGACCCGGCCAGCAAAATCTCGCAAACGCCGCCGACGAGCAGCGCACCTACGCGTCGCGCACCCGCCTCCAGCGCCTCGGCGCCGGCAGAGACCGCCACGGCAGCGCCGCGTCACGCTGCGCCTGCGCGCAACGCCGCCGCTTCGGTCAAGAATGGTCAATTCGGCCCGGTCGAGAAGGGCGCGTCGCTGTCGCATATCGCGACGGAAGTTGCACCTTCCGGCGTAGACACCAACCAGATGATGCTGGCGCTGAAGGCCGCCAATCCGGACGCTTTCTATCGCGACAACATCAATGCCTTGAAGGCAGGTGCGATCCTGCGTGTACCGTCGCGCGACGACGCCATGGCCACAGCGGCCGAGGCCGCTGCTGCTGCCGTTCGTCAGCAAAACAGCGACTGGCGCAACGGCACCGTTAGCGCACCGGTCGCCGTAGCCGCGGGTGGCACGCGCGAAAACGCTTCGGTCGCTCCCGCTGCCAACAGCAAGGCCGACCGGTTGGCTTTGGTTCCGCCGGGCAGTGAAGCGGGTGGAGCGGGCGGAAAAGGCGGCAACAACGCCGCTGTTCGCCAGGAACTCCAACGCAATCAGGAAACGCTGGCCTCTTTGCAGCAGCAAAGCAGCGAGCTCAAATCGCGCCTGAAGGACCTGGAAGACCTCAACAACAAGAATCAGCATCTCCTGTCGCTTAAGGACGATGAGATCGCCGATTTGCAGAAGAAGCTTGCCGAAGCCCGCAAGGGCGTCGGCGCGGTTTCTGCGCCGGTCGCGACAAACGCACCTGCATCGACCGCGCCGAGCAAGGCCGTGGCGCCCGTCGCGCCAGCGTCTACCCATGCGGCAGCACAAGCCCCCGCACCCGCCGCTGCGCCGACCGCCGAGAACAAACCGGCGACGCCACCGGCAAGCGCTGCCACCGCTGCACATACAGCGGTGACGACTCCGCTGAAGGCTCCCGCCAAGCCGGTGGTTGCGCCTCGTCGTGCGGCATCTTCGCCAGAATCCACCGAACAGCCCTGGTATACGCAGACCTGGGCCATGATCGCGGGCGGTGGCGTGGTGGTGTTGCTGCTGCTGGGCTTGCTGGCTCGCCGCGGCAAGTCCGGTGCTGCCAAATCTCCCAGGGTCGCACCAACCGGCGGATCGCTTGCGGACCGCTTCGGCACCGTCGAGGGCGAAGACGATCACGATCATTCCAGCGCCGATCTGGATCAGGAAGAGTTGCTCGATCAACTGGCCGAACAGCCGGACGACATTGCGCTGCATCTCGAATTGGTCAGCTTGTATTACTCGCGTCGCGACGTGGAGCACTTCGAGGCGGCAGCCGAAGCGATGCATGCGCATATCACCGATCCCGACCAACCGGAATGGCAGGATGTGATGCATATGGGCGAGGACTTGGCGCCTGGGCATCCGCTCTTCGCGCATGCGGCCGGGGATGCATCCGGGCGCGACGACCACGCGCCGCTTCACCATTTCGATTTGGATAGCTACGCCAACGATCGTGCCGCCTCGGAAGCGCAGCCCGCCGCTCCCGCGAAGAACCCGTCGCCGCTGCCTTCCAAAGTCAGCGAATACCATTTCGATTTCGATCTGACGCCGCATCACGGCGATTCGGTCAGTCGCACCGCCGCACCGGCGGTGAAAGAAGACATTGAGGAAGAACCGGTTTCGACCTGGAACTTCGAAGAACCGGCTGAAGCACCTCATACCGATCACGTAGAGCACGCCGATCACGACACATTTGGCGAACTCCACGACGATCCGATCGATACCAAACTGGATCTGGCGCGCGCCTACCTCGACATGGGCGATCCGGACGGCGCTCGCGCCATGCTGGAGGAAGTCCTGCACGAAGGCAGCCAGATGCAGCGGGATGTGGCGAAGACGCTCATGGAAAAGATCCGCTGAGCCCTTGCCGCTTCGAGCAAGATCGCATCGGGCCGGCTATGCCGGCCCGATGCGTTTTAGCTCCTGACGCCGGGTGATGCGCAGGCACCTGTTACTCTTGTCTCCTTTCATGTTTTCCCATCGCCCATGCGCATTGCACTAGGCATCGAATACGACGGCACCGATTTTCTCGGCTGGCAACGGCTGAGTCATGGTGCCAGCGTGCAAGCAAGCCTGGAACGCGCGCTCTCGTTTGTCGCGGCAGAACCCATTACGGTGACGTGCGCCGGTCGCACCGACGCAGGCGTTCATGGGCGCTGCCAGGTGGTGCATTTCGATACCGACGTGCAGCGCGACATGCGCGGATGGGTGCTGGGAACATGTTCGAACTTGCCTGCGAGCGTGGCCGTGTTGTGGGCGCAGCAGGTGCCCGACGATTTCCACGCGCGATTCTCGGCGCGAAGCAGACGTTATCGCTACACCATCCTCAATCGCGCGATTCGTCCTGCGCTGGATGCGCGCTATGTGGCGTGGGAACGCCAGCCCCTGGATGCGCCATGTATGCATGCCGCCGCTCAAGCGCTGATCGGCGAGCACGATTTCTCGGCGTTTCGTGCCATTTCCTGCCAGGCTGCGCATGCGCGTCGCGAAGTAAAATATCTGAGCGTGCGGCGCGAAGGGGAACAGGTGATCGTGGATATCGAAGCGAATGCCTTTTTGCACCATATGGTGCGCAACATCGTCGGATCATTGCTGCCCGTCGGCCGAGGCGAACAACCGGGGCAATGGCTGGCCGCCTTGCTGGCCGGACGCAACCGCGAAGTCGCCGGACCCACCGCCGCGGCCTCGGGGCTCACGTTTATCGGTCCGAGATACGAACGACATTGGGGTCTGCCACCGGAGGTCAGCGAATGACTCGTATCAAATTTTGCGGCATGACGCGTGTCGAAGATGCTTTGCTGGCCGCACAGCTGGGCGCCGATGCCATCGGCGTCGTGCTGACTGCGCACAGCAAACGGCGGGTTTCCTTGCCCCAGGCACGGGCCATCGTAGAAGCCATGCCGCCCTTCGTGACGACGGTTGCGCTGTGCATGGATGACGAAGCGAATTTTGTGCAAGAGATCATCGATACCGTTCGCCCTTCGATGCTGCAGTTTCACGGCAACGAAAGCGACGAATGGTGCGTGCAATTCGGACAACCTTACTTGAAGGCTATTGCCATGGGCGAAGGTGCCGCAGCGCTTTATCAGCTGCGCGATCACCCGCACGCCGCAGGATTGCTGCTCGACGGTCACGGTCTTGGCGAAGCAGGCGGTAGCGGCAAGTCTTTCGATTGGTCGCTGATGCCGCGCGATCTGAAGCAGCCGCTGATTCTTGCCGGCGGACTGACGAGCGACAACGTCGCCACCGCCATTCGCGCCGCGCAGCCGTGGGCGGTGGATGTGGCGAGCGGTGTCGAATCCGCGCCAGGCATCAAAGATCCGATTAAGTTGCGTGCGTTTGTGGAGGCGGTTCGCAACGCGTAAGAGCCTGCCCCAAGGGCTATGGCCCCTGAGTCAGCGCATCGCGCATCCAGGTGGCCAACGCGTCGATGCGGTTGTCGTGTCGGCGATTGGGAACGGCCAGAATCCAACGCGCATCGGTTTGTTTGAAGCCCCACGGCGCAAGCAGGCGGCCTGCCTCGATGTCTTCCTGCACCAACTGAGACGGCGCAATGGCTACGCCAAGTCCGGCGACGGCGGCCTCCAGCAGATAAAACAAACGCGCAAAACCTTGTCCATGATGCAAGGATTCAACTGATATGCCTGCTGCAATCGCCCATGCGGACCATGCTTGCGGGCGAGAGGTGGTGTGCAACAAAGCCTCGTCGCTGAGCGCGCCAGTGCCTTGGTTCAGCAATCGTGCGAGACCTGCATAGCGCGGACTGACGACGGGGCCGATACGCTCCGGCGCCAGTTCATAGACCTGCCAGCCGGCGGGCCACGGCGCTGTTGCAACGGCCAGGGCGGCGTCCGGTTCGGCGTGTTGCGGCGCAAGCGGATTTTCTTCGGGCGACAGATGCAGTCGCAGCCTAGGCAGGTCGCGCTCAAGCCGCTCGAGCCGAGGAATCACCCAGCGCGCGAGCAAGCTGCTGGCACAGCTCAGCACGAACGGTGCGTCGTCGCGCCGCCGCCGCAATTGGGCCCAGCCGTCACGCAGCTGATCGAACGCGCCGGCGACACGATCGCGCAGTTGCTCGCCAATGGCCGTGAGCGCGACGCCACGGCCGAAACGCGCGAACAGGGGTTGCCCCAATTCGTCTTCCAGTACGCGCAGTTGCCGGCTGATGGCCCCGTGGGTCACGTGCAGCTCCTCAGCCGCGCGGCTCACGCTGCCCAGCCGGGCGGTGGCCTCGAAGGCGCGCAGGGCGTTCAGGGAAGGCAGGTCGCGCATTTATGCTGTGAGTTTTTCTAACGTGTTAGGGACATGATATCGCTTTTTTGGTCGAGTCAATCGCTGTATTTTTGGCATCTCGCCGCCTAAGGCGCCGCGTACGTCTCCCCAGGATTTCTAACCAATGGCAACTCCACAAGACTTCCATCAATGGCCCGACGTTCACGGACGTTTCGGTAACTTCGGCGGGCAGTACGTCGCCGAGACGCTTATGGCGCCGCTGGCCGAACTCACCGAGGCCTATCTGCGCCTTCGCGAGGATCCCCAATTCCTGGCCGAGCTGGATCGCGATCTCACCCATTACGTGGGGCGTCCCAGCCCGATCTATCACGCCGAAGGCCTGTCCAAGCACGTTGGCGGTGCACGCATCCTGCTCAAACGCGAGGATCTCAATCACACCGGCGCGCACAAGATCAACAACACTGTCGGCCAGGCGTTGGTGGCCAAGCGCATGGGCAAGCCGCGCGTGATCGCCGAAACCGGCGCGGGCCAGCACGGTGTGGCGAGCGCAACGGTAGCCGCGCGTTTCGGATTGAAGTGTGTGGTGTACATGGGCGCGGTGGACATCGAGCGGCAGAAGATCAACGTCTACCGCATGAAGCTGCTCGGCGCCGAGGTGGTGCCGGTGACATCGGGATCGAAAACGTTGAAGGATGCGTTGAACGAAGCCATGCGCGACTGGGTGACCCATGTCGCCGACACGTTCTACATCATCGGCACCGTGGCCGGCCCGCATCCGTATCCGATGATGGTGCGCGATTTCAATGCGATCGTCGGGCGCGAGGCGCGTGCGCAAATGCTTGAGCAATACGGCCGCTTGCCCGACGTGCTGACGGCTTGTGTCGGCGGCGGTTCCAATGCCATCGGTCTCTTTCACGCGTTTCTCAACGATAGCAGCGTGCGCATCGTCGGTGCCGAAGCGGCAGGTGAGGGCATAGCGACCGGCCATCACGCCGCGTCGCTGGCAGCGGGTCGTCCCGGCGTGCTGCACGGCAATCGCACCTATGTGCTGTGCGACGACAACGGGCAGATCACCGAGACACATTCGGTTTCCGCAGGTCTGGATTATCCCGGCGTGGGTCCGGAGCATGCGTTCCTGAAAGACGCCGGTCGTGCCGAGTATGTCGGTGTTACGGACGATGAAGCGCTCGAAGCGTTCCATCTGCTTGCGCGTACCGAGGGCATTCTGGCTGCGCTGGAATCCAGTCACGCTGTCGCGCAAGCCATGAAATTGGCGCGCGAGCTACCGAAAGACGGCATCGTGCTGTGCAATCTTTCCGGCCGCGGCGACAAGGACGTACACACGATTGCGGCACGCGAAGGAGTTCAGGTATGAGCCGTATCGACAGCTGTTTCGCCGCGCTCAAAGCATCCGGTCGTACGGGATTGATTCCCTTCGTCACCGCCGGCGATCCCGCGCCCGAGCACGCCGTGCATGTGATGCACGCTCTGGTCGAGGCGGGTGCCGATGTCATCGAACTGGGCGTGCCGTTCTCCGATCCGATGGCCGACGGCCCGGTTATTCAACATGCCAGCGAGCGCGCCATCGCAAAAGGAGTGGGGCTTGCCGACGTACTCGGCTGGGTTGCCACCTTCCGCGAGCGTGACAAAGACACGCCCGTGGTGTTGATGGGTTACCTCAATCCGGTGGAGATCCATGGGTACGCGCGCTTTGCGACCGAAGCCGCCGCGGCGGGCGTCGACGGCGTGTTGTTGGTGGATTGCCCGCTGGAGGAAGCCGCCGTGCTGGCACCGCTGCGGCAAGCCGGCTTGCAGCAGATTCTGCTTGCCGCGCCCACCACCGCACCCGCGCGTATGGCGCAGTTATGCGAGGCGGCGGAGGGTTTCCTGTACTATGTGTCGTTCGCCGGCATCACCGGGGCGGGACGTTTGAGCACGCAGGACATCGCCGCACGCGTGGCGGATATCCGCTCTCATGCAAAATCGCCTGTTGCGGTGGGTTTCGGCGTAAAGGATGCGCAGAGCGCGAAAGCCATCAGTGAATTCGCAGACGCCGTGGTCATCGGCAGCGCGCTGGTGGAGCGATTGAACGGTGCGAATACGGCACCGGACATCGCAACACGGGTCGGCGATTTTCTCCGTCCCATTCGCGCGGCATTGGATGCCGCTTGATGGCTCGCTTTCCCTTTTCGGAGGGGGAAGGGTGAGGCGTCGGGGCTTGGCGAAAATCTGACAATGGAACGGTTCGGGCCCTTCGTGGTCTAGAACCTGCATCGAGGTCTGGTCGTCCTCGCCCTTTATCTTTGCGCAGATGTCGCCATAGAGAAGGGAGCGCACAGGAATCGCCAGACCGAGCGTGCCGGACAGGCCGCGCTTGTTTTCAGATCGAGGCGGAATCAATGAATTGGCTGCAAAAAATCATGACACCCCGCACGCGGACCCCTGGGGCCCCCGGCGGCAAGGGCAAGGTACCCGAAGGTGTTTGGGAGAAATGCGGCGGCTGCGGCGCCGTGCTTTACAAGCCGGAGCTTGAGCGCAATCTGATGGTGTGCCCCAAGTGCGGCCATCATCATTCCATCGGCGCACGCGAGCGCCTGTTGTCGCTGTTGGACGAAACAAGCGCGCAGGAGCTGTGGGCCAGCATGGAGCCCAACGATCCGTTGAAATTTCGCGATTCCAAGAAGTATCGCGATCGCATCGTCGCCGCGCAGAAATCCACGGGCGAGAAAGACGCCCTCATCGCGATGAGCGGCAAACTCAAGGAGCAGCCGCTGATGGCGGTGGCGTTCGAGTTCTCCTACATGGGCGGCTCGATGGGTTCGGTAGTGGGCGAGAAATTCACGCGCGCCGCCGAACGCGCGCTAAGCGAGCGCAGCGCGCTCGTGTGCTTCTCCGCCACAGGCGGCGCGCGCATGCAGGAGGCCTTGTTCTCGCTGATGCAGATGGCCAAGACCTCCGCCGCGCTGGCGCGTTTGCGCGAAGCGGGTATTCCCTATATCAGCGTGCTCACGCATCCGACCACCGGCGGCGTGTCGGCCAGTCTAGGCATGTTGGGCGATATCAATGTCGCCGAACCGAAGGCGTTGATCGGCTTTGCCGGCCCGCGCGTGATCGAGCAGACGGTGCGCGAGACGTTGCCGGAAGGGTTCCAGCGCTCGGAATTCCTGCTGGAGCACGGCGCCATCGACATGATCGTGGATCGGCGTCAGATGCGCGACAAGCTTGCCGACGTGTTGAACATCCTGCGCAAGGTGCCGCGCGCGGCATAAAATTCTTCGTGCTTGACAGATGCGCACGATGCCGCCTTCGGGCGGCATCGTTGTTTCTGCGCCTTACCGTCATTCCGGCGGAGGCCGGAATCCAGTCAAGTACGTCGTGCGAGGCACACAAAATTTTATTTCGAGTGCTTCGCTTTGCATGTTTTCACTGGAATCCGGCCTTCGCCGGAATGACGAGCGAAACATCCGTACTTTTCCACAGCACATGTGGAAGCTTCTTGGAAAAGCCTGTGGAAAACCCGCGCATGCGACTGTGCGATCAAGCACTTGGCACATCATGATGAAACTTTGCGCAGAAAGCGCGCGTAGTTTTCCACAAGTGCTGTGGAAAGCATCCGGTACAGCTTGTGGATAGGTGCGCTATCTCGTTGAGCGCAAAGCGCATGTGTACAGCGTGACTAGCGATTGATCAGCGCAGAAAATGATCAAGCAAACAAGTGCGGCGCGCTGTGCACGATCCACAATGACAGCGCGCCGAGTCCGCTGCCAACAAACATCGCAGCCAATACATCGCTGGGGTAGTGCAAACCGAGAATCACGCGCGACGCCGCTACCAGCGCAGTGAACGTCAACAACAACGGCGCAAGCATCGGATACCACGCCAACGCAACGATGGTGAAGCCCACCGCTTGCAGCGTGTGTCCCGACGGGAAACTGAACTCGTCCAGCGGCGGCACGTGCGCAATCACGCCAGGGCAGGTACGGAATGGGCGCGGACGGCGCGTCCAGCGTTTCAGGATGCGATACAGCAACAGCGCGACAAGGCCCGTGGCGGCCATGTGCGCGGCGGCTTCCAGGCCGCGCAAGCCATCGATCAACGTCAAGGCGAGCATCAGCGCGTACCAGAAGACACCGTCGCCGAGGCGGCTGATGACCCCGAAGAACAAACCCACTGCGTGCCGTGCGCCCCAACGGTTGGCGGCAATGCACATGCGTCGGTCGAACGCATGGCGCGGCAGCGCGACGGACTCAGGCCGGTGCGATGGTGACATGACGGTCATGCATGTTCTCCTCGACCAGTTCGCGCAGCAGATTTTCGAACTCGCGGATCACTGCCTCCGGCGACAGCCGCTCCACGCTGACGGTGGCGGCGTGTCCCATATGGCGAATCAAATCGATGTCGCCGGCCAGGGTAACGGCCGCCGCCGTAAAGGCGCGGGCATCGCCGGACGTGATGCGGAAACCGTTGATGCCGTCGATGAGGTGTTCGCGCGCGGCGCCTTCGGCGTAAGCCACCACCGGCAGACCGGCGGCGAGCGCTTCGAGAATCACGTTGCCGAATGTTTCGCTGAGGCTCGGAAACGGAAACAGATCGGCGCTGGCGTAGTGCGCGGCTAAAGCTTCGTCGCGCTTCATGCCAACAAAAATGAAGTCGGGATGAGCCGCTTGCAGCGCCGCGCGCGCAGGGCCATCGCCGACCCACACATAGCGCGCCTTCGGCGCGACTTGCTGGATTGCGCGGAACGTTTCTACTGCCAGCTCCAGATTTTTTTCTGGCGCAATGCGGCCGACGTAGAGCACGACCGGCGTATCGGCATCCACGCCCCAGCTTTCGCGCAAGGCGTTATCGCGCTTGGAAGGGTGGAACAATTTCGTATCGACGGCGCGGCGCAGCAGGCGCGCATGATCGACGCCCATCGCCGTCAGCTCCGCCGCGAGCGCATCGGTGGGCACCAGCGTGACGTTGGCACGCTGATGAAAGCGGCTCAGATAACCGTGCACTATCGGGGTCAGAAAGCCCACGCCGTAGTGATCGGCATAGGTATCGAAACGTGTGTGAAAACCCGTGGCGACGGGAATGCTCAGTCGTAGCGCGGTCTTTACGGCCGAGCGTCCCAACGGACCTTCGGTGGCCACATAGATCGCATCGGGGCGGCGTTCCGTCCAGCGGTTCCGCAAGGTGCGCGGTGCGGGAAGTCCGAAGCGCAAACCCGGGTAGCGTGGCAATGCGGCGCCGCGTGTTTCTAGTGCATCGATGCCGGGTTCGTCGATATGGCTGACGACTTGGCGAGGGCGGACGAGATCGATCTCGTGGCCTCGAGCGGCCAGACCTGTCGCCAGACCATGCACGGTGAGTGCGACACCGTTGATCTCAGGCGGATACGTCTCGCTGATGATGCCGATACGCATGGCGCATCCTCGTCTTGTACGGCAGTAGCTTGAGCTTGTGTCGTTTCGTAGCGATGGCGGGCACGTGACAAGGCGGTTACGGGTGTTACCGAATGCGGAAAAAGGTGGTTTTGGCGAACGCCGCTGGGCTAGATTCTGCCAATGGGCTTTTCGACCAACACAGGAGACTCTCCATGAAACGTCTGCTGCTTGCGTTCGCCATCGCTGCCGTAGCTGGTTTTGCAAGTGCTGCCGAGGCACCCACCTTGCCTGTGACCAAAGCTCCGGCAGGTGCGGAGGTCTACATCATCTCGCCGCAAGATGGCGCCACTGTTTCGCCAACCTTCACCGTGCGTTTCGGCCTCAAGGGCATGGGCGTGGCGCCCGCTGGCGTAACTCACGAAAACACCGGGCATCATCATCTATTGATAGACGTCAAAGTGATGCCCGCGGCGGGCCAGCCTATTCCCAAGGATGAGCAACACCTTCACTTCGGCGGCGGCCAGACCGAAACCACCCTGAAATTGCCGCCGGGTACCCATACCTTGCAGCTGGAACTGGGCGACTCCAACCACATTCCTTTCGATCCGCCCATCGTCTCCAAGGCGATCACCGTTCATGTGAAATAAGCGCCATTTCCCTCTCCCATAAAGGGAGAGGGGAGTTCCCACGCGGTATCGGTTAAAATTTCGCGTTCCGTCCTGGCGCAACGCTAAAGATCATGACCGTCCGCACTCGCTTCGCCCCCAGTCCCACCGGCTTCCTGCACATCGGCGGGGCGCGCACCGCGCTGTATGGCTGGCTGGAAGCGCGTCGTCGCGGCGGCGAATTTCTGCTGCGCATCGAGGACACCGATCGCGAGCGTTCCACGGACGAAGCCGTGCAGGCCATTCTGGATGCCATGCAATGGCTGGATCTGAGCGCCGACGAGTCGCCGATTTATCAGACGCATCGCCTGGAACGCTACAAGCAGGTGGCGCAGGAACTGCTCGCGGCGGGCAAGGCTTATTACGCCTACGAGAGCAAGGAAGTCATCGAGGCGATGCGCGAAGCGGCCATGGCACGCGGCGAGAAGCCGCGCTACAACGGCTACTACCGCGATCGCAACGAGCCGTATCGCGACGACCCCAATCGCGTGATCCGCTTCAAGAACCCGCTGGAAGGCTCGGTGGTGTTCGACGACAAAGTGAAGGGCCGGGTGGAGTGGTCCAATACCGAGCTGGACGATCTGGTGATCTTCCGTTCCGATGGTTGGCCGACCTACAACTTTGCCGTGGTGGTCGACGATATCGACATGGGTATCACCGAAGTGATCCGCGGCGACGACCACGTCAACAACACGCCGCGCCAGATCAACATCTATCATGCGCTCGGCGCCAAGGTGCCGGAGTTCGCGCACCTGCCGATGATCCTGGACAAGGAAGGCAAGAAACTTTCCAAGCGCACCAATTCGGTCAGCGTGATGGAATACCGCGAGAACGGTTTTCTACCGCATGCCATCCTCAACTACCTGGTGCGGCTCGGTTGGTCGCATGGCGATCAAGAGATCTTTTCGCGAGAGGAGATGATCGCGTTGTTCGACGTGGCTGACGTCAACAAAGCGGCATCGCGTTTCGATACCGAAAAATTGATGTGGCTCAACCAGCACTACCTGAAAGCGGACGATCCGCAAACACTGGCGCCTGAATTGGCGTGGCATCTTGCCCGCGCCGGTATCGATGCGCGCGAAGGGCCTTCGCCCGCTGAAGTCATTGTCGCTTTGCGCGATCGTGTGCATACGCTGAAAGAAATGGCCGAGCGGGCGGCTATTTGGTACGGCCCCATTACCGAATGGGACGATAAAGCGGTCGCCAAACACCTGAAAAACGAGAGTGCAGCACAGGTGCTCGGTACCGCCCGCGAATGGCTCGCTACGTGCGAGTGGAAACCCGAACCGATCCATCAGGTTATCGAGAAGGTTGCCGCAAAGCTTGAGCTGGGCATGGGCAAGATCGCGCAGCCGTTGCGCGTGGCGATGACCGGCACGCAGGTGTCGCCCTCCATCGATCACACGATTTACCTCACCGGGCGAGATGAGGCGCTGAAGCGTATCGACGATGCGATCGCGTTGACTCAATCCTGATCTGCGTTCGATACGCCGGGAGTAAACGAAAACACGCCGATGGAAGAGTTGCTCGCCAAGGCCACGCACGGCGTGGATTTGAATTCGCCCGACGCGTTCCTGCACGTATTCATCAACCTCATGGCAATGGTTCCCTGGGTTGCGCTTTTCTGGTGGAACCTGGCCTTCGTCGCCGTAGGTGCGCTGCTGGGTTGGTGGCGCGGACGCTTGCTCGCGGGCGTGATCTGGGCGCTGGTGCTGGGACCCATCGGGTGGATA
>DATJMR010000344.1:0-9935 GCA_035508595.1 Dyella sp.
GGCTAAGCGCGCCGGATGGGCCGGCGGCGGCGGCATCGACCAGAACATCGCACCCGAGTGCCTTGGCCTGTTCGACGAGTGACAAGTCGTGAAGCACACCAGAGAAATTGGATTGCTGCGGGAATGCGAACAATCCCCCGCCCTGTCGATCGACGCTCGCACGCAGGTTCGCCGATCCGCGATCGAGTCGCAGTTGCCCATCCAGCGGCAACACGCTGATGGGCGCCTGTGCGCACTTGGCAAACTCCCGCATGCCGTTGACGGAGTTGTGATTGTCGGCCGAGAGAATGAGCCCGCGGTGTAACGAAAATGGATAGCTCTCGGCAACGAGCTTGATGGCTGCCGTGGCGTTGGCGGTAAAGCAGACATCGTAGATGGCCGGATCGGCATCGAAGAAGGCCAGCGTCGCCGCACGGGCGGCCGCCTGCGCGGCAGCGCTGTTGCGGGATGCCAGATGCTCCGAATGGGGATTGCCGAAAATCCCGCGTGCCAGCCGCTCGCCATGCGCGCGTGCCTGCGATGCACCGTACAGCGCGCTCGCCGCGTAATCGAGATAGGCGATGCCGGCGGTGTCCATGCGTGCGAATTCGCTGGCGCGAAGCGCGGCGAAGTCGAAGGCATCAGCCGAATCAGTGGATTCCATGGCACGCGTCAGCATCCGCGCCTCCGCGAGCCCTGCCCGATCTGTGCTGCACTCGCGACGTCGCCGCGCTGCTCTGCCCCGATCCGAGGCGCGCCGCCGAAGTAATGGCTCAATGCCTCGATCTGTGCACGCTGCGCAGGTGAGGCGTCCGCCGGCAACGGCGGATACAGAACCTCTTCGCGCAGTCGGCAAGGCCGCCTGGCACGAACACCACCTGGGTCACGCCGAGCGAGCGCAGCATGACCCAGGCCTGCCCGGCATGCGCCCCTTCCTGCGAGTAAAGGACGATGGTCTGGCCGGGCGCAAAGTGCGACTTCGCCAACTGGTGAATCGGCACGTTCTCCGCCGTCGGGATCGCGTCGGCGCGGAATTCGGCGGGCGAACGCACATCGATGACGCGGAGCCCGGGTCGGCGCTCGCGTATCCACTCCGCAAGCTGGCGCGCACTGACGTGATCGGAACCTTCGTCGATCGCCCGAGCGATCGAATCCAGGTCCAACCCTCGCTGCTGCGTGCGGAAGAGACTGCCTGCGAAAGGTGCCCCCAAACCCAATGCGAGCGCACTGATGCCCAGCTGTCGCACGAATTTCATCGTCTAGCCTCGCGCTTTGCGATCCATGCCAACACCGAAACGGCGACCACCGTGACCAGCGACACCATGACTCCGTAAGGCAGTCCCGTGAGGCGCTGGAGTGTCAATGAGCCGTACGGCGTCGAGCGGTAGAAAGCTTCGATCGCGGGAAAGGCCAGGCCGACGAGCAGCACGCCAGCGAACAATCCCAGCATCGTCGCGGCACCTTCGATGCGGCCGCTGGCCAGCGCCACGCAGGATGTGCCCGGACACAGGCCGCTCAGCGCGAAGCCGAGCCCAAAGACCAGGCCGCCCAGGAGTTGCGGAAGCAGATAGGTGTCGGGCACGTAGAACGCATCGGGATCAAACATGCCCAGCCGACCGCCCCAGAAGACACCGAGCATCGCGGTCAGCATTGCGCTGAGCATCACCTTGAGAACAGTGAAATCCCGTAGATAGAACTGGCCGGCGAGCTTGGGCGGATCGCCCAAGCCAGCGCATTCGAGTGCACAGCCGAATGCCACACCGATGCCTCCCGCGATCAGCATATCGTTCATGGCCAGAGCCTGCGCAAGATTGGTGCGGCGAGGAAACCAGCTAGAAACAATGCCGCCATGAAGATCCAGGCCCCGACACTCAGCATCGCACCACCACTCAATGCGAGGCCGCTGGTGCAGCCTCGCGCCAGCGCTGCCCCGATGCCCATCAACGTGCCGCCTGCGATGCTGGCGAACAGCTTGCCACCGGACGGACGGGCGGCACGGACGAACGTCAGTCGCATTCGTCCTGCCAGCGTCGCCGATGCGGCGGCGCCGATCAGCACACCGATGATTTCGACGACAATCCAGGCAGTCCATGGCGAACTGGCCTGGAGATAGCCGCTGAAGTAGGCGCTATGCGCGGCGGTTTCCGGCGAGACGGTGCCGACGATACCGCCCGCCACGCTCGCGAATGCGCCGGACGCTCCCAACCCTTGCCCGGTCAGCGCAAAGCAAGCAAGCAGCACCAGACCCAGGCATACGCCCGTCAGGTGAGGCTCGGTATAAGGACGGCGTGGGCGCATTGTCATCGCTCGACCGGCAGATCGCGCATCGTCCAGTCTTCGAACGAACCGTCGTACAGCACGGCATCGATCCCCACGGCACGCGCCGCGAACAGCACCGCCGTTCCCTGCTGGCCGATGTGGCAATAGGCAATCACCCGATCGCCCGGCTTCACACCGGCCTTGCGGAACAAGGCCAGCAGTTCGGCCGGCTTCTTCAGGGTGAGATCGTCATTGGTAATGTCCGTGTACGGCAGGCTGTGCGCACCGGGAATGTGGCCGCGGCGGAGGTGACCGTCCGCACCGCTATTTTCGAGGCCGTCGTAGTACATCGCCGCACGCGCGTCGACCAGCACGTAACCCGGTTGCCGAACGTGAGCTTGCACAAACGCGGCATCGACGACGGTTGGCTGAAGGTTGAAGGGCGTCAGCGTTCCCGGCGTGGTTGCGGTGGCCTGGTCAGTCACGGGGCGGCCTTCGCGGCGCCACTTCGGCATGCCGCCATCGAGCAGGTCGGCGTGTGCTCCCATCCCGGCCGATTGCAGGGTGAACCATACCCGCGTCGCCGCGGAGACCTGATCGTTGCCGAAGTACACCACGACGCGAGAGCCATCGGAGATGCCCAGACCCTGGAGTCGCTGGCGCAATTGCGGTGCCGTCGGCAATTCCAGCGAAAGTTTGCTCGACGTGGCGGCGACGTCTTCAAGATGGACGAAGCGCGCGCCAGGGATGTGCGCGGCCTTGTCCTGCGATGCTTCGCCGACTTGCAGCAGTACGAGATTGGGATCGTGCAGGTGACTGGCCAACCACGCCGTGGATACCCAAGGCTCGGTTTGCGTGACGTCCTGCGCAACGGTTTGCGCGTGCACGCAGTACGGCACGGCCGCTGATCCGACGAGAATCGCGAACGCTATGGCAGCCTTCGCCAGAATCTTGATCTGCATGGTTTCTCCCGATGTCGTGTGTGACACAGATATAGGGCACACCCGAGCGCAGCGGGATGGACATGCGACGGAACCGGTCGGCGATGCGATGAAACGGCCCAGGCGCGGATAGTTCGTGTGCGCGGCGGCGCCTGCTTTGCTAACGTGTTACGCATGGATTTTCCCAACGACGACTTGCATGCCCGACTGCCACGAAGCGTGTTGTCGGATCCGGGCGGCTGGACGCTCTACCAGAGCTTCCGCACCTTCACGTGGCCCTGGTTGCTGCGTCGGGGAATTCTGTTGTGGCCGCTGGCGGTCCTCGCCGGTTGCACGTATGCCATCTGGCATGCGTCGGGCACGGGTGCGTGGGGTGACTGGCCCGGGCTGGCACTGCGGGCTTGCGTCGCATCGCTGATCACGGTGTCGGCCGGCCCCCTCCTCGCCACGTTGATTCGGCATCGGCGTTTTCCGGCCATCGTGGAGCGCGTGTTGGTGGTCCTGGCGATCCTGCTGGGACTCTGGCTCGGGGCCGTCGCCCTGAACTGGGTGGGCGCCTATCACTCCCATCTCATGCAGGCCTATTCCGGGCACCACATGCGAATCAACTGGTTCAGCGCCGCCGTTTCAAATTTTCTTGGCTCCACCGTCAATGCGTCCGTGTTTGCGCTGATACTCGCCGGTGGCGGCTATGCAACGCTCTACTATCTCGGCGAGCGGCGGCGCATCGCCCAGTTCGAAGCCGCTCGCCAGATCGAAAACCTGCGTGCGGAACGGAATGCGGCCGACATGCGGCTGGCTCTCCTGCAGGCGCAGGTCGAACCGCATTTTCTCTTCAACACTCTGGCGTCGGTGCGTTCACTGATCACCAACGAACCCGAGCGCGCGGCGACAACCATCGACGCGCTTGCGGCATACCTGCGCATTGCCTTACCGCGCATCCGCACGACCGGCATCGAAGAGGCCACGCTCGGTCGCCAGATCGATCTCTGCCTGGGCTATCTTGAGATCATGAAGGTTCGCACGGCTGGCCGCGTCGAGGTGCGCGTCGATGCGAGCGAAGAGATCCGGGCCATGCCCTTTCCCCCCTTAATCCTGCTGACGCTGGTGGAGAACGCGATGACCCACGGCATCGAGCCAAAACCTGGCCCCGGCATGATCGAGATCATCGCAGGCGCTGCGGGTGATTTCCTGAGCGTGCGCGTCGAGGACAATGGCCGGGGCTTGCAACCCGGCACCACGCCAGGCCTGGGCCTCGCCAATGTCCGTGCCCAACTCCACGATCGCTTCGGAACACGTGCGCGCTTCGAGATCGCCTCTCGCACCGGAGGCGGGGTGAGCGCCTGCATCCATATTCCACTAGCGTTCCCATGACCGCACCTATCACGGCCCTTATCGCCGAAGACGAAGAACCGCAGCGAACGGAGCTGCGCGGTATGCTGGCACGGCTATGGCCGGAACTGATCGTCGTCGCGGAGTGCGACAATGGCATCAGCGCACTCGATGCGTGGACGTCGAAGAAACCAGATGTCATCTTTCTCGACATTCGCATGCCGGGGCTCGGCGGCCTTGAGGTGGCGCGGCAGGCCGTCAGTCCCGCCCAAGTCGTCTTCATCACCGCGCACGACGAATTCGCGGTGAAGGCTTTCGATGCCGGCGCCATCGACTACCTGCTGAAACCGATCCGTACCGATCGCCTCACCGAAACGGTGGCTCGTCTGCGCAATCGTCAACCCGCCACGCAGGTCGACCTGACGGCCTTGATCGACAGTCTCGCCGGTCGGTTGAAGCCGGTGGAGATGATCAGCTGGATTACTGCCAGCATCGGTGACACCCTCCGAATGATCCACATCAGCGACGTCATTCTTTTCCATTCCGAGGAAAAGTACACATGCGTGGCCACCGCCACCGATTGCGCATACATCCGCACGCCGCTGAAGGATCTGATACCTAAGCTCGACCCTGAGGTCTTCTGGAGGGTTCACCGCAGCGCCATCGTCCGCGTGTCGGCGATCCGACAAGTCAAGCCGGATGGGGATGGCCGCTTGTTGGTCTGGCTGCATGGCATTACCGAGCCGCTTCGCGTGAGCGACGCATACCGCCATCGCTTCCGCGCGATGTGAAGCGACGTGGCGCCTGCCTTACGGATTCGATGTCTCCGCACCCAGGGGCGAATGTAGATTCCGCCCTACCCCCGATAACCCACGCGAATCATCGCTGAGATTTAGCTAGCTCCTGTAAGCCGCGCACGATTCGAAACTCGCGGGGTTGGCGAGAAACTCATCCACGTATTGGAAACGTTTCACGACGCCCGGGAACGTCAGCGGTTCCCACTGCTTCAAAACAGCGCCGTGGCGATCGGTCAGCTCGATGACGAGATTGCCATGCCGATGACGTACTTCATCCCACGCGACAAGTTCCGCAAAATCTTCGGCCGAAGACGCCGTGGCGTAAAGGCTGACGAACGGCCCGGTGGAGAGTACATCGTAGACAGCCGTCGCCTTTTGGATATCCAGCGGCTTATGCGTCCTGAAAAATGTTTCGTTCAGAAGGCTGGCGTCCCATGGCGCATCCAGGGTGTGCGCTTCCTTCCATATGCCTTGTACAAACTTGGAATGCGCCGTAAACGTGACGCGGCACGTCTGATCGACAACGTGCGTGGACTCGTGCAAGAGAACATAGTGGAGTGCGTCGGTACCCAGGCCCTTCATCGTTACCGTGATGCCCGAATCATCGCTTGAGAAATCGCGCCGCTCCTTGGTGGTGAGAAACGTCGAAAGCGATTCGGTGATAATGCTGGCTCGTAACGTGATGTCGTAGTGCCCATGGTGCGCTCCAGGTGACGTAAGCCCGGTCCCTTCGCCCGGTATTCCATCAACGAACGCAAGATGATCAAGCCGGTCAAGCAGCACCCGTCGATGAAGCGGCGGCAATGCCGCGAGCGCCGCCTTGATCTTCTGACGCTCCTCGTCCGTCAATGTATGCGCTTTGATGTCGAGCATGCCGGCATCTTTAAAGGTATTGATGGCCAACTGAGAAGGCGCGCCGACTTTTTCCATAAGCTGTGCCGCCTGCTGGTCTCGCTGCGCGTCTTGCGCGATAGCAAGCGACGGCAGCATCGCGGCGAGCATCAAACCCTGCATGCATAGTAGAAACCGCACGCGAAAATAACGATCTAAACGCGCCATGGGCATGTACATAGTTCTCATGAAATGGTTGGTCTTTCCGGTTTGCATGTCGACTGTCGTGACTTGTCGAAGCTGCTCGCTTCAGTTCTTCGATTTTTCGTTGCAATGAGCAGCAATGCCATCGCCATGATGACCGCTAGAAAAGCGAGCACGCTCCCTTCCGGGCCAACCGTACCTCCGGTTATCCACGCTGAACCGTGAGGGTTGAAGTTGAACAGGTGTCCTTCGTCCAAATAACCGCTGCCTGCCGCACCGAATAGTGGAGCGCTGGCCCAGTTCCAGCCGGTGTGATACCCGACGGACCACCACAGCGAACGCGTCCGATACACCGCGTAAGCGAGCAACGCCCCCTGTGCCGCAAGACGAACCAGCCATATGGCACTCGCTCCCGGGTTACCCAAGTGCACCAGGGAGAACATGAGACCGGAAATGACGATGGCTCCTTTCCAACCTACAAAACGCTCTGCAACTAAAAGAATGGCCGCCCTTCCGTACAATTCCTCCCCCAGCGCACCAACCGCATCGAATGCCAACCAACCGCTGCCATAAACCAGCGCGGAAACACTTGATTGACCGGACGTGAAGATCGTCGCGTCGCCCAGTTCCGCAATGCTCAGGATGGCCAATACCATCACCAACAATCCGATCAGCAGCCCGATCGTAAAATGGCGCGATACGGTCCGATCCTTTAGCGGAAAGCCGTCGTACGGCCTGCCCAGCAACATCCAGATGGCCGCAACCAATAAACCGTTCCATATCAATCGGAAGACCATCAAGCCGCCATAATTAAGCAGCGACATCTGTCCGTGAGAAAAAAGCGATAGCCCTGCCAGTCGCTGCAGTGGCGACCAGACAGCGTGTTCGACCGGATCCTGAAGAAAATAGGCCGCGATGATCGCTGCCAGGGCCAACCATGGCCCGGGTTCGCGCCAATTGCGAGTTATGCGATTCATCAGCTGCCACCGATAGGGAATACCCCAGCATACGTTGTACTGGGGTGTGGCTGGCAATCCCTCGGACGTCAGGTACCCACCGGGTTCGACGAGTAGATGATCGTGGCAATACGCCATCCATTCTCGCCCTTCACCAGCTGCCAGGTTTCACTCCCGCGGTTTTCAGGTTTTCCGTCGATGATGAAGACGTAGTCGAAATAGACCGACGCAATCGTGCCATCGCTTTGGATACGAACATGCTGGTGCTCCGGATCCATGTGCTTTGTCGATTGCGCGACAATTTTTGCGAAGTCCTGATAGTTGCCTACCTTGATCTTCGCGATGCCGGGCTTGGATGTGCGCAAGTGTGCGAATGCCTGGTCCGAAAGAACATTGAGCCACGTGCTTCCTTCGGGAACGAATAGACTCGCCAGCCGAGCGCCGTCGTGCGTCACGACCGCTTCATGATAGGCGGCCATAACGTGCTGCACGTCCACCGTATCCTGGCTGAGGCGATCAGGCGGCGGCGTGGCGGCCTGCGCGATCGCTCCCAAAGGCAAAACCATCCATACAGCGGAAAAAAATGCCGAGACGCGTTTCATCGAGGTAACTCTCATGATCGGGAGCAACCATTAGATCGCTTATCCTCGCGCGCCGGAGCGGCCACTGCGCAGGTATGCGATGAACCGTGAGCTTTGTGCGGTGAACCGGTGAGAGGTGATCAGCGATCGTCGATTGGAGCGGCATCGCCGCCACCACTGACACCGCACTCAAAAAGTGCGTGCCGTAGCGATTCGCTGTACGTGCGGCTGACGCGGAGAACCGTACCATCAAGGAGCTTCAGCAATGAATCCCGATTGGTCAGGGCTTGGATTTCGGCAATGCGATTGACCCTCACGACCGTGGAGCGATGAATGCGTACAAATTGGCGCGCATCCAGTTGCTCGATCAAGCGATGTACGCGCTCGCGCAGTAGGTAGACCTTGCCCTGCACGTGAAGACCCGCGTAATCGCCCGCAGCTTCCACCCACTCGATATCTTCGGCGGCGATGACTAAATCTTTTCGTCCTGCCCTCACGGTGAAGCGCATGGGCCGCTCCGACTCTTCCTTGACCTGCGGCCGGACACTCTGCCCCTCCTCCCGGCGCAACGCCAGCACGTCGCGAGCGCGCTGCAAGGCTTCGGCAAATCGCTCCTCGTGAATCGGCTTCAGCAGGTAGTCGAGGGCATAAACCTCAAAGGCATTGAGCGCAAAGCGGTCATAGGCGCTGAGGAAGATAATCAGCGGCCGTTCGACGGGTTTCATGGCACGAACGACATCGAGTCCGTTGGTGCCCGGCATTTGAATGTCCATGAAGACGATGTCAGGTTGAAACTCCTGGATGGCTTGCAAGGCGGCGCGGCCATTGGCCGCCTCCCCGACCAGTTCCACGTCGCCGTGCAGCGAGAGACGCTTGATCACGCCGCGTCGCGCCAAAGGCTCATCGTCGACTACCAGCACGCGCATCATGGCGTAATCGCAATATCAGGCGATGTTTGATGGTGCGCCATAGGGCGATAGGGCAAGTCCACCGTCACTAGGCAACTGCCGTCCTCGGCCACGCTGATCGCAAAGCGATAGTCTGCGGCGTAAAGGTAATCCAATCGATCGCGCACGTTTTGCAACCCGATGGCCCCACCCTCTTCCTCACCGGATGGCTGCGCGATGTCCTGCTCGGCAACACCCTCGTTCCACACCGCAAGATGGAGTCGCTGAGACACCACATCGATCTCAATGCGCAACAGGCCGCCCTCGGGCCGTCGTGCAATGCCATGACGAATGGCATTCTCCACCAGCGGCTGCAATAGCAGATACGGCACGGCGGCGTCCAACGCACTTGAGCCGACCGCGAGATTCACAGCCAATCGATCTGCGAGTCGAATCTTTTCGATCTCCAGATAATGCTCGGTGAACGCCAGCTCCTGTGCGACAGTCACTTCGTGCGATGTCTGCTTGGCCAGCGTTACACGTAAAAAATCGGCGAGTTGTGCAAGCATGCGCGTCGCGTCGCCAGGGCGCTCATCGATCACCAATGTGGAAATCGCGTTCAAGGTGTTGAAAAGGAAATGAGGATGCACCTGATAGCGCAGCGCTTTGAGTTCCGCCTCCTTGGCTAACGCCGCTGCCGCAAGCGCACGTTGTTGTTCCTCCATCGCCACCAGCTGATAACCCATGCCGATGTACATGGCACAGTAGGCCATCAGCAGAAACCAGATAGTCTGCATGCGCAACAGGATCTGGCTCCAGTGAAATTCGCCCGACAGCACATGGATGGACAAAGACAGTTTGAACAGCAACGCCATAGCAGCCCAGGCCGCCACAAAGGTCGTCAGCAGCAGTAGCCAGGCAGCGGTACGCACGGGTACTCCACGTCGCCACAGCGTGCGCAACAACGCGGTGACCGGAAGTGCGGCGAGCGAATAGAACACAAAGAGGAGCGCGTCATAACGCATCAAACCCGGCTGATCGCTCATCACGGTCAATGCGCCGATGATGCACGCCAGCGCACAAGGCCCCCATCCCAACAGCCATGTCAGCGCCGCGGACGGACAAGGCCTATGGCGTGAGATGGAATGTGCGGGCACCCATCGAGCGT
>DATJMR010000345.1:0-9607 GCA_035508595.1 Dyella sp.
TACTCGTGCAGGCCCAGACTTCAAGGAAGATTCGGTCATCCCGCTTGACCTGAATCAAGCCCAAGTTGCTGCCACGCACGGCGACTCGGTGACTCCGCGCTCGCCGAGGCGATGAGTCGCCGGAGATACCCGCGGTAAGGAGCGCGCATGACCATCCAACGCCGATACATTCGCCCGTTCTCCGACATCGGTGTCGAGGACGTATCTACCGTCGGCGGCAAGAATGCATCGCTAGGCGAGCTGTATCGCGAGCTGACGCCGCAAGGCCTGAAGATACCCAATGGCTTCGCCATTACCGCCGACGCTTACCGCTACGTACTCGACCAAGCCGGTGCCTGGCCACGGTTGCGCGACGTCATGGGCGGGCTGGACGTCACGGATGTCGACGATCTTGCACGGCGCGCCAAGGCGGCGCGCGAGATCGTCTATACGGCGCCGCTTCCCGACGACCTGGCTGCGCAGATCCTTGTGGCGTATCGCAACCTGGTGACGGAGTTCGGCCCGGAGCTTACCGTCGCCGTACGCAGTTCCGCCACGGCCGAGGATCTGCCCAATGCCAGCTTTGCCGGGCAGCACGAATCGTTCTTGAACATCAGCGGCGAAGATCCTCTGCTCGACGCCGTCCGTCGCTGCTTTGCCAGCCTTTTCACGGATCGCGCGATCCGCTATCGCGTAGACAAGGGCTTCGATCACTTCAAGGTGTTTCTCTCCGTCGGCGTGATGAAGATGGTGCGCTCGGATCTGGCGGCGAGCGGCGTGATGTTTTCGCTGGATACGGAAACCGGCTTCCGCGACCTGGTGTTCATCACCGGCGCGTATGGGCTCGGCGAGAACGTGGTGCAGGGCGCGGTGGACCCGGACGAATTCTACGTATTCAAGCCCACCTTCAACGATGGGCACCGTGCCGTACTGCGCCGTTCGCTGGGGGAAAAGGCGCTCAGGATGATCTACGCCGATGCGGGCAGCGGCGTCACGACACGCAACGTTGCGGTTTCCGATGCCGAACGCGCGTGTTTCTGCATCAACGATGCCGAGGTGTTCACGCTCGCCGACGCGGCCATTCGCATCGAAAAGCACTACAGCGCCAAGGCGGGCCATCCGATGCCCATGGATATCGAGTGGGCCAAGGACGGTAGCGACGGCCAGATCTACATCGTGCAGGCGCGACCCGAGACCGTGGTATCGCAACAATCTACGCGCTATCTCGAGCAGTACGCGCTGCAAGGCAAGCACGCTGCACTCGTCAATGGCCGCGCTGTCGGCGGGAAAGTCGCCACCGGCGTGGCGCGGGTGATTACCGACGTCCGGCAACTGGATACGTTCCAGCCGGGCGAAATCCTCGTCGCGGAGCGCACGACACCGGATTGGGGCACGGTGATGAAGACGGCTGCCGCGGTGGTGACCGACAGCGGCGGACGAACGTGCCATGCGGCCATCGTCGCGCGCGAACTCGGTATTCCCGCCGTGGTGGGCTGCGGCGATGCCACGAAAACCATCAAGACCGGCGAAACAGTGACGATCTCCTGTGCCGAAGGCGCGGTCGGGCATGTCTACGCCGGAACCGTTCCGGTGAAGACGACGCGCCTGGACGTATCGGCGCTGGCGCGGCCGAAAACGAAAATCATGATGAATATCGGCAACCCCGATATCGCGTTTCAGAACAGCTTTATTCCGAATGACGGCGTGGGACTGGCGCGCATGGAATTCATCGTCGCCGAGCACATCAAGGTGCATCCCATGGCGCTGCTGCATCCCGAAAAGATCGACGACGCTTCGGTGCGCAAGGAGATCGAATATCTTGCCCATGGATACGCGACGCCAAGCGAGTATTTTGTGCAGTGTCTTGCCGAAGGTATAGGCACCATTGCCGCCGCGTTCTATCCGAAACCCGTGATCGTGCGCCTGTCGGACTTCAAGACCAACGAGTACGCGAGCCTGCTGGGCGGTCGCTGGTTCGAGCCGAGCGAAGCCAATCCCATGCTTGGCTTTCGTGGTGCTTCGCGTTATGCGCATCCTGCTTATGCGGAGGGTTTTGCGCTGGAATGCGCGGCGCTCAAGCGTGTGCGCGAGGAGATGGGCCTGGTCAACGTCACGCCCATGATTCCGTTCTGCCGCCGCATCGACGAAGCCGAAAAGGTGCTGCAGGCGATGAGCGCGCACGGGCTTGCGCGAGGGCAGGGCGGGCTGGAGGTCTACGTGATGTGCGAGATACCCAACAACGTCATCCTGATCGACGCCTTCGCCAAGCTGTTCGACGGGTTTTCGATCGGTTCCAACGACCTTACGCAGCTGACGTTGGGCGTGGATCGCGATTCGGACATCGTCGCTTTCGATTTCGACGAGCGCGATGCTGGCGTCAAGGAAATGATTCGCCTGGCCGTGGAAGGCGCACGTCGCAACGGCCGTCATTCCGGTTTGTGCGGCCAAGCGCCGTCGGATTATCCGGAAATGGCCGAATACCTGGTGGAAATCGGTATCGACTCGATGAGCTTGAATCCCGATGCGGTTTTTGAAACGACACGGCACGTATGGGAGGTGGAAAGGCGATTGGCCGTTGCAGATCAATGAATCGATCATCGTGGCGCGTGAAGGATGGGGTGCGATCGGAAGCCGTATCGATGCCATTTCAACTTTGTAGGCTGGGATTTCATCCTGCCTACGAGGTCTATCGTCTCGTTCCGGGCCTGCATCGACGATTGATACGGGTCAAGTCATACCGTCGCGCCGCGGTTAGCATGTCAGTGAGCATTCGAGCCGCGGGTTCTTCCGCATGGGGTGTAAACGGCGCCATGTCCGAGATTCATGAAAGTCGGCGTGCCTTCCTGGCCGCGTTGGCGGCAGGAGGAGGATTGGTCGCCATCAGCGACGCAACAGGATGGGCCTCGTGTCCGACAAGAACGAGCCGGCTTATTGGGTCGAAGCCGGACGCTGCAACCAGCGGTTCGCACTTCAGGCAACGGCGCTCGGTATCCGGCACACCTTTATCAATCAGCCGGTCGAGGTTCCCGCCGTGCGGAGGCAATTGGCCGCTTATCTCGGCGTGGGCGATCGTCGCCCGGATCTCGTTATGCGATTCGGGTACGGTCCCGAGTTGCTCAAGTCGCTTCGCCGTCCGGTCGAGCAGGTCATTCTCCGCGCATAGCGAGTTAAGTGCTTGATTCGTCGCTCTGGTGCAGGGCGGGATCCAGTGACTTTCCATCTGATCCAGACGTACATCGGGAGCTCAAGTCACTGGGCCCTGGCCTTCGCCGGGGCGACGGACCCCCGGTGAATCGGTGCTTATTGATCGAGATCAAGATGCGATGCCGGCCAATCCGTTGTCGTTACCAAGTGCATGGAAAGGTATTCGGTACGATATGAACGACCAGCAAAGTAAGCACCAAAATCCGTTGCGCACCGACGATTACGCAAAACAGCAGGCGCGCGAAACGCTCGCCAATTTCGGCGCCTCCGCCGAAAAAGGGCTGAGTGACGCACTGGTGCGGGAGCGGCTGGCGCAATGGGGCTTCAACGAGATCAGTGAAAGAGAAGAGCCGCTGTGGCATCGCCTGCTCCGCCGCTTCTGGGGGCCGATTCCATGGATGATCGAAGCCGCCGCCGTGCTTTCGGCGATCGCAGGCAAGTGGGACGATTTCGTGATCATCACGATCATGCTGCTGGTGAATGCGGGTCTCGACTTTTTCCAGGAGCACCGTGCGCTCGGCGCGTTGAAGGCGCTCAAGCAGCGCCTGTCGAGCGAAGTCGTCGTGCTTCGCGATGGTGCGTTCAAAATGCTGGCTGCGCGAGAGCTTGTGCCTGGTGACATCATCAAGCTGCGCATCGGAAACATCATTCCGGCCGACGTGCAATTGCTTCAGGGCGACTATCTGTTGATCGATCAGTCGGCAATGACCGGCGAGTCGTTGCCGGTTACGCGCAAGGCGAATGACGTAGCGTATGCCAGCACCATCGTAAAGCAAGGCGAGATGCTGGCGGTGGTGGTGAATACGGGGGCGCACACGAATTATCACACCGTCGTCGCGCTGGTGGCGAGGGCGTCACTCGAGGCGCAAAGCCATTTCCAGAAGATGGTTGTGCGCATCGGCGATTTCCTGATCGTGGTGACGGTTGCCCTGGTCGTGCTCATCCTCATGGTGAGCCTGTTCCGTCACGAAAACATGCTGGAGATCGTGCGGTTCGCGCTGGTGCTGACGGTGGCTGCCATTCCCGTGGCGCTGCCTGCGGTGCTGTCCGTGACGCTCGCCGTGGGTGCGCTCAACCTCGCGCGGCGTCAAGCCATTGTCAGCAAACTCACGGCCATCGAGGAATTGGCTGGCGTCGACATCTTCTGTTCGGATAAGACCGGCACGCTGACCAAGAATGAAATGCATGTGGCTGACCCGTTCGTCGCGGAAGGTTTTCAGGAGCGGGATCTGTTCCTGCTGGCGGCCCTGGCATCACGCGCCGAAAATCATGATCCGATCGAAATGCCGATCTTTGAATACATCGATGCCCATTTTCCGGATCTGGACTGGCACGCTTATCGGCAGTTGAAGTTCACGCCCTTCGATCCAGTGCGCAAGCGCACCGAAGCCGAAGTAGAGAAGGGCGGCGAACGATTCACGGCCGTCAAGGGCGCGCCGCAAGTGTTGCTGGGCATGGCGCAGCTCACCGATGCGGACGCACAACGCTTGCATGAACAGGTCGGGCAGCTTGCCGGGCGCGGCTATCGCACCCTGGCCGTCGGGCGCAAACAAAGCGATGAAACGCTCAAGTTCGTGGGCCTTGTTCCGCTGTACGATCCGCCCCGCGAGGATTCCAAGGATGTCATCGCGGAAATGCGCGCCTACGGTGTCCAAGTAAAAATGGTGACGGGAGACAATCTGGCGATTGCGCGCGAAATCGCCCGCTTGCTGGATCTCGAAGGGCGCACCATGCGCTCCGAGCAGCTCTCTGGAACGGGCGGGAGCGAACTTCTAGCGCTGGCCAGGGTGCTTTCGGAAGCGATTTACCAGCGCCTGGGATCCGATGTATCTCGGCAGGACGCGGAACGTTTCGCCGGCGAGGTCATGGATACCGTTTCCAAGTTATACGACACGCGCCTGATCGAGCGGGAGTTTCTCCACACGCACGAATCGGCGATCGTCGAGATGATCGAATCGGTCGACATCTTTGCCGAGGTGGTGCCCGAGGACAAGTTCCGCATCGTCGACACCCTGCAGAAGGGTGGGCACCTTGTCGCCATGACCGGCGACGGCGTCAACGATGCGCCGGCGCTGAAGCGCGCCGATTGCGGCATCGCGGTATGCAACGCCACGGACGCGGCGCGCGCTGCGGCGGACATCATCCTCACCGCGCCGGGGCTTTCGGTGATCAACGAGGCGGTGAAGCAGGCGCGCATCACCTTCGAGCGGATGAAGAGCTATGCGCTTTTCCGCATTGCCGAGACCATCCGCATCATCCTGTTCATGACCCTAAGCATCCTGGTCTTTCGGTTCTATCCCATCACGGCGCTGATGATCATCTTGCTCGCGCTGCTGAACGATATTCCTATCCTGGCCATTGCCTATGACAATACGCGCGTGGATCAGCGGCCCGTGCGCTGGAATCTCGCGGAGGTGCTCACGGCATCGAGCATGCTTGGCGTAGCAGGTGTGGTGGCCTCGTTCCTGCTGTTCTTCGTTTTGCGGGAATATGGTTTTCCCGAGGATGTGATCCGTAGCATGCTGTTCCTCAAGCTGATCGTGGCGGGGCACAGCACGTTGTACATTACCCGCACCAAGGGGTGGTTCTGGCAGCGCCCTTACCCGGCGCCGTTGCTGCTGGGCGCTACGTTCGGCACGGAAATTCTCGGCACCTTGATCGCGGTGTACGGTGTCCTGATTACGCCGATAGGCTGGAAGTACGCGCTTGCGGTATGGGGCTACGCCCTGGTCTGGTTCGTGTTCAACGATCAGGTCAAGATGTGGACGTATCGCGTTTTGCAACGCCAGCAGCGCAGCGATGGCGTGGACTGATCCATGCGTGCCCGGCAAGCCGTCTCGGCTTTGTCGGCCGGGATGAAATCCCAGTTTTGATGGGCGTGGCGGATGCGGGGATTTCATCCCGGCCGACGTTGACGGCCAAAATGAAGATGACGGAAATGTGACGCCGGTCCTCTTCTTCCGCACGGCCGTTCGCGGCCGTCAAATTAGACGTCTAAATGAGCAGTGCTTCGCAATACGCGAAGCTTTGCCCAAAACCGCGCATAAAAAACTTCTTTGTGCATTGCGATGTTCATGCACAGCGCGGATGATGCGCCAACCTTGTCCGGAGTCGCTCGTGACGGTTCATTGAGACATGTCTCGCAGTGGCCAGGATGGTTGCCGGTTGGCGGAAAAACCTGCGCTGGCCGCATGTTTTTGTGCAAGGGGAAGCATGCAAGGCTTCCCATGGCGTGTGTCGTACAGCAGTGGCTTTCATCCTTGGCCCTTTTCATAGGGAGGGCCGTGTGTTGCCGTACGCCGGCGTCAGTGGCGGTGACGGTTTTCAATGTCGAAGCGCTAGTTGTCTACAGGGGACGACAATGGAATTGCATGGTGACGGTAATGGGGTAGGCGCAACGTGGGTGCGCACGCTCTTGATGACGTGCGTGGTGCTGTTGGCCGCGCTGGGCGCCGGCTACGCGGCTGCGCAGCAGGTGGAGCCGACGTTGCCCACCTCGCAGCGGTTGACGATCAATCTTGCTGCGGGCATTCCGCAATACATAGGGGACGCAAGTTCCACCTCGGCCGCGCCGCAGAGCAACTGGTGGTTCGAGAACGCCAACAATTCCACGGCGTACTCGACGCCGGGTTTCAACGAGAGTTCCGACACCACCGGCAACTGGATGCAGGTGGGCCTGCCTTATGACGCCAATGTCCCGCGTACTTTCATCAATCAGGCGTCCGGCGGCGGACAAGGCTCGTTGACGGGCAACTTCAACTGGTACCGCCTGCACTTCAAGGTGGATCCGAAGTACGCCGGCCAGAAATTCCTGCTGAAGCTGGAAGGCTCGCACACCGGTGTGCAGGTCTTCATCAACGGTACGCTGCTGCAGGGCATCAGTGCGGTCGCTGCCGATGCGCAGGCGACGCACGTGGTGGGTTTCGTCCCGGTGATCGTGGACCTGACGCCGTACATTACGGCGGACGGCAAGACCGACAACGTCATCGCCATCGACGTGTCGCGCGGTGCGCCGTGGTACGAGCAACCCAATTTTTCCGGCGCGTTCCGCTTCGGTCAGGCGATGGCCGGCTTGTTCCGCAACGTGAAGCTGTACGTCACGAACCCCATCTACATCCCGCCGAACGTTTATTCCAACCAGAGGACCTGGGGCACCTACGTCGGCACGGTATCGGAGGTTCCCGCCGCGCAAGGCACGGCCACGGCGGCTTCAGCCGTGGTCGACGTGCAGACCAACGTGGTGAATGAAACCTCGACGGCGCAGCAAGTGACGTTGACCACGCAGATCGTGGATGCCAAGGGCAACGTAGTCGTCACCGCGGCGCCGGTGACGCAAACCGTGCCGGCGATGACGGCCAGCACGGTTCCGTCCAGCGCCACGCCGATGTTCGACCAGAAGATCACAGTACCCAATCCCACCCTGTGGTATCCGAACAACGCCACCTGCGGCACGCCTGCGGTCCTGTGCGGATCGCCGTATCTGTACAAGGTCTATCACATCGTCAGCGTGAACGGCGTGGTGGTCGATTCGACGCAGGACACGCTGGGCATCCGTACCATCACCTGGGATGCGAACTTCCCTTATTTCAACGGACACGCCGTATACATGTGGGGCGGTTCGGGCCGCTACGACTATCCCGGTCTCGGCTCGTCGGTGCCGGACGAACAAGTGTGGCGCGACATGGCGCAATTGGCGGCGCAAGGCGCCAACGTCTACCGCCCTGGCCATTCGACCAGCAGCGCGGAGCTGGTGGCCGCGGCGGATGCCTACGGCATCATGATCGACCAGCCCAGCGGCGATGGCGAAGGTTACTGGAATGCCAGTTCCAATCCGACCGCGGACGATCAGCAACTGAAGCAGGAACTGCATCGCGACATGATCATCCGCGATCGCAGCCATCCGTCGATCCTGGATTGGGAGCGCGACAACGGCGGCATGAACACCACGCTGGCCGACGAACTGGGGGCCATCGAAACCACGTGGGACAACATCAACCCGCGCGGAAGCGCCGACCGCACCTACAGCCCGGCGTTCGGTTTGATCGACGAGTGCGACGGTGCCGGTTGCGAAGTGGGCAACAAGCAGCAGAACCCGAACAATCCGGCGTTCGGCGCCGAGTATTGGGACAACATGGGTACCGGCCGCGGCCTGGCTTATGACTATGAGCTGGCCTTTGCCGCGCCGTACCTGGACGACTGGCGCCGGGGCAGGGCTGCCAATGCGTTTGGCATGGCGCAGTGGTATTTCGCCGAATCGCCGGGTGAAGTGAGCCTGTGGGCGGAATACCAGAACCAGCCCAACATGGTGAACTTCGTGCGTTCGCTGGGTTATTCCGATACCGATGCGAATCGCTTCCCGCGCTTGCTCTACTACATCTACCAGGCCAACTGGATTCCTTATACGGTCGAGCCGGTGGTGCACCTGGCGCATCACTGGAACCGCGCGTACGAGTACACCGCGGGCACGCCGATTCAAGAGAATGCTTTCAGCAACTGTCCGTCGGTGCGCCTGCTGATCAACGGCAAGCCTAACGATCCGGTGACCGGCGCCTTGCTGGCGGACCAGGTGCCCAACCCGTGGAATATTGATTCGAGTGCCAACCTGACGCAGAGCACGACCGTCATGCCGGGCCAGGTGCACTGGATGGTGAACTGGGCGCCTGGCACGGTCACCGCGCAATGCCTGGATGGCAATGGCAATCCGGTGGCGGGCGCCAGCGATACGCGCACCACGGCCGGTGCGGAAGCGAAAATCGTGCTCAGCGTGGTGCCCGATGTCACCAAGCCGGATGGTTCGAGTTTCCAGTGGACCGCCAATGGTTCGGATGCCGCCTTCGTGGTGGCGGAAGTGGAAGACGCCGACGGCAACCTGGTGCCGACCGCGGCGGACAACGTGACGTTCTCCGTGACGGGGCCGGCCACTTACATGGGCGGCACGCAGCAGCTGGTCGCCGATCCCTCGTGGACCAGTTACTACCAGGACGCGTATTCGCAAGCGCACAGCACAGTGATCCAAGGCGTGCCGTATGCCTTCTTCCATTCACCCGGCGATCCGGAGCTGAACTTTGAAGGCGGTCTGCAGAAGATCGCGCTGCGCAGCACCTTCGTACCCGGCACCGTGACGGTGACGGCGACGGCGCCGGGGCTCGAGAGCGGCAGCGTGACGCTGGCGTCGGTAGCGCCGCCGGCTCCGGCCCAATCGCAGGCACCGGTGATCATCGTGCCGCCGGTGAATGAAGCGACCACGTCCGGCTACACCGCAACCTTCAGTGTGGTGGCCGCAGGTTCCGGCACGCTCAGCTATCAGTGGTCTGACGCGAACGGCCCGATTGCCGGTGCCACCAGCGCGACCTACACCACGCCGGTCACCACGGCTGCCAACAACGGCGCCACCTATACGGTGACGATTGGCAGCAGTTACGGC
>DATJMR010000346.1:0-6521 GCA_035508595.1 Dyella sp.
TGCAGAAATCCTGGAAAAGATCGTCGGCGGCAAGGTCGCCAAGATCATCTCCGAGGTCACCCTGCTCGGCCAGGCCTACGTGCTGGACACCAACGTCACCGTCGGCGATACCCTGAAGAAGGAAGGCGCCGATGTCGTTTCCGTTGCCCGCCTGGTCGTGGGCGAAGGCATCGAGAAGGTGGAAGAGGATTTCGCCGCCGAAGTGATGAAGCAGGCCGGCCTGGCATAAGCCATCGCCGCAGCTTGTACGAAAGGCCGCGGGTAACCGCGGCCTTTTTTGTTTCAATCTTTCCGCTTCGTTGCGCGCTCGATGGAAACGGTATTCGAAGACGGTTGCACTCGCGGCTGCAGCAAATCCCATTTGTTGCCGTACAAATCCTCGAAAACCGCTACCGTTCCATACGGTTCTTCGCGCGGTCGCTCGAGAAAACGTACGCCGCGCGAGCGCATCGCTTCATAACGCGCATAGAAGTCGTCGACGTGCAGAAACAGGAAAACCCGCCCGCCTGCCTGCTCCCCTATGCACACGTCTTGCGCGGACGTGCTCGCCTGCGCAAGCAGCAGGCGCGTCTCGCGTGCGCCAGGTGGCGACACCAATACCCAGCGCTTGCCGCCGCCCAGCGGTGTGTCCTCGACCAATTCAAAATCCAGGCACTCGGTAAAGAACGCGATCGCCTCGTCGTAATCACGCACCAACAGTGCAATGGCGGCGATGGTGTGCTGCATGACGAGCTCCGCTTGTGACTACGGTGTGAAGCATAGAAGTATGACGCGCTGACGTCTGCGGTGACGTCCGCTACAATGCGGTCGTTTTGCTTGAGGTATCCCTAGGCGGCATGCCTTAAGTACCGCTCGCCAACGGCAGACCTTCGCCTTATCGGCGATCCGAAAGCGATCTGTACGATCGTTTTCAGCGTTTCACCACCCATCCGGAGACCTCATGAGCGACCAGTTAAAGTATCGACGCATCTTGCTCAAACTCTCCGGCGAAGCATTGATGGGCGAAGCCGATTACGGCATCGATCCCAAAGTGATCGGTCGGTTAGCCGACGAAATCATCGAAGTACAGAAAGCCGGCCTGCAGATCGGCGTAGTGATCGGCGGCGGCAACATCTTTCGCGGCGCGGGTTTGGCTGCATCGGGCATGGATCGCGTCACCGGCGATCACATGGGCATGCTCGCCACCGTGATGAACGCGCTGGCGATGCAGGATGCCATCGAAAAACGCGGCGGCTACGCCCGCGTGATGAGCGCCATTCAAATCCACGACGTCGCCGAAGACTTTATCCGTCGCCGCGCTATCCGCCACATCGAAAAAGGCCGCATCGCGTTGTTTGCGGCGGGAACCGGCAACCCTTTCTTCACCACCGATTCGGCCGCCGCGCTGCGCGCCGTCGAGGTAAGCGCCGATCTCTTGCTCAAGGCCACGAAGGTCGATGGCGTCTACAGCGCTGACCCCGCCAAGCACCACGATGCCAAGCGTTTCGAACGACTCACCTATGACCAGGTGATCGAACGCAAGCTGGCCGTGATGGACACCGCCGCCATCGCCCTATGCCGCGATCACGGCATGCCGTTGCGCATTTATGACATGACCGTACCCGGCAATCTGATGCGCATCATGCACGGCGAACCGGTGGGCACGCTGGTCGACGCCAGCTGAATCGAATGAGGCGGGTGCGCAGGCGAGCAACACAGTCTGTGCCCTTTCGCTTCGGAGCCTGGTCGGGCGGGCCATGGCATGTTGAAGATGGCCTAACCGCCGTACTCCTTACGTCCATGGGCCGCCCCTGATCCAGCCCTTGACCCCCTGCTATACTTGACGGCTTGCACGCCAACGGGTGATTTCACATGCTCAACGACATCAAACACGATGCCCAGACCCGCATGGGCAAGAGCATCGATGCCCTCAAGCACGATTTGTCCCGCTTGCGCACCGGTCGCGCGAGCACCACGCTGGTGGACAGCATCAAAGTCCCCTATTACGGCTCCGATATGCCGTTGAACCAGGTGGCTTCGATCTCGCTGGCCGATGGACGCTCCATCGTCATCACACCGTTTGAAAAGACCATGGTCGCTCCGATCGAAAAGGCCCTGCTGGCCTCCGATTTAGGCATCACGCCGACCACGGCCGGTACCGTCATTCGCCTTAACATGCCGCCGCTCACCGAAGAGCGCCGCCGCGAGCTGGCCAAGCACGTATCGCACGAAGGCGAAAATGCGAAGATCGCCATCCGTAACGTGCGCCGCGACGCGTTGCAGCACGTCAAAGACCTCCTCAAGGAAAAGAAGATTACCGAGGACGAAGAACGCCGGGCGGACGAAGAAATCCAGAAGATCACCGACCGCTTCGTCAAGGAAGTCGACCAGCTGGCGAAGGCGAAAGAAGAAGAATTGATGGCCATGTAAGGCCATCCGGTACGCGGAACAAAATCACGATTACGCCGTCCACCAAACATGACGGAGAGGCAAAGAGGGGTGAAGGGGGCCATCTCGCACAACCGCCGCCACCTTGGGGGCTACGGATCGACTTGTCGCATTGGCCCGGCTTCCGCCACCCTTCTCGCTTCAAAGGGCCAGGAAGAGACCGGCAAATGGCCTTTCCCTGACAAACACTCTTTTAGCATGCGTTCCACCGAGGCAGGTGCCATCGCCACCGTTAATCTGCATTGATGACCACGACCACGCACAACTACGCACCACGCCACATCGGCATCGTGATGGATGGCAACGGCCGCTGGGCGAAAGCGCGCCATCGTCCGCGCAGCTTCGGCCATAACGCGGGCCGCAAAGCCGTACGCGAAGTGGTGGAAGGCTGCCTGCGGCAAGGTGTGGAAGCGCTGACCCTGTTCGCCTTTTCCAGCGAAAACTGGCAGCGGCCTGCGGAAGAAGTCGGCGCATTGCTGGATTTGTTCATGCGCGCGCTGGACAAAGAGGTCGACGAACTGCATGAAAACGGTGTGCGCCTGCGTTTCATCGGCGATCTGAGCGCCTTCGACAAGGCGCTGCAAAAGCGCATGGTCGAAGCCATGCAACGCACCTGCGGCAACACCAAGCTGCAGATGAATGTGGCGGTGAATTACGGGGGACGCTGGGACATCGTGGAAGCGGCGCGCAAGATCGCCAAAGCCGTCGCCAACGGCGAACTGTCGCCGGATGCCGTCGACGAAACGACCTTCGATCGCTGGACCAGCTTGTCCGAACTGCCGCCGCTGGATCTTTTCATCCGCACCGGCGGCGATCATCGCATCAGCAATTTCCTGTTGTGGCAGCTCGCCTACGCGGAGCTGTACTTCACCGAAACGTTGTGGCCCGACTTCAACCAAGCCGCACTGCAATCGGCCATCAACGATTTTGCCCGTCGCGAACGCCGCTTCGGCCGCACGGGCGAGCAAGTCACCCAGGCAGCGGTACGTTGAACCCGGCTTCGATCCCGGCCAAGCCCTCGACCGATCCTTTTGCTCACGCAGCAAGGAGCCGCCAAACCGTGCGCGCTGCTATGCCACAGAATGAAATCCCGGCTCGGTACACCCGCAACCGCGATCGTATCGCCCACGCAAACAGGCATTAGGAACACCCATGTTGCGACAGCGTGTTCTTACCGCCCTGATTCTCGCGCCATTAGCGATCCTGCTGATCCTTTTGACGCCAACGAGCCTGTTCGCATGCTTGCTGGCTATCGCATTTCTCGCGGCCTCGTGGGAATGGACAAGGTTGTCCGGCATGACGAATCGCAGCATGCGCGGCGCGATGCTCGGCATCGTGCTGTTCGTCTTCATCGCGCTTTGGTGGTATCGCACCGTCCCATGGCTCTGGCCTGCGCTTATTGCGGTCGGCGTCGCATGGTGGGTCTTGGCCTGCCTGTGGCTTCGCAACTTCGCTTTCGCTGCCGCCCCTACGCCGGAAAATCGCAACCTCAAGTTGCTGGCCGGCGCATTCGTGGTTTTTCCAGCCTGGGTGGCGGGCCTGAACATTCACGGCAGCGAACCGCACGGCCATGTCTGGACGTTTCTGGCCATCCTTTTGGTGTGGGCCGCCGACACAGGCGCCTACTTCGCCGGCAGTTATTTTGGCAAACGCAAACTGGCGCCGCAGATCAGCCCCGGCAAAACCTGGGCGGGCGTTTACGGCGCCTTTGCCACCAGCGCGGCCGTGGCGGGCGTGGCCGGATGGCTGCTCGGGGTGCGCGACCTGCGGCTGGTGGGGCTTATCGTGGTCACCCTGGTCACGGTCGCCAGTTCCATTGTCGGCGACCTGCTGGAGAGCCTGATGAAGCGCCACGCGAACGTAAAGGATTCCGGTGCGCTCTTTCCGGGCCACGGCGGCCTCTTGGACCGCCTGGACAGCGTGTTTGCCGCCCTGCCCGTGTTTGCGCTCGGAAAGTTGTTGCTGGGCCTCTGAGACACCCGCGCCCTTCCTGCTGCGGCTACGGAACTGACAACCCCGGCTGTGGTCGATAACCAGAATCCGTGCGAACGCCCGCAGGCGGCAAAGTAAGCCGCCTGACGGGTACTTCGCGGCGCTTGCTGATAAGCTTTGAGTTCCTGAGAGACGTACCTGCTTTGATGAATCCCTTCCTTGGCTCGGTGTTTTGGCTGCTTGTCACGCTTGGCGTGCTGGTGACCTTTCACGAATTCGGACACTACTGGGTCGCACGCCGCTGCGGCGTGAAAGTGTTGCGCTTCTCGATCGGCTTCGGACGCTCCGTCTGGAAGCGCATCGGCCGCGACGGCACCGAGTATCAAATCGCCGCCATTCCGCTAGGTGGCTACGTCAAAATGCTCGACGCGCGCGAAGGCGACGTCGATCCGGTGCTGCGCCATCAAGAGTTCACCGCGCAATCGATCTGGAAGCGCATTGCCATTGTCGCCGCAGGCCCCGGTTTCAACATCATCTTTACGATCGCGGCGTTCTGGTTGATGTTTATGCTGGGCCGCACCGATTACGCGCCCATCGTAACCGCCACGCCGCAAAGCCTGGCCGCCCAAGCAGGCATTCAACCGGGCGATCGGTTGCTCACCGTAGGCGGCGAGACGGTGACGACCTGGAGCGGATCGTTCGACACCATCGCCAATGCGCTATTGGGCCGCACTCCGCTGGCCGTCACCGTGCGCGGCACGGATGGATCGCAGCGCTCGCTCGTGCTGCCGCTCAATCGTTTGCCGGCGGGCGAAGACATCGGGCAGTACATGGATAAGCTGGGGCTGGAACTTGCCCCTGCTCCGGCTATCGCGGCGATCGTCGAGCCCGGCGACCCGGCCGCTTTGGCGGGTCTGCAGTCGGGTGACCGAATCCTCAGCATCGACGGCAACGCCGTGAAGGATTTCAACGACCTCGGCAAGCAGATCGTGGCGTCGGCATCGAAGTCGCCGACGTTGTCGGTAAAAGTGGATCGCCATGGCACCCCGATGACCTTCGTGATCACGGCGCGAATGCAATCGGTGGAAAACAACCCGCCGCAGTGGGTGATCGGCGTACGACCCCCCATCTCCGAATTGGCCATCCAGCGTTACGGCGCAGGCAAGGCCTTGGTCGAATCGCTCACCCTGACCTGGCAGCGCACCACCGACACCTTCACCATGGTCAGCAAGATGATTACGGGCGAAGCATCCACCCGGAACATTTCCGGCGTGATCGGCATCGCCCAAGTGGCCAATGCCGCGGCGCAAATGGGCCTGGATCGCTTCCTGGAGTTTCTCGGCCTGGTGTCGCTGAGCCTGGCGATCATCAACCTATTGCCCATCCCGGTCTTGGATGGCGGCCATCTGCTGTATTACCTTATCGAGCTGATCAAAGGCAGCCCAGTCAGCGAGCGGACCATGATCGCGGGCCAGTACGTGGGCATCGCCTTGCTATGCACGCTGATGGGGCTGGCGTTCTACAACGACATCCATCGCATCATCCTGCCCTCGTGAGTTGGATGCGCGCCGCCGACAACCTCTGGTTGAACGCTGGCCGCGGCCTCCTTACCGCGTGGCAAACCACCCGCAGTGGCGCGGCTTCCGGTGCTCTTTCGCCGGCAGCACGAAGCGCAACAGCAAAAAAATAAACAGGCCGGGATGATTTCGGCTTTGGAAAAAATGCAACGGAGCGGCCGTATGACCGCCTCGTCCGAATAACACAACGGAATCGACGATGAAGCGTATCGCCGCCCTGATCCTGCTGGCCTCCCTTTCCACGAGCGTTCTCGCGCTTGAACCTTTCGTCGTTTCCGACATCCGCATCGAAGGTCTGAATCGCATCTCCGCCGGCACGGTGTTCAACTACCTGCCCGTCAACAAAGGCGATCGCCTTACCACCGAAGAAGCACAGCAAGCCATTCGCGCGCTGTACAACACCAAGTTCTTCAGCGATGTGGAACTGGAGCGCGACGGCGACATCCTGGTGATCAAAGTGGTGGAGCGGCCGTCGATCGCCAAACTTACCATTCGCGGCAACAGCGACATCAAGACCGACGACCTCAAGAAAGGTCTGAAGGATATCGGCCTGTCCGAAGGCGAAACCTTCGACCGCCTGGCGAT
>DATJMR010000347.1:0-11965 GCA_035508595.1 Dyella sp.
GCTGGCGTATTTCCTGTTGCTGCATTGGTGGTTTGTCGCGCCGTTGCGCGACATCGACAGTCAGATGGACGATCTGCGCGATACGCAAAGCCGCTTCGCCGCTGCCATTGCCGAGAAGCCGCAACTGCAAAATCGGATCGCGCAGCTGGGGCGCAATCAAACCGACAGCAGCACCTTTCTGCCGGAGAGCGACCCGAATGCCGCGTCGGCGGCGTTGATGCAGCGCGTGGTGGACGATGCGGCGGCGCACGCGCAAGAAGGCAGCTGCGAAGTCAGTCAGAAAATGCCGGTCAACAACCCAGGCGCCACGTCGAACGATCCCTATCAAAAAGTCGTGGTCAGCATCAGCCTGCATTGCGACATGCAGCCGCTGATCGGGCTGCTTTACACGCTGGAAAAGGGCAAGCCCTACTTGTTCGTGCAGGATTTCAGCGTGTACCGCAACCCGCTGGTGAATGCGCAAAAGAACGTCGCGCCGCTGGAAGTGCAATTCACTCTCGCCGGTTACGTGCATACCGCGCCGGGCGCTGCAAGCCCGCCGAATGGGCAACCACCGGGAGGCGAGGACGAATGAACGCCGCCTCGCAGCGTAGCCTTACGCCCATGCTCGGCATCGCCGTGGCGGTGCTCGGTGTCGCGCTTTTGTCCCTGCTTTTTGGCGCGGGGCGCAGCGTGAGCTGGGATCCCCCGCGTCCCGCCCCCCCGCTGCCCACCGCGCGCGCGGTGACGTTGCCGGTACCGCCGCCGCTGCCGACCTATGCCAGGGTATGGGACCACCCCCTGTTCAGCGCCGACCGCAAGCCGATCGTCACCAGCGGCGGCGGCACCGAAGGTGTTAGCCTGGGCGATCTGCAGCTTACGGGCATCATTCTGACACCCACCCTGCATATGGCCTTGCTGGGTCCGACCAACGGCAAGCCCGACGATACGACTCAGCAAGTAAGCGTGCGCGAGGGAGCGACGCTGCCGGACAGCAATTGGAAGCTCATCCAGGTGCTTCCGCGCTCGGCCATCTTTGCCTCACCCAGCGGACGGACGGAACTGAAGCTGCCTGCTGGCGCTCCTATAGATCAGCAGCAGTCGCCTCAGCGGCAGCCGGCACCCAATTCAATGCGGGAGGGAGCGATACCCATGATTCCGCCGGAGCCGCCAACGCCCAGTGGAGGCATGCGTCAAGGTCCCATGCCGCCCCCACCGAACAACGCGCAGTCGGAGCGGTTACAGAAACTCAGGGCGGCCATTCTTAAGCAGCGTTCCCAGCAGCAAAACGGGAATCAGGGAGAACACTGATACATGTCACACATGCGCACACCTCATCCACGCAATGGCCTGCTTATCGGCGTGATCGCGCTGACGGTCTTCCTGAGCGGTTGTGCGGCCAACAAGCCGCTGGTGCAATCGGACAATCACGAGCTGGAACGCGAAGCGATCGCCGGCACGGAAAAGCCCGCGCCCAAGCCCGAGCCGCTGAACAACAATCTCAACAATAGTCAGCCCGCACCCGCCGTGGCCAGCGTCGTGCGCGGCACGGGTCAATTCGTGCAGCCGACCGCGCTTGCGACACCTCATCGTGCAGCGTCCGGCGCCGGCGCCGTGACCTTCAACTTCGAAAACCAGCCGGTGCAGGCGGTGGTGAAGGCCATCCTCGGCGATCTCTTGCACGAGAACTACACCATCGTGCCCGGCGTGCAAGGCAACATCTCTTTCTCCACCTCCGAGCCGGTGGACAGCAGCCAGGCCATGCCGATCCTGGAAACGCTGCTGTCGTGGACGCACAACTCACTGGTGAAAACCGACGGTCGCTACGTGGTGATGCCGGAAAAAGATGCCGTGGCAGGCAACATCGCGCCGAGCCTCGGCGCGACGGCGCCGGAAGGCGGCACGCAGGCGCGGCTGTTCCCGCTGCATTACATCGCCGCCGACCAGATGCAGAAGCTGCTGAAGCCGTTCGCGCGGCCCGATTCGATTCTGCTGGTGGACAACGCACGCAACGTCATCGTGGTGTCCGGCACGCCGGATGAAATCGCCAACTACAACCGCACCATCCATACCTTCGATGTGGACTGGCTGCGCGGCATGTCGGTGGGCGTGTTCAATCTGCAGCACGCCACGGTGGAAGATCTGATGCCGCAGCTCGATAGCATGTTCGGTCCGAAAGGCGATACGCCGCTGGCCGGCATGCTGCGCTTCATTCCGATCAAGCGCACCAACGCGCTGGTGGTGATCAGCACGCAGCCGAGCTATGTCAACGAAGTGGGCGATTGGATCGCCAAGATCGACCTGGGCGGTGGAAACGAGCCACAGCTGTACGTGTACGATGTGCGCAATATCGGTGCGGCGGACATGGCGCATTACCTTGCGCAGATCTACACCGACAATGGTGGCGGTGGCTCCGATCGCGGCGGCAGCGTTGCGCCCGGTGCGGGGGGGGCTACCACGCTGGGTGTTGGCAACAACGCCAGCGGCAATAGCGGCGGCATGGGCAGCACGGCGGGTAGCTTCGGCAGTTCCACCACCGGCAGCAGCGGCGGACTTTCTTCCGGCGGTCTTTCCTCCGGTGGCCTGGGCGGCACCGGTACGGGTTCGTCGTTTTCGAGCGGCGGCCTTGGTTCGTCGTCCTCGAGCGTGGGCGGTATCGGTGGCGGCACGGCCGTCAACGGCGTCGGCATGAATGGCGGGCTGTCCAATTCGCAAAATCAGGATCAAGGCTATAGCTCGAAAGACGGCAGCATCCGTATCGGCTCGGTGAGTGCGAATAACCAATTGCTGGTGCGCGCGCGTCCCGCACAGTGGCAAGAGATGTTGGGTGTCATCAGGCAGCTTGACCTGCCGCCGCTGCAGGTGCAGATCGAAACGAAGGTGTTCGAGGTGGATCTCACGGGCGACTTTCAGTTTGGTGTGCAGTGGTATCTGCAAGGACTGGCCGGATCCACCGACAACAACGGCACCATCACACCCGGTAACCAATATGCGCATCGCATGATCGGCCTGGGAGGCGGTATCAACAGCAACAGCACTTCCACCAACACCTATAGTGGGCAGCCGTTCTTCTATTCCTTCCTGAGCTCGAACGGAAAATTCCAGGTCGCGGTCAACGCGCTGGAAACCAACCAAAATACCAAGACGCTATCTGCACCGTCGCTGGTTGTACTCAACAATCAGGTCGCGCATATCCAGGTGGGCGACCAGATACCCGTAAACCAGACCTATTACACCGGCCTGGGTACCGGCACTGGAACCACCGTCGGCGAGGTGCAATACATCCCTACCGGCATCATTCTCGACGTGCAGCCGCGCGTGAACCCAGGTGGCTTGGTCTATCTCAATATCGATCAGCAGGTCAGCACGGCTGTCACTGCGAATTCGCAAGGCAATTACACGATCCAGCAGCGCCAGATCGCCACCCAGCTCGGCGTGCAGAACGGACAGACGGTGCTATTGGGTGGTCTTATTTCGCAGACCAATACCGATCAAAACTCGGGCGTGCCGGGGCTGAGCCGTATTCCCATTCTGGGTAAGCTGTTCGGCAGCACCAGTAAGAACAAGACGCGCCAGGAGCTGATCGTGTTGATCACCCCGCGGGTGATTACCAGCAGCGACGAAGCCAAGCAGATTACCGACGAGTACCAGGAGAAATTCCAGTCGCTCGCACCGTTGCACGGCGAGAAGGCTCCGCCGGTGGAATATCCGCTGCGGCGATAAATGCCAAGCCGGCTCCTCCTTCTGTCCGTGAAGGAGGAGCTTCCTAGGTGGGATCTCGGCGCGACAAGTCAGCCGTTATCATCGGCGCATGACTGCGCCGATATTTCCCATTGCTCCGCTGCTTCCGGAGATAAAAACGTTACTGGCCTCCAGGACCAGGCTGGTGCTGGAAGCCCCGCCCGGTGCCGGCAAAACCACGCAGGTGCCGTTGGCGTTAAGCAACGAAGCGTGGCTCGAAGGCAAAAAGATCGTGATGCTGGAACCGCGTCGTATCGCGGCGCGCGCGGCGGCGCAGTTCATGGCGCAGCAACTGGGCGAGCAAGTCGGCCAGACAGTGGGTTATCGCATTCGCTTCGAATCGAAAGTCAGCGCGGCCACGCGCATCGAAGTGGTGACGGAAGGCATTCTCACGCGGCTGATTCAAGCCGATCCGGAACTCACGGGCATCGGCGCTATTCTGTTCGACGAATTTCATGAGCGCCATCTGGCGGGCGATCTGGGCGCCGCACTTGCGCTGGATATTCAAAATACATTGCGACCGGATCTGCGTCTGGTGGTGATGTCCGCCACACTCGACGGCGAACGCATTGCGCAGTGGTTGGATGCGCCGCGCTTGAGCAGCCCGGGGCGCAGTTATCCGGTTCGCATCGACTATCCGCCTGCGCGTACTCAAGAAAGCGTCGAGCAACATCTCGTGCGTGTCGTGCGACAAGCGCTGGAAGAAAACGATGGCGACGTGCTCACCTTTTTGCCAGGCCGTCGAGAGATCGCGCGCGTGCAAGGCATGCTGGCGCAAGTGGTGCAGCGCGATGATCTCGATGTTGTTGCGTTGCACGGCGAACTTTCGCTGGCCGAGCAGCAGCTCGCCCTGGCACCCGCGGAAGAGGGCATGCGACGCGTGGTGTTGGCGACCAACGTGGCTGAATCCAGCATCACGTTGCCCGGCATTCGCGTGGTAATCGACGCCGGCCTCGCGCGTGAGCCGCGCTTCGATCCCAATTCCGGCTTTACGCGATTGGAGACGGTCAACATCTCGCAAGCTTCCGCCGATCAGCGTGCAGGTCGCGCGGGACGCGTGGCCGAGGGCGTGGCATATCGCTTATGGCCGCAAAGTCGGCGACTCGATGCATCGCGCACCGCTGAAATTGCGCAAGCGGAATTGTCAGGCCTCGCGTTGGAACTGGCTGCGTGGGGTAGCGCTCAGCTGCCATGGCTCGATCAACCGCCCAGCGGTGCGCTTGCGCAAGCGCGCGACTTGCTCGCACGCCTTGGCGCGCTCGATGCACAGCAGCGTATTACCGCGCTCGGGCGTCGCATGCTCGAATTGGGTGCCACGCCGCGTCTTGGCGCCGCTGCGGCGCGTGCGCCCGAAACGTTACATGCTCTTATTGCGGATCTGCTCGCGCTGATGGATGCACGCTCGCCAATGCGCGGCGCGCAGGCGCGCAGCGATGACTTTCGCGTGCGCGTTGCCGCGCTGCATGCGTGGCGTGATCGGCGCAGTGCGACCGGCTCCAGTCAGGGTGCCGACGCGGGAGCGTTAGCAGCCATCGAGCAAGCCAGCAAAGGCTGGCGGCAGCGTTTGAACGTACGCAGCGCGGCGAGCGGAGTGCCCGATAGCCATGCTGTGGGCGATTTGCTGATCCACGCGTTTCCCGATCGCATCGCGCGACAGGACGAAAACAATCCCTTGCGCTACACGTTGGCCAACGGACGCGGCGCGCGCTTGCACGAGCAGACAGCGCTGATGGGCGAACCGTGGCTGGTTGTGCTGGATTTGAGGCACGAGACCCGCGATAGCTTGATGCTTTCCGCTACACCTTTCGATCCACGTGTGCTGGAGCAGGATTATCCAGATCAATTTCAGCGCATGCGCAACGTGCGTTGGAACGATGAGCGCGCTGTCGTAGAGGCCTTCGAAGAGCGTCGCTTCGGCGCGATTGTGCTGGAGCGGCGCAGTGTTCCGGTCTTGCCCGAAGATGCCGTTCCCGCGCTGCTGGCTGCCATTCGCCAACGCGGCCTGGATGCCTTGCCGTGGAGTGAGCACGCAAGGCGTCTGCGCTTGCGCATGCAATCGTTGCGCGAATGGGTGCCGGAACTTGGTTTGCCGGATGTCTCGGACAACCGCTTGCTCGAAACGTTGGAAGAATGGCTCGCGCCCTATCTGCAAAACAAGCGCAAGCTCGATGCGTTATCGGAAGAAGATCTTTCGCAAGCGCTTACTGCCTTGTTCGACTACGAGCAACGCAAACACTTGGATGCGCAAGCACCCGACAGCCTCACCGTTCCGAGCGGTCAAACGCGTCGTCTCGAATACAGTCCGGGAGAAGCGCCGGTATTGGCCGTCAAGCTGCAAGAACTGTTCGGTTTGGCCGACACGCCGCGCGTGGCGAATGGCCGCGTTCCGGTCACCTTGCACCTGCTTTCTCCCGCGGGGCGTCCCATTCAAGTGACGCAAGATCTGAAGGGTTTTTGGGAGCGCACCTACCCGGAAGTCAAGAAAGAATTGAAAGGCCGTTATCCCAAGCATCCGTGGCCGGATGATCCATGGACGGCCACGCCCACGCATCGCGCGAAGCCGCGAGGAACGTGAAGCGCAGGCTAAGGTGCAAACTCCCGCGCGTTTGATGCGGTGCAGGCGGCGTGCTGGGGTCTTCACCCCAGCTTGCCTGCCGTGCTCAATGCATCTCACGCGACATGCGCGCTCCTTTCGTCATCATCTCCAACACCGCTTCCACCTCCGCGGCATAGTGCTCAAAGCATGCGGCCAGATGAAGTCGGTTGAGCCGCAGCAAGGTGTCGTCGTTCGAATTCGTTCCGGCGAACAGTGTCGCGAACAGCGACAGATGATCGTGCGTCGTGTGCAGTTTCAGGCAACCCTCCACGGGTAGCATGAAGGCCGGCTCGGAAAGAAATGAATCGTTCATAGTTTGAAATCCAGACGTGTTAGATCACGCCGCGCATTGCACGCGGCGTGACGGGCGCAGAACAAAGCCTGCTTCGAAATCAGAATAGTCGTACAGCGCTATTCGACTAAGTGCCCGTAATCGCCTGACGCCACGCAAGCAGCGTAGCGGTGAAGCGCGTGGGGGTTGGCAGAAAGGGCGCGCGTTGGCGCGCAGGTGCCGTATGATCAGGCGCAGCCATAATCAACTCCGTGTTAGCTGGTTGTGGTCAGCGGGCCGTTGAGGTGGTGCTCAGCGGTCCGCGCTTCACTACATACGTCGGGCGTGTTGCATTCCTGTTGGCGATAGGCACGCCCGACTTGCGGACCATTGCACAGTGTCGTGCAACTGTCTGTCGGGCGATGCTCACTGATAAATAGGAAAATGCGCGAAAGCGTGTGATCACGCTTCGCGCATTTTTTAATAAGGCCTGTCTTGAGCGGTTGTCATTCCGGCGCAGGCCGGAATCCAGTTCAAATCAGCGTCTGAAGGACGCAAAGCCGCTTTCGAGTGCTTCGCACTGTGTATTGAAACTGGATTCCGGCCTGCGCCGGAATGACGAGCGAAAAAAGAGTGCGAGGAAATTCTAGGGACCTGCGCAAGCACGTGCCGTTACAGAGCTGCTTTGTGCTGTAGCTGGTCGATCTCCATGCATCCAAGCCCTGTCAGCGTCGTGCGTAGCGCTTGGTCAAGCGGCGTATACGGCTTCCCGCCCAGAAACGCCACAAGCTTCGTGTCGTCAAGCCGAAGCGACGTCTTCCACAAGTAGCGCATCTTGCGCGTCTCGCGCAGCGTTTCGACGAACGGTGCGAACAGCGTAATCAGCCACCAGGGGAAATGGCGCAATGCGATACGCGGATTGCCCGTCGCATGGCGTATCGCATCGGCCATCGCGTGGCCATCCAGCCAGTAGCCGCCGAAGTTGAACGCGTCGAACGTGCTCAAATCTTGTTCGCGTTCGAGCAGGCGCACCATCGTTTCCGCCACGTCCGGCAGATAGGCCCATGCGTGGGAATGCGTGTATTGGGCGGGATAGCGCACCGTTTTCACCGGTTTGCCGACACTGAGCAGCCCTTGCGAAAGCCAATTGTTGCCGGCGTGCGGGCCAAAGAAATCGCCACAGCGCAGGACCAGCGTGCGTACGCCCGCGTGCGCCGCGTCGGCAAGGCGACGCTCCATCTCGACGCGGATTTCGCCTTTACGTGTAAGCGGGTGCTGCGGCGAATCTTCGCGCAGCAGCGGAAACGCATCGGGGCCGAAGTTGTAGATCGTGCCGGGCAGCACGATACGCGCGCCCGTCGCCTTGGCCGCTTCGATGGTGTTGTCCAACATTGGCAGCACCAGCTTGTCCCACTGCTTGTAGCCGGGGGGATTCACCGCGTGCACGATCACGTCCGCGCCTTTGGCCGCGGCGAGCACGTCGGCGCGCTGCATGGCGTCGCCCTGTACCCATTCCATGCCGTCGCGCTCGGTGGGCAAATGGCGCACCAGGGCCCGCACCTGCCAGCCGTGACGCTTCAGCGCCAGAGACGCTTCGCGGCCGATGCCGCCGTTGGCGCCAATAACCAATGCAAGGGGGGATGTGCGCATGACCGTGTCTCCGTGGAAGTTGGGCAAATTCTGGGGTTCGCGCGGATAAAAGAAAATTGCCTAATTTCGTTGATCTGTTATACAAATATGTATGGCTAACCGTGAACCCGGCTGGGAGCTTTACCGATCTTTTCTCGCGGTCATGCGCGAAGGCAGCCTGTCCGGCGCCGCGCGCATGCTGGGCATGACGCAGCCGAGCCTAGGGCGACATATTCGGGAACTGGAAGAAACGCTCGGCGTTTCCTTGTTCGCACGTTCCCCCCAGGGGCTGTCGCCGACCGATCTCGCGCAGGGCCTGTTACCGCATGCGCAAGCCATGGCGTCGGCATCGGCGGCGTTGCGGCGTGCCGCGTCGACCCGCCACGATGCCATGTCGGGCGTGGTGCGCGTCACCGCCAGCGACGTTATCGGTGTCGAGGTGCTGCCGCCCATGCTTGCCGCGTTTCGCGCGCGTCATCCGGGCGTGGTGATCGAGTTGTCGCTGTCGAACCAGATGGAAAACCTGCTGCGGCGCGATGCCGACATCGCCGTCCGCATGGTCCGTCCCGCGCAGGAGGCCCTGGTGGCGCGGCGCATGGGCAACATCGCGTTGGGCATGTATGCGCACAAGCACTATCTGAAAGCGCACGGCACCCCGAAGACCATGGAAGATCTGACCGCGCACGCGCTGATCGGCTTCGATCGCGAAACGCCTTTTATCCGCAGCATGCGGCCGGCCGGTTTGCCGTATACGCGCGAACATTTCGCATTGCGCACCGACAACGATCTGGCCCTGCTGGCGATGCTGCGCGCCGGCTATGGCATCGGCATCTGCCAGAGCGGCATCGCGCAGCGCGATCCGAACCTGGTTCGGTTGCTGGCGGATAGCTTCGAGCTGAACATGGATACATGGCTGGCCATGCATGAGGATCTGCGCCGCAGCGCACTGATACGCGCGCTCTACGATCACCTCGCGGCGGCATTGGTCGATTACGCACAGGCCGCCGTCCCGCCGAAGAGAAAGCGCAACCCGTCGCGCACGTTTCGAGCGCCAGCGAAACGTTGAAGGCCGCCGCGGACTAGACTTTACGCATGACCCAAGTCAGTCCACTCAACCATTACCAGTTGGCCGAACTGGGCGCGCTGCTGGCCGAGCCGGCGCGTGCCGCGATGCTGCTTGCGCTGATGGACGGCACCATGCGTCCAGCAGGCGAGCTGGCGAACGTCGCCGGTGTCAGTGCGGCCACGGCCAGCGCGCATCTGAAGCGATTGCTGGAGGGCGGCCTGCTTGGCCTGCATGAGCAGGGCCGCCACCGCTATTACCGCCTGGCGAGCGACGACGTGGCGGCCTGGCTGGAAGCGATGGCGCTGCCTCATGCCACGCGCGTCGCGCCTAAAGCGGGGCCACGCGATACCGCGTTGTGCCGTGCGCGTACGTGCTATCGCCATCTGGCTGGGCAGTTGGGCGTTGCGCTCTGCGAAGCCTGGCTGCAACGCGGTTGGCTGCGTGCTGAAAGCGACGGCATGTGCCTGCTGCCCACCGCGGCAGATGCGTTGGAGCAAGCCGGCTGGCAGGCGGCTTCGACGCAGCGGCTATTGCATTTGCGCGGACGCGGTTGCCTGGATTGGACAGAACGCCGTCTCCATCTCGGCGGCCCGCTCGGCGTTGCGATCACCAGCGCCATGCTCGACGCGGGCTGGTTGCGACATGCGCAACGCAGTCGCGCGCTGTCACCGACGGCGGATGGATGGCGCAAGCTCGCCGAACTCGGTGTGCGCATCGAGCATTGACGCATGTGCGTTAGCGAAGGTTCATGCTTGTCGTCGTGTTTTCACCGAGCGCACTCGAACGTTTGAACGATTGGATCGTGCAAATGTGAAGTCGCGGTGCATGCTTCAAGACGAAAGCTTGCGACTAACTGTCAGGCAATGCCACTGCGATTGTCGCCGTTTATCGCCGAAGCGAGCGAATAGGAGAATATCGCGTGAACGATAAAGCGCGCGCGTTCGTATCGCGCTATCGGAAAAGCTTATACGCAAGGATTTTCAGCGTGCGCGACGCGTGTACGTACTGCATACAAACGACATTGGCAACGACGCGTTCGATAGAAGAAACCCATTAATCGTCGTGAAGTTCCCGTGTGCGCGGTTTTTGCGATGCACTGCCATTGACGCGATATTTTTCGCTGGATACTTTCGAAGCCATTCGCCACAAGGATGACGGCGAGTGATTCCTTGATGACGCACAGTGGCAAGGGGATGCGTCGTTCGAGCGTTCGCATTCGGCACTGCACGCAAAGGGAGCGAGGGGGAGCAGCAGCACGCCGAGGCTCGCGGGGATCGTGGGGCTATCCATTGTTCCAATCCGTGTCGCGTATGTGCGCGACGTCACTGTCATGAGGTACGTGCGACCTCAGCGGGTTCGTGCGCCCTCAACATTCCTGGGAGTGAAATATGTCTAGCCGTTTTCGTTACAAGGCCATGCTGGTTGCCTTGGGTCTGGTTGCGGTCAACGCTGCTTACGTGCAGGCGGCGCCGCTAGCGGACACAGGCAGCGTCGGCGCGATCAGTTCCGTCGTCGCCATGGTCAACCTTCATCCCGCCACCAGCTTGCGCAGCGGCGATCAAGTCGTGGGCCCTTTGACCTTTTCGCATCCGATGCATGTTGTCGTCACGCTGAAACTGCGCCATGAGCAGCAGCTCGACAAGTACATCGCCAAGCCCGGCTTCAAGCCGCTGACCGCCGCGCAATTCAACGCGCAATACGCTCCTACCGCGGAGCAGGCGCAAGCCGTCGCCGATTATCTGACCAAAGCCGGCTTTAGCAATGTGAAAATCGCACCCAATCGCGCGCTGGTGGAAGCCGACGGTCGCGCCGACACCGCACAGACGGCTTTCAACACCACCTTCGTGCATGTGAAAACGCAGGATGGTCGGGATGCGTACGCCAACAACAGCCCGGTGCAGATTCCCAGCAGATTGCAAGGCACCATCAACGCGGTGCTCGGCATGCAGAACGTGCATCTGGCGCATGTGTTCGCCAAGCGGCTCAATCCGAATATCGTGCATGCACATAACGTGACACCGTTTGCGACAGGCTCGGCGGTAGGACATGCGCCTTCGGATTTTCCGTCGATCTACGGCGCCAGCAGCATGGCGAACGTGACGTCCGTGCCGATCGGCTCGGTCGCCGAGGGCGACATGAGCAACATCAAAAGCGACCTGAAGGCGACGTATCCGAACGTATCGGTGACGTACAAAGGCAATACCAGCGGCAGCGACACCAGTGGCGACGGCGAATGGGATCTGGATAGCCAAGACATCATCGCCTTCACCAACGTGTCGCAGTACTACTTCTATGTAGCTACCGACTTGAGCGATGCGAGCTTGCAAACGGATTACAACCTGATCGTATCGGACAACCTCCTCAAGGCCATCGACGTCTCGCTGGGCGAATGCGAAACCGATGCGCAGTCCGGCGGCGCCGCTGCATCGAACGACACCACCTTCAAGCAAGCGGTCGCGCAGGGCCAAACGTTCTTCGTTTCCGCGGGCGACTCCGGTGCCGATGAATGCGGCACGGGCGGTGTCACGCCAAGCTGGCCGGCCAGTTCCGCATATGTCACCGCGGTCGGCGGCACGGAGGTGTACACCAGTCCCAACACCACGTGGCAGAGCGAGACGGTGTGGAACAATCTCAACGAAGACGAAGGCGCCACCGGCGGCAGCCCCAGCACCTTCGAGCCGAT
>DATJMR010000348.1:0-9762 GCA_035508595.1 Dyella sp.
CGTTCTGCCGTGGACTATCTTGGTGCGATCGTCTTCTGTCATCTGGCTAAAGGCTTGGATTGATTTCACGCTGTCTGCTTCGAGTCGGAAGCGGACGCTCTTGGATCATAGATCACGATAACTTTGCTCCAACGCAAGCACGACTTTGCCAGACGATGCTTACCGCATCGCCATTATTCAGTTCGCCTCCTAGCCATAAAAGGCCCCGGTCTCCAGGGCGCGTGATGGCATCGGGGTCAGGTGGCATCCAACGCACATGGATCTCAATAGTCGGTTCGTGCCCATTCGTTTGGCGAATAAAGATGTCCGTCATGCCCGCATCGCTAGCATCCGTCAGAACGGTCCGAAGCGAATCTTGAACCACGGTACGGCGGGCATCCGCTGGCAAAATGATCACGACAATTGGCTGCGGTGTCCGCGGAGAGCACAGGAGAAAGTTTCCTTTGAGGTTTGATACGTTCAAGACAGAATGAAGGAGATGGCGCGAGCCATCGCTTCGTATTTCTACAGCAATCGAATTTGACGCGTTTTCGTGCTGGCCATGCGCAACCAGGCTAGCCCTGCACTCTAGCATCGCGCCATTGGGCTGCAGCCCGGATCGCTTTATACACGCGTCGTTGACGGCCGGATAAGTGGTTGAACCCGATTGTTGCGCATGCAATGACGTCGACAAGACAGCCCCTGTCAAGACTGAAATCAGCCACATCCGAAGCATCCTCACCCCCTGAATAGGCAACTTTTCCCGCTATGTTTTCGCTTTGATCGACGGTGGACATGGGTTCCATCACCCTATGCACGCACTGACACCATCCCCATTCCTATTGCATACGTCAAAGCGGAACAGCTACTGCTGCCCCGCTTATTGACGGCCGAAGCCCTCGCTAACGCATCTGGCTCATCAGTCGCTGGTCTTCCGTCAAGTGGACGACGGTGGGATAGGCATGCGACAGCTCGGGATAGTATTTGGCGACGATCGGGAACCAGTAGTTGGATTGATCGGCGATACGGAATCGGTAAGTCGGTGAGCCGCCCGCTTTATGGTAACTGTTCAGAGTAAGCAGCAGGTCGCCGACATAGTTGATTTTTCCGGGCTCGATGGTAAAGGGCATGTGGTACGACAAGGTCGCTCCACCGCCATGCGTTCCCAACTCCAAAGCCGTCCAGCTGTATTCCCCCGCCGGCAGCGCGATCACGATTAGATTGTTCGGTTGTGGAAGACTGAGCGTCGTCGACGCCGACATGCCATGGAGCTTGTCGAGTTTGATGCTGAGTGGCGGATACGGCACGCCGCCCACCGACGTTACCAGCACGTTGGCGACCATGATGCCGGTCCCGGGCGGCAGTGTCGCGGTATCTTTCATAACCGGAGCTGTCGTGCAGCTTGCGAGCAACATGACCAGCGGCAAGAGCCACAGCCTACGTAATGACATAATTTTTCCCCTGAGTGAGCCTGTTTGCTGAAGTAAATTTCTCGCACCCTTTGCGACGCGTGGCGCGCATCTTCCGAAACCACGATTTGTGCCTGGTTGCGTAGGCAAATCTTGTGCGAGACGGTGAAATTTCGCAATCCTGTGTGGTTGTTATGTCCGCCCGGATGACCGCCGACCCTGGCAAGCAAATGGGCTGGACAGCTCTGCGGGCAAACACGCGGGCATGCCCCACGCCGGAGATTTCTGCAGCCCACTTGTCTTTTCGCCGACCAGAAGCGGCCTCAGCCGTGCCCCAAAGAATCAGGCCAATGCTTTGAACGCATTGGTTTCTTTCTGGGGATCACGAACACCAGCACATCCGCCCACATCAAATTCACCACGCCGCTCTAAAGTTCGATCCATGAATACCTTTTTGGATGGATAACTGCGGAAACGTCAAAAACGCCCCAGGCATCTTCACGCCCATCAAGTAGCGGGTAGCGATTTACGCAGCGAGGACGCCGTTATGTCTCATGTCGAGCTCTTCGTGTATTTCGTCGTCATGCTGACGACGACGGTTACGGTATCAGTGTGCAACTACTTCACCGATCAAATCATGTCATCGGTTGAATCGATTCTCTGGAACCTTGCTTGCGCCATCGCAACGGGAATCGTCTTCATAACCGTTCCACTTCTATCGGCGCACAACCTCGACTTACCCCCGATGTCGGAGCCTGTCATTCATCGCGAGGGCCTCACTATTTTAATCGTGAGCATCGGCTCCATTGCCGGGTTTGCACTGGCCTGGCTTATTGGGGTTACTTTCAGGCGACTTGGATGGCGAAATTACGGAAAGTGGAGGCGCGACGAATCCGCTAATGGGTCGCGTTGACGAACTGAAAGCTTGATCGAAAGCAAACATCGGTTTTATTCGCCAACAAGCGCGCCCTCCTCTTCGCGACACACGCCGGCAGTCAGCGAGGATAAGGCCTGGCTATGCTAAATAAATAATGCAACCGAAGCGGGAGAGGTCCGCAAGCTGTGGGTTGGCCGGTCCATCGGAGGGTGTAAGCATGCGAACAGATCGTCCAGTGGTCGTGTTTGCCTTCACAATCTTTTGCGCTCTCCTTCAGGCGTGCTCCACATTGCCACCCAACACGGAGAAGCCGCCGTCGTACCATCTGCCGCCGGCGGCCGATACCGCATCGGGGCGCTACACCCACGCGGAGGCGGACAAGCATCCGAACGAGTCGGGCTTCCGCTTGTTGACGCTGAGCACAAACGCGCTACTCAGTCGGGTGGTGCTGGCCGATCACGCGGCGCATTCGATCGACTTGCAGTACTACATATTCGCCAACGACAAGACCGGGCATCTGATGATGCAGCATCTCCTGGCCGCTGCCGATCGCGGCGTGCGTGTGCGAATGCTGATCGACGACGACAACTTCGACGATAAGGATCATTTGTTCGAGGCGTTGAACTCGCATCCGAATATCGAAATTCGGCTTTTCAACCCCTTCCAGACGCGAAATCCAACACTGCTTTCGCGTGCCGCGCAGTTCATGCTGGAATGGCGGCGCCTCAATCGTCGCATGCACAACAAGGCATTTATCGTCGATGACAACGTGGCGGTCATCGGCGGTCGCAATATCGGCGATCCTTATTTTGATGCGGACAACAACACGCATTTTCGCGACCTCGACGTGGTGGCCATCGGCCCGGTCGTACAGCAGGCTTCCAACGCGTTCGACGCTTATTGGAATTGCGATGCCGCCTATCCGCTCAGCCGACTCAAGAAAACCGAGGAATCCGCCAAACGCCTCGCTGCCGCGCGGTTGATGCTGCAGAAAGACGTGCGGGCGTTCGCGCAATCGGACTATGCGCAGGCCGCGCTGGATGAATTGCCCAACGGACCGACCGCCGACAAACGAGGCGCGTGGTTTTGGGGCGACGCCAAGTTCGTGGCCGATCAGCCTGAGAAAATCGAGACCGACGGCGACGTGCCGGCGTTGCGCATCGGCCCGCAGCTGAAAACCATGTTGGACGGAGCCCAGCACGAGATACTTGCGACAACGCCTTACTTCGTACCCGGCGACGCCGGCACGAAACACCTCGTATCGCTGGCTCAGGGCGGCGTGTCCATCAAGATACTGACGAACTCACTCGCCTCTACCGACGAGCCGGTGGCGCATGCGGGCTATGTGCACTATCGCAAGGCGCTGGTCGAAGGCGGCGTGCAGCTCTACGAACTCAAACCGACCCCTGGCCAGAGTCAGCCAACCACATCCGCCGGCAAATCGTCGGGTGTCAGTCTCCACGCCAAAACCATTGTCGTGGACGAGCGCGAGGTCTTCATCGGCTCGCTCAACATGGATCAACGATCCAAGCTGCTCAACACGGAAATGGGCGTTATCGTGGATTCGCCAGGACTGGCCCGCGCCATCGGCGATTTCTTCCGAACCGCGACGCAGCCTTCCAATGCGTTTGAAGTAGCGATCGATCCGAATTCCCACAATCTTGTCTGGCGGACCGAGGACAATGGCAAGCCCGTTACGTTTCAGAGCGAGCCCGGTGCAACCGCCAAGCGACGCGTAGAGGTAACGGTGCTACGTCAGCTTCCGCTTGATAGTTTGCTCTAGCCGCGACGCGGGCGACGCCCGCATGTGTCGATGCGTAGCGTCGCCCTGCGCTTAAAGAGACCCAATACATCCATCTCCATAGCGCGCTTTGCGCAACTCAGTTTTTCGCACCTTCGGCGGCAAGCACGTTGGCAATTTTCTCGGCCAGCAACCAGTGTTGCGATTGCCCTTCGTTGCTGGTCAGGGCCACGGCCGCGCCGGTTTCCCAAACCATTTCCAGGTCTGCCGTGGTGCCTTCGATGCCGCCCTGATGGCCGCGGATGTGGATGCCGTGCAAGACACGTTCGTCGATTCCCGCTCCAATGGCACCGGGACCGGCGGGCAGTTCGTCGTCGAACATCTTCGCCAACGTGGCGGACTTGATCAGCTTGCCTTCGTGCAAGGCCGCGGCAAACCGCAGCAGGTCGGCATTGGTGGAATAACCGCCGCCCGCGGGACTGCCCTTGTAGACGCCTTCCACCCAGTTCGCCTTCCAGGTTCGGGAGAACACGCCATCGTCGTGGTAGTAGCCGACCGCAAGTCCGGGCACGATTTCGTCTTCGCTGTCGAACCCGCTGGATGTCATCTGCGCGGGTTGGAAGATGTGGTGCTGGATATAGTCGAAGTAATTTTCGCCGGACACGTTTTCGATGATGCGACCGAGCAGAACATAACCGGCGTTGCTATAGCTCAACCCTTTGCCCGGCTCGCTCATCTTGGGTTGACGGGCGATCAGCGCCAGATAATCCACCGGATTGACGTAGCGCTGGGAGTGCTCGAAAAATTCCGGCACCATGAAATCGCCCAGGCCCGACGTGTGGTGCAGGAGTTGCCACACCGTGATCTTCTTCGCCGTCGCCTGGTCGGGATATTCCGGAACCCATTTCGCCAGCGTGTCGTTCCACGACAGCTTGCCGGCATCGACCAGTTGCGCGATGGCGACCGCAGTAAACATCTTGCCGACCGAAGCAATGTGGAACTTCGTCTGGTGATCGACTGGCGCGTTGAAGCTACGCTCGGCAAGGCCTCGGCACTCGTCGAACACGGTCGAGCCGCCATCGAAAACAGTCACGCAACCGGAAAAATCGGATTGACGCACCAGCTGGTCCAATACGGCGTGTATCTGTTTCCCCAACTCCGCATGCGACACCGGACCCTTGGGCCAACCGTCAAAAAGCGGATCGTCCATCGGAACCAGCATCGCCTGCGCGAGCTTATCGGAATGCTCAGGGTCGGCGGCCAGCCAGAACAGCGCGGCTTGCGCGTTGCGACGGCCTTTGACAGCGACTTCGAGCATTCCCGGCTGTTGCGGATCGGTGCGCACGTCGAATACGTCTACACCGCCGCTATCGCGTGCCGCCGAGGTCAAATCGGTGACAAATGCCGCCTTGTCGTCCGCCGCGACGGAAGCCGACATGATGGTAGGCGCCCATTGCCGAATGCGTGCCGGACTGTCGGCGTTGACGTGATGAATCAATTCATTGGCAAGCTTGCCCACGGGCGTATCGGGCAGCTGCGCATGCGTGAGTGTCGCGGCCGTGCATGGAGCGGCAGCACACAACAGCGAAACGGTTGCGCAAAAGGGGATAATTCGAAGCGCGCGGGTCGTTGCCCGAACGATAAACGTGCGGTCGATCATGATGGATGCTCTCTGGGTCACCGCGCGACATGGCGGTATCGGTCCCATAGATACGCCCCGATCGAATTCGGTTGCATGGCGTGTTGCACTTACCGATTAGAAGTGTGCTTCTTCAAGTCGGCGATAGGTGGCGAACCTATAAAAAAATGCGCCGATGGCCGAGTACCGCTCAGGTCAAGACAACGGCTTTCTGGGTTTAATCCCCTCTCCAAATATTTTTTTGCTGGGGGCGTAACCAACAGCATCAACGCTTACCGATCGCAAGCCATGGCATGGTGCGATAAGAGTTGGCGACAACCCACCCGCTCGCGGTCAAAACGCATGAGCACACAAATTCGCTGCTTTGATAAATCGTGGGGCCGGAGATCAAAATCGGCACCCACACCAGTAACGTGAACGCGGCCATCTGCCATGCCGAGAGCGTAGCGGCCAGTCGTGCGCACACGCCGATAAGCATCGCGATACCTGCCGCGATATAGGCGGCGCCGGTGAAGCCCGCCCATGCCACGTGCCATGGCAACCACGAAGGCACCAGAACAACGGTCTGTTTGAAATAGCGGAAATGACCCATGCCAAAATAAATCATCGCCAATGCGTAAAGCACTCTGGCAATGCGTATACCGGTTTCGCCGGTGGCGAAGCGAAGCGGAGGCGGGACTTTCCAGTTCGCAGAAAACCATGAGAACAATACCCACGCAGCCGCTACGTAGACCGCGCATTCCGTGCTGCCGTACCAAGGGTCTGAGGAGGCGGCGGAAAAGAAGTCCGGCGCTCGATAGAACAACAGCCAGGCAAGGAAATACAGCAGCAAAAGGAGCGCGGCTTCCGCCCGCTGCCAAAGCAAGCCCAGGCCGCAACCTAGCGTAACGAGTGCGCAGAGATAAGGCAGCCACGGGTTGCCGGGCGCGCTGAGATCCAGCGGTTGCCAGAGCGCGGCGTAATGGCCGGTGATCAAGCACTGGATGCCCAGCGCGATCATGGTTGCGGCGAAAACGGCGTGGCCTAAGCTTGCGATTCGCATCCGCTTGTCCCGGGGTGGTTTTTGCCAGTGTATGGGGTTTGGCGGGGCATGTCGGCGACCAAATGTTGCGCTTTTGGTGCGGCCAATCAGGGTTGGGTGGCGCGCAGAAAACGGGGCCTTAGGCAACCGCGCTCAGCAATATCCCTACGAAACCGGCAAGGCATAATGTTGCCGGCGATTGAATACCACCGACGTTTCCACACGCAGCACCACATCGTGGCGATTGAAGTGCTGCGAAATGATCGCTTTCAAATGCTGCATGTCGCGCACCACAACATCGACAATCAGGTCGGAGCGGCCCGAGACGAGAAAGACGCCGCGCACTTCCGCGATGGCAGCGGTTGCACTGACAAAGTCGTCGACCACCGCCACCTCCAGCTTGCCGAGCTGCACAAAAAGCACCGCCTCCAGGGCAAAGCCGATCGCTTGAAGATTTACTTCGGCGTGCGCGCCCATTAAAACCCCGCGCGCTCTAAGCGATTTGATTCGCTCGTGGCAGCTCGACGGCGCCAGGCCAACCGCCGCGGCGATCTGCTTGTTGGATAACCAAGCGTCCTTCGTCAAAAGGCGCAGGATGGCGAAGTCTGTTCGGTCAAGATCGGTCTCGGTAGCCATATATCCGAAATCTATTCGATTGACGGTTATATGATCCTAATATCATTCTAAATACATGACAAATAAACGAATTTACTACGCCCTTTTTATCGCCCTATCCTGCCCGTTGATGGCCAACGCGGCGATGGCAGCCGTTTGTGATGTCGCGACCCATCCCGCCTCCGCTACCGCAAACGATGCGATAGCGCATCGATTGATCGTGGAGGAACGCGACAGCTGGGATTTGGCGATCAAACGAGATGCCAATGCCTACAAAGCATTTCACGCTGCGGACTTCATCACCGTCGGCGGTAGCGGCGTGGCCGGCAAAGCATCCAGCGAAGCGTCGGCGATGGATGCGCAGGTGCGCTTCGATCAGTGCGCGCTTTCGAACGTTGACGTTCGCCTGGTTGCACCTAACGCCGCACTGATTACCTACCGTGTGAAGGCTGCAGGCATCGACCATGGCAAGGCGTTTCAGCTCGACAGTTACGCTTCATCCTTGTGGATGAAGCGCAACGGCACTTGGTTGAATGTGTTCTACCAGGCGACGCCCGCATCGAGCCGGTAATAACGCGGGATACTTCGGCTCTTTTCTTAACCGTGCGCCAGTGCGTAATCCACCGCCGCACGCGCTGCCGCGACCTGCGCCTGAATGCATTGCTCCGGCGTTGCACGCGGGCTGTCGGGGTAGACCTCGGTAGTTGTCGTATAACGCGCACCGGTCACGCTGGCGCATAGGCCGAGCTTTTTCAGTGCGTATTCGATCACACCCGGTGCCACCATTGGCGAGCCGATGATTTCCCCTTTCGCATCCGCGGGTGCGATATGGGTGACTTGCGATACCGCCGCCAGCACTGCCTGCTGAAACGCGGGTTGCGGGTTCTCGGTGTCGTCGACCAGATAAAAGCCATCCGGCACTTCGTCCGGCTCGAACACTTTGCCATCGCGCGCGGCGAGCGCGGGGCGGAATTCGGATTCGTCGGTGTCGGTGGTTTCGTGCAGATCGATATGCATAAGAAACCGGCCGAGCAACGGCGCAACCAGCCGCATCAACGCCGCGGACTCGCCCGCCGGACTGTTCTGCACAAAGGAGCGGTTCGGATCGATGGCATCGGGGTTCCAGCGCTGGATGCGCTCGTACGCCCACGGGCTGACGCATGGCGCAACAAGCAGGTTGGCGCGCCCCGCATAATCGGCTGCATGTTGCTCGGCGAAACGAAGCGCGCCGTGCACACCGCTTGTTTCGTAACCATGCACGCCACCGGTAACCAGCATGACGGGAAGATCGTCCCGCCAACCCGGGGTGCGCACGGCAAACAGCGGATAACTGCCTTGCGTGTAATCCAGTCGACCGTATTCGGACACATCAAAGCGGGAACGGAGCCGATCGATGGCCGTGAGCACATCGGCCTGGTAGCTGCGATGAGGCCTCTGCCGCGAAAGCCACTCGTCTTTTTCCGCTTTGCCCCAAGCTTGCCCGGCTTTGCCGATGGTGTAAGCCGCCTGAAGATTGTTCATACGTTTTTCCTGCACTCTCGAAAATCGTCGCCAGGACCATGACATTCAGCCCTATTCGCACGATTTTGCACATTCCTTAAAAAGAAGAAAGCGTGTCCTTTCAGGCAGCGTTTTAGTCGAGCGTGGACAACGTGTCAGAAAGTGGCCTGGAAATCGCCGCTTTTCGTCGAGGTTGCCCATGGCAGGTGCTCGGTATAGGTGGAGTTCTCTCCCGTATCCACGGTTTCCATCCGATAGGTGTCACCGTAGTCGTGAATCTCTTCCACGTAGACGTGGCGAGGTTTCATCCCCGTTACCGATATGGTCTTAACCACGTACTTCGGATACTTGGAATAGGTGACTTGAAATTCGTGATCGCCGGGCAGGACTCTGACCCACACCGGATCCGTCCATGTCATCGACGGCATATGCATGGAACGCCCGTCGACTTTCAGTATCGCGCCGCCCAGGTTTTTTCTTCCCTCGGCCGACTGCATGACGGCGTTGACGGCAAACACGGCTGTATCCGAGTGCGGATGGCTTTTATCGTAGTAGGCAACCGCAGGCTCATTCAGCGTCCGGCAGCCGGTAAGCATGCAAAACGCACTCACGATGGCGAGCCCCATCGCGCACGGCTTCAGTATTCGTTTCATGCCCCCTCCTGTGTTGACGGTTCGTCAGCGCACCGTTGCCCGTCATTCCGGCGCAGGCCGAGGCGCTTTTCAACAGCGAAGCTGGTCAATCCGGTTGAATACATCGTGCGCAGCACGCAAAGCCTTTTTAAAAAGTGTGCTTCGCACATCATGCTTGACTGGATTGACCAGCTTCGCTGTTGAAAAGCGCCTCGGCCTGCGCCGGAATGACGGGCGAAAAAACATGGAAAATCCGAGTGTTCGCCCCCCTCTTGCAGCTACCTGGCGCGCGTTGTCTGTGCAAATCACCCAGCTCGCGTCGCGCCATGACTGAGGATGATGGCATAAG
>DATJMR010000349.1:0-16208 GCA_035508595.1 Dyella sp.
TGGTGCCTTGCGGGAGCGGCCGAATGAAGTCTGTTGTGCGATGTGCTGTGGCTTGTCTCGGTTTGTACGCATTGCAGGGATGGGCAGCGGAGCCGACGATCCTGGTCGATCAGGTCGGTTATGAGCTGCAGGCGCCCAAGCAGGCCATCGTGTCCGCGGCTCCGGATCAATCGCTGCACGATTTTCAGATCATTGATACGCGTACCGGAAAACCGGTATACAGCGGCACGCTGCAAGACCAAGGCCCCGTGGACAAGTGGGGCAAGCAACACTATTGGCGCGCCGACTTCTCGTCGGTGAAAGCGCAAGGGCGCTATTACCTCGCGCTACAGGAACGCGGCGCTTGCATACGTTCCGACGATTTTCTCGTGCAAGACGATGTGCTGGAGCGCAATACGCTCTCCAACGTCATCTATTACTTCAAAGGCCAGCGCGCCAGCGGCTTGATGGATAAAGCGGATCGCCACCTGCCGCGTCCGGATGGCGCGCGTGGTACGTTGGATATCCACGGTGGCTGGTACGATGCAACGGGCGACTACGGCATCCACCTTTCGCATCAGAATCTGACGTCTTATTTCAACACGCAGCAGCTTCCGCTTGTCGTTTGGAGTTTGTTGCGCAGCTACCAGCAATTGGATGCGCGGCACGATCCGAATTTCAAGCAATACCTTCGCCGCCTGCAAGACGAAGGATTGTTCGGCGCGGATTTTCTAGTGCGTGACAAGCGGCCGGACGGCTCGTTCTATCAATCGATCGATGCGCCGGGCAAAGACAAGCTGCCGCAGGATCGTGTCATCGGCGATCCCAACTGGCGCACGCAGATCAAGCGTAGCGCCAACGACACGACCCAACGCGTTGAGCAGCCCGCGCGCGGCCCGCACGCTTACGAAGCCAGCTTTCGTGCGGGCGGCGGCATGGCGATTGCCGCGCTGGCGCTCGCCAGCACCATGGATGCCGATGGCGATTTCACCCGGCAGGATTATTTGCGCGTGGCGGAGGATGCCTACCGCTTTCTGGACGCGCACAACAAAGCGCTGATCAACGATGGCGTCGAAAACATCGTTGACGACTATTGCGCGTTGCTCGCCGCCACCGAACTTTATCGCGCCACGCATGATGAGGCCTGGCGCAAGGCAGCGGATCGCCGCGCACAAAACCTGATGGCGCGCCTCGCCACGCACGCTGGCCAAACGGATTATTGGCGCGCGGACGCAGGGACGCGCCCGTTCTTCCATCCCACCGATGCTGGCTTGCCGGTGGTCGCGCTGCTGGAATACGACCTGATCGCATCGGCGACGCAGCAAAAGGCGGTACGCGATGTCGTGCGCCGGTCATTGCGCTATGAACTAACCGTCACCGGCGACACGAACAATCCGTTTGGCTATGCGCGCCAGTTGATACGCATGGGTAATGGTACGGTGCGTACCGCTTACTTCTTTCCGCACGATTCGGAGGCGGCGCCGTGGTGGCAAGGCGAGAACGCACGGATTGCGTCGCTGGCAGCCGCAGCGCGCATGGCTGCGCCGTTGTTTGCGGACGATGCCGCTTTCCATATGCAGTTGGAAAGTTATGCGTGGAACCAGTTGCACTGGATTCTCGGCCGCAACCCTTACGACACCAGCATGCTGATGGGCAGCGGCCAGCGCAACGCGCAATATATGTTCTTCCGCTCCTACGAGTACACGAGTGCACCCGGAGCCATCATCAACGGCATCACGGCGGGACTGGACGACGAAGACGGTATCGCTTTCAATCTGGGTTACGCGCAAACCGGCCGGGACGACGATTGGCGCTGGACCGAGCAGTGGCTGCCGCACGATGCGTGGTATTTGTATGCCGTGAGTCTGCCGCACGGTTGATCGCGCGTGCAGACGGGTCGCCTTTTCAAATGAGCAAGGTGGCGATAAGAACAACCACAACGGGATGTATTCATGAGGTTTGCCGGCTTCTTTCTCTGTGTGTTCCTGTGTGGTGCGGTACAGGCTTCCAGCTTGCCGCTCATTCCGCTTCCTGCGCAGCTGACAACCGCTGATGGCTCCTACAAGGTCCAAGACAAGACAGTCATAGTCGTGCCGCCTCACGACAAAGCCGCGCACGACGCCGCGCAGTACCTCTCGGACCTTCTCGCGCGCACCCGGGGGCTTCATCTGAGCGTAAAGGAAGGTGCGGCAACAAGCGATGCCATTGTCTTGGAGCACAATCCAAAAGCGGCCGTCGCGCAGGCCGAGGGCTATACCCTCGATGTCACGACGCAAGGCATTCGTATTCAAGCGCGCGACGATGCGGGCCTTTTCTACGGCGCGGTCACGCTCTGGCAATTGCTGACGCCCGATGCGCAACAAGGCGCGGTGCCGGTGCCGGTGCTGCATATCGCCGACTGGCCGCGATTTGCGTGGCGCGGCCTGATGCTCGATTCCGCGCGGCATTTTCAATCGGTCGGCGACGTCGAACAATTGCTCGATCAAATGGCCCAGCACAAGCTCAATGTGCTGCATTGGCATCTCACGGACGATCAAGGCTGGCGCATCGAAATCAAACGCTATCCGGAATTGACCCGCATCGGCGCATGGCGCACGCCGCCCGATGCGGGGCACGATGGCGAGCCGCAACGCTACGGCGGCTTCTACACGCAAGATCAGATTCGCGCGGTGGTGGCGTACGCCGCTGCACGTCACATCACTATCGTTCCCGAAATCGACATGCCCGGACATGCGCAGGCCGCCGTGGCCTCGTATCCCGCCATCGGCGTAACGGGCAAGCGGCCGCCGGTGTCCGTCGATTGGGGTGTCAATCCTTATCTCTACAATGTCGACGATGCTTCGTTCCAGTTCATCGACAACGTGCTCGACGAAGTGATGGCGTTGTTCCCGTCGCACTACATCCACGTCGGCGGCGACGAGGCGATCAAGGATCAATGGAAAGCGTCGCCGGCGGTACAGGCAAAAATGCAGGCCTTGCATTTGAAAGATGAAGATGCGCTGCAAGGCTGGTTTATCGGTCGCGTCGGCCGCTACCTCGCGGCGCACGGACGTCGGTTGATCGGTTGGGATGAGATTCTCGACGGCGGTGTACCCGCCGATGCCACGGTCATGTCCTGGCGCGGCACGGAGGGTGCCATCAAGGCCGCCAAGCTCGGTCACGATGTCGTGATGTCGCCGGCGCCGGATCTATATCTGGACAGCATGCAGAGCGACCTGCCCGACGAAGCGGCCGGACGCATTCCGGTGCGCAATCTGGAAAGCATCTATCGCTTCAATCTCGTTCCGTCCGCGCTCAGTGCCGCCCAAGCCGCGCATGTATTAGGTGCACAGGAAAACGTGTGGACCGAACACATGCCCACCATGCAGCATGTGGAGCACGCGGTGTTTCCGCGGCTGGACGCGCTGAGCGAAGCGACCTGGACACCGGCGTCCGCGCACGATTGGAAGCAATTCCTCGCGCGGCTATCCATACAGTTCGAGCGCTATGCGAATCAGAACATCGCCTACGCCGACAGCGCGTTTGCTCCTAATATTCAGCTCGATGCAAACGCTGCATTGAAGACCGGGCAGGCGACCGTCACGATTTCCGATCAGGCCGGTTTTGGCGCGATTCGCTATACCACGGACGGCAGCGCTCCAGACGTGCACGCGATGCTCTATCGCAAGCCATTCGCCGTGAAGTGGCCGGCGACCATCAAGGCGGCAACCTTTGCCGAAGACGGCAACGCGCTTGCAGCGGTGCGCACGCGTGTGCTTGACGAGCAAAATCTGTTGAGCCGACTGGGCGTAGAGCTGCCCAATTGCCCCGGCAGCGATTTTCGTCTGCGCGTGCAGCCGATGCCTGATGCGGCAAGTATGGCGCCGGTGTATGCGGTCAACGTGTTCGACACTTGTCAGCAGTATCCGGCCGCTCCGCTCGACGGTATCGGTTCGCTGCATATCGACGCGGTGCGCCTGGAGCGCAACTTTGCGCTGGCGCACGACATCAACCTGGTGGTGTCGCGTCCGCACAGCACGCCTTATGGCGAGTTGGTGGCGCATCTGGATCGTTGCGACGGTCCGGTCGTCGCCACGGCTGCGCTGCCTGATCCCAAGCAAAGCAGCCGGCGATTTGCGCTCGACGTCGCGTTGTACCCACAGCATGGCGAGCACACGCTTTGCTTGGTGTTTACGGCCCCCACCGATGGACCGTTGTATGCGCTGGAACGTGTTTCATTGGTGCCGCTCGCCGGGAGCAAGCGCCGCCCGTGATGGAGTCGCGCGCGGCGGGATGCAATCGTTGTCATTCTGTTATCTCGCCTAAGCGGCGGATTTGCCCCATGCCGACAGCTGCCCCGCCGCCCCTTTGCCTTTAGAAAGAGGGGCGAAGGTGGCGCATCGCTCCATTGAAGGCGCGGATCGGCGTCTTGCCCTGCTTTGCCTTCGTACGAAAGTGTGATCGTGTTCGCGCTTGACTATGCAGGGATTTGTTTCATAGTGGCTCCAGGGCGGTCCGCCTCAACATCGCATCCTCGACGTGAGTCAGGCGGATCGACACCCGCGCTGTTCTCTGTGAGAGGAGAATAATCATGCGATACACACTGTTGTTCGATCGTCGCAAAGACGAACTGTTGTTGATCGCCCGTGTGTTCTTGATGGCGCTTTTCGTCATCTTCGGCATAGACAAGTTCCTGAATTTTTCGGGTACCGCCGAATACATGGCGGCGGTGGGTTTGCCGCTTCCCACGCTGTGTGCGTTCGTCGCACTGGTCATGGAGTTTGTCGTCGGGATATTGATACTGGTCGGCTTCTACACGCGGCCGCTCGCTTTGGCGTTGGCCTTGTACACGCTGGTCACCGCCCTGATCGGTCATCGGTATTGGGCCATCGAGGATGCCGGGGTACACCTGGATACCATGATCCACTTCTACAAGAACATGAGTATCGTCGGCGGTTTGCTGCTGCTGTGTATAACCGGGCCGGGCAGGTATTCTGTAGATCGGCGATAGGGGTGCGCCGACGGCGGATTGGGACTGGGTTGCGCTTTCCCAATCCGCGTGAAGGACCGTGAAACTCCCAAGCAAACAGGGGCAAGATGATTACACCCGAACGCATCATGGCCTGGGCGATACCAGGCTTTTTTGTCCTGATCGGCATCGAACTGCTGATCGCGAAGTGGCGCGGTCGCAAGGTGTATTACATCAACGATGCGATCAACAGTTTGGGTTTGGGTGTCCTCTCGCAGATCGTCGGTGTGTTCACCAAATTGTTCGCCGTCGGTATCTATGCGTGGTTCGCTGCGCACGTCGCGATAGGGACGTTGCCGGCGAACCGTGCCTGGGTGTGGATCAGCGGATTGCTGCTTTACGATCTACTCTATTACTGGTTGCATCGGCTCGGGCACGAAGTGAACGTGCTGTGGGCGGCGCACGTGGTTCACCATCAAAGTGAGAGCTACAACCTCACTACGGCGTTGCGTCAAACGGGTAGCGGTTTTCTGCTGGGATGGATCGCGTATCTGCCGATGGCCCTGCTCGGCTATCCCACGGAGGTATTCGCGGTCGTTGCGCTCATCGATTTGCTTTATCAATTCTGGGTGCACACGGAAGTGATCGATCGGCTGGGTTGGTTCGATCGCGTGTTCTGCTCGCCATCCAATCATCGCGCGCATCATGCGGTGAACGATCGGTATCTGGACCACAATTACGGCGGCATTCTGATCGTATGGGATCGCTTGTTCGGCACGTTCGTCGAAGAAAGCGACGATGATCCGCCGATCTACGGCACGCGTTCGCCGCTGCAGAGCTGGAATCCGTTGTGGGCCAATGCCGAAGTGTATTGGGCGATGCTCAAAGACAGCTGGCATGCGCGCAGCATGTCGGACAAGGTGCGCGTATGGATCAAGCCGCCGGGCTGGCGTCCCGTCGACGTCGCGGCGCGCTTTCCGAAATCGGCCTTCGACATCGCCCATGCGCGCTACAACCCGCCCATGTCCAAGGCGTGGAAGATCTACTGCCTGGCGCAGTTCGCGGTGTTGTTGTTGATCGGCGTGCATTTCTTGAATGCGGCCCCCGCCTTGGCGCTGGCGCCAGCGATCGCCTATGCGCTCTACCTGGTTTACAGCTTGTGGACGCTCGGCTTCCTGCTGGAAGGGCGACGTGGGGGCGTGTGGCTGGAGCTGGCCAGAACGCTGGGTACGGCGACGGCGGTGATGACCAGTGGGCACTGGTTTGGCGTGACGAACCTCAACGCGCAAAGTGTTGCGGCGATCTGTGCCGTCTTTGGTGCCAGCGTCGTGGCGATGTTGTCGCTGCTCGCATCGCGCGAACGTCTGGCCTAGCGCTTGCGCACGCGGTAAGGCGACTGGACCTGGGGCTATCAGGGCGTTGCCGCGCCGCATGTGCGCCTATGGGCTTGCAGGCTGCCGGCTTTGCCGTTCGGCGAGGTGATCGACGCCGATGGCCACGCGCCACCGGGCCATTGGTCGCAGTGCAACAGGCAAGCAACTTGAAGGAGGGCCTTCGGCGTAGGGCTGCATGAAGCCATCGTGCTTTCGCTATGATCGCGTTTTCGCGATTGGGGAGTCCTGGGCGATGCGCTTTCTTAGCCGGATGCTGCGCCATAAATCCGTCGAACAATTGCAAACGGAGGCGGGCCGGCGCGGCGATTTCCGTCGCGTGCTCGGATTGTGGCAGCTCACCGCCATCGGCATTGGCGGCATCATCGGCGTCGGCATCTTCGTATTGGCGGGTCAGCAGGCGGCGATGAACGCCGGACCGGCCGTCGCGTTGAGCTTCATCATCGCGGGTTTCGGCAGTGCCTGCGCTGCATTGTGCTATGCGGAATTCGCGGGGCTCATTCCCGTGACCGGCAGTGCTTACACCTACGGCTACGCGGTGCTGGGCGAATTTGTCGCCTGGATCATCGGGTGGGATTTGTTGCTGGAATATGCGCTGGTCGTGGCGGTGGTCGCCATCGGCTGGTCCGGATACGTGCAAGTGCTGCTGGGATCGGTGGGTGTCCATCTCCCGGAATGGGCGCAACAGAGCATGAGCGCGCAGACGATGGAGTACTACCTGCAGCAACTTTTCGGCGTGCACGGCGGACAGCCGATTGCCGGGCCGAGCGACGCCCATCGCTTCAACGTGATCGCCACGGTGATTTCGCTGCTGGTGGCGGCGCTGCTGACCATTCGCACGGAATGGGGCGCGCGCTTCAACACGCTGGTGGTGACGATCAAGGTGGTCGGCGTGTTGTTGGTGGTCGGTGTGGGCGTTTTCTATATTCATGCCGCGAACTGGCATCCGTTCATTCCTGCGCGCGTGATCGATGCGCAAGGCGTGGGGCATTTCGGTTGGGCCGGCGTGCTCACGGGCGCGAGCGTGGTGTTCTTTGCGGTGTTCGGTTACGACACGCTGACTACGGCGGCGGAGGAAGCCAGGCATCCGCAGCGCGATCTGCCGCGCGCCGTGTTGTTGTCGCTGGCGGTGGCGATGGTGCTGTATATCGCGGTATCGCTGGTGTTGACCGGCATCACGCATTACAGCCATCTGGGTGGCGATGCGTCGGTATCGGAAGCCTTTGAATCGATCGGCTTGCACTGGGTCAGTGTGACCATCGCCGTCGCGGCGGTGATCGGTGTCACGAGCGTGTTGTTCGCTTTCATGCTCGGCGCCGCGCGTATCTGGTTTGCGCTGGCGCGCGACGGTTTGTTGCCGGCGTGGTTCGCGCATATCCATCCGCGCTTCGGTACGCCGGCGCGGCCCACGGTGATCCTGGGTGTCTTTACCGCCATCGTGGCGGGTCTTCTGCCGATCGGCGAGGTGGCCGAACTGGTGAATATCGGCACGCTGAGCGCCTTCATCATCATCTGCACTGCGGTGTTGGTATTGCGCGTACGCAAACCGCATGTCGCGCGCAGTTTCCGAGCGCCGGCGCTGACCTTGGTCGCGCCACTGGGCGTGTTGTTTTCGTTGCTGCTGATTTTCGGCGTGCCGTGGTCGGATACGGACGGCTGGCATCGTATCGGCGGTCTGCCCTGGATCACTTTCGAGCGTTTTATCATCTGGATGGTGCTGGGTTGTCTGATCTATTTCGGATACGGCATCAGGCACAGTCGGCTGGAGCAGCCGTAGACGCACATTGGCGCAAAGCAGCATCGCGTGTAGACGAATTCAAATCCAGCGTAACGTCATTCCGGCGAAGGCCGGAATCCAGTACCCGTGCGCGGTGCGCAGCACACAAAATCTATTTGGCGTGCTCCGCACGGCATGTTTGGACCGGATTCCGGCCTTCGCCGGAATGACGAGCTAGGGCCGCGGCCCACGCGCAACGCGCAAAAGCGTTCGCAACATGACCTCTGGCAGGGGAACTGCGGTGGGGGCTTGGTTCTACCATGCATGACAACCCGCCTGACTCAGGCGGTTTTCATCATCCTGCTGTTCTTGCGGGTACGCCGTGGGGACAGTGTCTGCCGGAGTCGCCGCGTGAAGTTCCAAGCCCTGCGTTTCAGTTTGATTGCCGCCGCCGTGATGGCGGCTTGTTCGTTGTCGGCGACCGCCGCCGCGCAAACCGAATTGGCCGATGCGCCCGCGCCCGTCGATCAACCTTACGCAGGCATGCTCACGGTCGATGTGGATCTTACCGATGCCGGCAAGCGCATTTTCCGCTCGCACGAAACCATTCCGGTGAAGCCCGGCGCGGTGACGTTGTTCTATCCGAAGTGGATTCCCGGCGAGCACGCACCGTCCGGCCCGGTACAAAACGTATCGGGCTTGATCATACGCGCCAACGGCAAGCAGTTGCCGTGGCGACGCGATCTGCACGACATGTTCGCGATCCATCTGGACGTGCCGCAGGGCGTGGATCAGCTGGATCTGGAATTCCAGTTCCTTTCCCCCGGCGACGGCGAAGGCAGCAATTTCGGCGCCAGCGCATCGGCCACGCCCGATCTGGTGGATGTGGAATTCAATCAGGTCGCGTTCTACCCGGCGGGTTACTACACCCGGCAGATTCAGATTCAACCGACCGTTACATTGCCGCAGGGGTGGAAGTTCGGTTCGGCGCTTCAGGTGGACAGCCAGTCCGGCAACACCACTCACTTCAAGCCGCTGAGCTTCAACAACTTCGTGGATTCGCCGATGATCGCCGGCGCGAATTTCAATCGCGTCGACCTCGATCCCGGTGCGAGCGTACCCGTGCACTTGAACGTGGTCGGCGACGATGCGAAGGACGTAAAGCTCACCGACAAGCAACTGACCCAGCAGCGCAACGTGGTGAAGCAGACCAACCTGCTGTTCGGCGCGCACCACTACGATCACTACGATTTCTTGCTCACGCTGTCCGATCACACCGGCCACTTCGGCCTGGAACATCATCAATCCAGCGACGACCGCCTGCCGGCCAATTTCTTCACCGACGACGACATGCATCTGGTCACCGCCAGCCTGATGCCGCATGAATTCGTGCACTCGTGGAACGGCAAGTTCCGCCGGCCGGCCGATCTGTGGACACCCAACTTCAATGTCCCGATGCAGGACGATCTGCTGTGGGTGTACGAAGGCTTGACCGATTACTGGTGCGGCGTGCTCACCGCGCGTGCCGGTTTGTGGACGCCTGAGCAATATCGCGACTCCATCGCCAATATCGCCGGCTCCATGACCTATCGCACCGGACGCGCATGGCGTTCGCTGCAGGATACGGCCGATGCGGCGCCGCTCACCTATTACGGCTCCGAAAGCTGGATCAACTGGATCCGCGATACGGATTTCTATCCGGAAGGCCAGCTGCTGTGGCTCGACGTGGACACCAAGATCCGCGAGCTCAGCGGCGGCAAGCGTTCGCTGGACGACTTCGCGCACGCCTTCTACGGCATGGACAACGGCAGCTACGTCACCAAGACCTACAAGTTCGAGGATGTCGTCAGCACGCTTAACCAGGTGCAACCGTTCGATTGGGCGAAGTTCCTGCGCGATCGCCTCGACTACACCGGCCCGCAATTGCCCGAACACGGCATCGAGCGCGGCGGTTGGAAGCTGGTGTTCACCGACAAACCCAACGGCGAAGAAAAGGCCGCCGAGGGCCTGCGCCACGGTGCGGTGAACCTGGCGTACTCGGTCGGGATGGTGGTGAACGGACATGGCCGCATCGCCGACGTTCAGTGGAACGGTCCCGCGTTCAAAGCCGGTCTGGTGCCGGGCTTGACCATCGTCGCCGTCAACGGCCACGACTTCTCCGGCGACGCACTGAAAGACGCGGTTACCGCCGCCAAGACCTCGCAAGCGCCGATCGAGCTGCTGGTGAAGAACGTCGATATCTACAGCACCGTGAAAGTCGACTACCACGACGGCCTGCGTTACCCGCATCTGGTACGCGGCGACGGCAAAGACCTGATGGGCGCGATTCTCGCTCCCCGCAGCAAGTAGGTCCTCTTATCCCCCTCTCCCCGACCGGGAGAGGGGTTGGAGCCCCTGCGTCGTTAAGGCTTCGCCATTTCCTGCCGATAACTCTCCCTAAGGGGACAACCTTCGGATCGGGAATACATGACCGCGTTCTGGAAACGACTGTTTACGCGCGAGGAACCGCCTAAGGAGCGGCCGCGTTTCAGCGTGGTCTTGCCCTGGCCGGAAGAAACGGCTCCGCAGGCGCCGGTTCCCACATTGAGCAGCGCGGATATCCAGGATTGGTTCTACCGCCTGGTACTGGGTATGCCCGGTTCCGATGTCGTGGAATGGCGGCCGCAGGAGCAGGTGATGCTTCGGCGCCTGGACGAGCTTTGCGGCAGCGATCGGTTCGACATTGCCAGTTTGCCGCGCTTGCCGGAAGTGTTGCCGCAACTCTTGCGCTTGCTCAAAAGCGACAATTCCGACGGCACCAAGGTCGCCAAATTGATCGGGCGCGATCCGGTGTTGGTGGGCGAAGTGATGCGCGTCAGCCGCAGCGCGCATTACCGCACCGCGCGGCCGATCAGCAGCTTGCAGCATGCCGTGGTCTTGCTGGGCCACGACGGCTTGCGCCAAATGGTTACGCAACACGTGATGAAGCCGATCTTGCAGGCCAGCGCGGGCATGCTTGGCCACTCCGCGGGCCAGCGTCTGTGGGATCACGCCGAACGTTGCGCGCACGCCTGCGTGCATTTGGCCAAAGGGCAGGGCGATTCGTTCGAGGCGTATCTTGCCGGCATGGTTTGCAATGCCGGCGTCGGCGCTATGGTGCGCGTACTCGATCAGGAGGCGCCGCCGACGCTGGGCGTTTTCAGCCGTTCCTTTCTCATCGGCTACAGCCATTTGGCCAATCATCTTTCGCTGCGCGCCGCCAGACACTGGGAGCTGCCGCCGAACGTGATCGAGGCATTGCGCGAACGCCTGGAGAACCGCGCAAAGCCGGTGGTCACCGAACTGGGGAAAGCGCTGCTGGCGGCCGACCATCTGGCGATGATTCAAATGTTGGCCGACAACCACGTCATCGATCGCGCGACACCGTTTGCGCCGGAACGGGCGGACCGATTGCCCGATGTGCTGGTCGATCGCGCGCAGCAGGACTTGCGGCGCGCATTTCGGCAATAGGGCAACCTGCGTCAATGCATGTTTACGATAAGCCGCTCTTGCAGCTTGTCCGCTTTCATCGGCGCGCCGAACAAAAAACCTTGCATCTGCGAGCAGCCCGCTTCCCGCAGGAACGCGCTTTGCGTTTCGGTTTCGACGCCTTCGGCGATAACGTCTTTGTTAAGGCTGCGTGCCATCGCGATGATGGCGCTGGTAATGGTGGCGGTTTCCGCGTCTTGCGTGATATCGCGCACGAACGCGCGATCGATTTTCAACGCATCGACCGGAAAGTGTTTGAGATAGGAAAGACTGCTGTAACCCATGCCGAAATCGTCCAGCGATAGCCGCACGCCGCGTTGGCGAATGCGCCGCAGCAAGCGGATGGTGCCGTCGCCGCCGCTCATCATGGTGCGTTCGGTCAGTTCCAGTTCCAGCAAGTGTGGATCGAGCCCGGTTTCGTTGAGAATGCTGTCGAGCCGCTCGTAGAAGCCGGCGTATTGGAATTGCAGCGGCGATACGTTTACCGACACCGGAATGGGATAACCGTCGCGTTGCCAGGTGCGTGCCTGCATGCAGGCTTCGCGCAGTGCCCAGGTGCCGATGGAAACGATCAGGCCCGTATCTTCGGCCACCGGAATAAATTGATCCGGCGAGAATACTTCCTCGCCGTTGCGGTGAAGACGCAACAAGGCTTCGGCGCCCACGATATGGTGCTGTTGCGCATCCACCTTGGGCTGGTACTGCAGCGACAGTTCGCCGTGCGCCAGCGCATGGCGAAGCACGTTTTCGATGCGCTGGCTGGCGGCGGACCGCTGGCTCATCTCCGGTGCGTAGAAACAATAGCCGTGGCGCCCTTGCGTCTTGACTTCGTACATCGCCGCGTCGGCCGCGCGCACCAGCGAATCGGGCTCGGTGCCGTCGCGCGGAAACAGGCTGATGCCGATGCTGGCGCGAATGTCGAGCTGAGGGAGATGCGGAACATGCGTCTGCGCGCAAGCATCGAGCAGCTTGCGCGCGAAGGCGGCCGCGTCGTCCGCATCATCCACGCGCGGCAACAGCACCACGAATTCGTCGCCGTTGTGGCGGAAAGCGAGATCCTCGCTATCGCGCAGCGCAGTGCGGATCTGATGCGCCACGGCCTGCAGCACTTGGTCGCCGACGCCGTGGCCCAGCGTATCGTTGACGCGGCGAAAATGATCCAGATCGACATACAACACCGCGCATTGGCGATGCCGCTGCGTCGCCATGGCGGTGGCTTGTTCGATACGCGCGTAGAGCAGGCTGCGATTGGGCAGGCCGGTCAACGTATCGTGCTGCGCCAGTTGAATCATCTTCAACGCGAGCGTGCGGTTTTCGCTGATGTCATGGCATACCAGCACGCCGCCGGTGACATTGCCGGTGTGGTCGTGGATCAGCGCGGCGGAGGTTTCGATCGGTGTTTCGAACCCGTTGCGATGGAGCAGTATCGCCCTGCCGCTGAAATCCACGATGGCGTTGCGGCGCAGCGCCTGGCGCAGCGGATTGTCCAGCGGTTGCCGATTGTTGATATCGCGCAGGCGGAACACATCGTCGAGCGCGCAGCCTTTGGCTTCGGCGTTGGACCAGCCGGTCATCGCCTCGGCAATCGGGTTGAGCGAAGTGATGGTGAGGTTGATATCGGTGGTGATCACCGCATCGCCGATCGAATTCAACGTGACCTCGGCGAGCTGGCGCTCACGGAACAGCGCTTCTTCGTATTGCTTGCGCTTGGTGATGTCCTGTACCTGGCTCACGACGTAGTTGAGCTGGCCCGCATCGTTGCGCACCTGCGACACGCTGAGTTGCACGTGCACGATATGGCCATCGCGATGCACATAGCGCTTTTCGGTTTGGAAAGCTTCGCGTCGACCGCTGGTGATCTGCGATGCGAACGCTTCGCTCACCGCTATATCGTCCGGATGCGTCACCTCGCGCCAGGTCATCGCGCGCATTTGCGCTTCGGTGTATCCGAGCATCTCGCACAGCGCTTCGTTGACGCGCTGATAGCGGCCGTCGGGAAGGATCAGCGCCATGCCTACCGCGGCATGCTGGAAGGCCTGCGAGAAACGCTGTTCGCTTTCGCGCAGTTGTTCCTCGAGTGCGTGCCGTTCGGTGATGTCGGTAAAAACGGTGAACACGCCGCGCAACCGCCCCAGCGCATCGCGATCCGGGGTGAAGCTGCCGTGCACATAGCGGCGCTGGGGGCGATTGAAGAGCTCGCCTTCGTAGGTCGAGGGGTGGCCACCCAGCGCTTGCAACAGGGCGGCCCGAACGCGCAGGTAACTCTCCGGGTCGAGCACTTCGCTGACCGGTTTGCCCATGATGTCGTTAGGATCGATGTCGAACCAGCGGCGATGCGCCTCGTTGGCGAAGACGAAGCGTTCCTGCGGATCGATATAAGTAATGAGCGCCGGCACGCTCTGCACGACGTGCGCGAGCAGGTTCTTCCCGGAATCCGGGGGTAGCGAATCGTCTTCGACGGAGCGCGTTACCTTGGCCATACGGTTCCGGATTCAACCGCGTATCGACACATCATGCGCCGGGCGGTGTCGCGATTGCACCATGTTTTTGTCCTTACACGCCATACGTTCGTTCGATAAAAAAACGAGGCCAGTTCGCGCGCAGATCAGTGCAGGGCCGTGGCCGGTGCCCCAAGTTGGCCCATTTCGTCGAGCTGGATGCGGCCCAACGCGTGCAGATCGCTTTGGGTGCCGAACCGGTCCGCCAGCGTGGCGATAAGTGGACCCAGCGCCGCCGGTTGCAGAGGGTACCCGTGCGCCAGGATGCGGGCGCGGCCTCCCGGTCCCCGCTGAGCGACGGTTACGGCGACGATTCCCAGTCCGGCCGCTTCGTGTGCGAACAGGGCCGGGGCGTCGTAGTTGGCGTCCGCATCGGTCAGAACTTCGGCCAGCCAGCCCTGATCGTGCAGGTAGCCGACGGACGATGCGCCATCCAGTTGCAGCGGGACACCATGCGCACGCAGCAATGCCGCGTATTGACGCAATTCGAATACGGCGCCGGCTAACGCGTGGCTACGCTCGGAGATATCCACCGTTTGCGCGGCCAGCCATTGCGCTGGCGATTGTATCCAGGTGTTGCCGTCGGCGTAGCGCAGCACGAGGCCGCGTGCGCTCAGTGCGGTTTCGGGCTGGTGCGGCGTCAGCATGGCCGCTTCCAGCAGTTGCCACAGCGGCGCCAGGTTTACATGTTCGTACTGCACGCAAGTGAGCGCGAGCAGATCGTTGCGGCTGAGGTAGCGTGCGTGTTCCAACCGTACGCCGAAAGTTCGCATCAGCCAGTCTGCGGTACGCGCACCGGCTTCGCCCCGACCGACCAATTCCACCTCCAGGCGTTCGGACAAGGCTTCGGCCATGTCCTGTGTCGCCAGCACGCTCAGGGGAAGAAAGCGCATCGGGCCGTCGGCGTAAGCGGGGTCCGGTTCCAGCGGCTGGGCCGGCATGCGGCCTTCGTGGTGGCCCAATGCCACCACGTTTTCCAGCTGGCCGCGGGGAATCCGCCGGGCCAACTCATCCAGCGTGGCCCAAACAGGAAAGCCGGGGCGCAGCAGCTCCACCGCATCGAACGCGGCACCGCCCAGGGTGAGCCGCGCCAGCGCCACATCGGGCACCAAGGTGCGCAGATCCTCCGCCACCAGCACCGCCAGTTCGGCGGCTTCGTCGCGGCTCAGGCTCAGTCGCTGCGGATGCTCGCCGGCGGACAGTTCCAAGGCCAGGACGGCGGGCAAGGCTTGCAGCGAAGCGGATTCCACACAGATGCACCATATATAAAGCGGGTCGTAATTCTAACATTCGTTAAGTGGCCGAGAATTTGGGCTTTCGCCAGGGGTCTGGGCGGGTTAGCCTTGCTGGACTGGTACTTGGATCAAGTCAGGCTATGGAAAACACGCAGCAGCGCGTTGGCGTCATCGGCGGTGTACGCATCCCGTTTTGTCGCAACAACACTGCCTATGCGGACGTCGGCAACTTCGGCATGTCGGTGAAGGTGCTGGGCGCGCTGGTCGAGCGTTTCGGGCTGCACGGCGTGGAACTGGGCGAAGTGGCCATGGGGGCGGTGATCAAGCACGCCTCCGAATGGAACCTGGCCCGCGAAGCCCTGCTCAGCTCAGGCCTGGCGCCGACCACTCCGGGCATCACCACAGCGCGCGCCTGCGGCACCTCGCTGGATAACGCCATCATCGTCGCTAACAAGATCGCCGTGGGGCAGATCGAGGCGGGCATTGCGGGCGGCTCGGACACCACCAGCGACGTGCCGATCGTTTACAGCCAGCGTTTGCGCAAGCGTCTCTTGGCGGTCAATCGCGCCAAGACGCCGATGGAAAAATTGAAAACCGCCGCACGCGGTTTTTCTTTCAGCGAATTGAAGCCTGCGTTTCCCGGTGTGGCGGAGCCACGCACGGGCATGTCGATGGGCGATCACTGCGAAAAAATGGCCAAGGAATGGCATGTTGGCCGCGAGGATCAGGACCGCTTGGCCTTGGAAAGCCATCGCAAGCTTGCCGCTGCGTACGAAAGCGGCTTCTTCGAGGATCTGGTGGTGCCGTTTCGCGGCTTGAAGCGCGATGGGTTCCTGCGTCCCGACACCACGATGGAAAAGCTTGCCACGCTGAAGCCGGCATTCGACAAGACGTCCGGTCTGGGCACCCTCACGGCTGGCAATTCCACCGGCT
>DATJMR010000350.1:0-5845 GCA_035508595.1 Dyella sp.
CGAGAGCTCAACGCCAAGCACCAATGACCGTGCTCGATGCGGCTTTCACAAAAGCTGCATCGAGACCGTTTAGGGTGCGCTGATCTATTTTCGTGGACAGCATGATGTTCAGAAGGCAGGCAGGGTGTGTTGCGTGGCGCAGAGAAGACTGGCCGTCTTCTCCTCGCTCCTCAAACCCGGGCACAAGCCCCGCGCCGCGGCCTGCAAGCCCTCTGGAGATCACCCCGTCGTTTAAAATCGCTCGCTGGGGCCGGCCCTGTCTATTCAGACTGGGCCGGTGACGGTTACAAAGAATAGATCAGCGCATCCCTATGTTGGCCCCATGACTCGCGCCTCCGCCAAGCACCAACGGCTGCGCCTCCTGAGCTGCAACATTCTGGCGGGGGCCAGCGTGCAGCGTTACCGGCAATACGTCACGCGCAGCATCAATGCCGTGCTGCCGGGCCGCAGCAAGCTGGACAATCTGGACCGTCTCGCCGAACTCCTCCCGCAATTCGACGTGATCGGCCTCCAGGAAGCCGACGCGGGAAGCCTGCGCTCGGGCTTTCTCAATCAGACGCGCTACCTCGCTGAAACCTCGGGCATGCCGTTCTGGAGCCATCAACCCAATCGCCCGTTCGGCCAGCTTTCGCATACGGCTAACGGCCTCATCTGTCGATTGGAGCCGCAGGCGGTGATCGACTATCCGCTACCCAGCCGCATTCCCGGCCGCGGCGCGCTATTGGTGCGGTTCGGCGACGATATCGACGGCCTAGCGGTGGTCATCGCGCACTTGTCGCTTAGCGCGCAGGCCCGCGCCAAGCAGCTCGGTTTTATCGCGGAGGTGTTGCAGGATCATCCGCGTGCAGTGTTGATGGGCGATCTGAACACCGACGCGCACAGCCCGGAAATGCGTCACCTGTTTGCGCGTTCCAGCTTGCAGCCGCCGGCGCAGCCCGTGGCGACGTTTCCGAGCTGGAAGCCGCGGCGCGCGCTCGATCACATCCTGGCGTCCTCGGATATCCAGGTCGAAAAAATCTGGACGTTGCCGCAGGCTTTCTCCGATCATCTTGCGCTGGCCGCCGAGATCCAGCTGCCTTCCGCTTCCATCAAGACGCATCGATGACCGCAAAACGATTGATTCCCGTTGTCCTGCCCTGGTGCCTGATCGTCGTGGTCGGCTTGCTGTCGGCATGGTTGCGCTACGGTTTTATCGAGATACCCGCGCTGGGCTACCTCTGCGAGGACGGCCACGCACCTGCGTGGTGCTCCGTGCGCGAGGTCATCGTGATCGGCTTCAACAGCTACGGTTACGGCATCGCCGCCCTCGTCGTCACGGGGTTGTCGTTTATCTGGAAAAAGCCCTGGCTCGCTTGTCTGGCCGCCGCGCTGGGTATCTTCGCGCTCACCATGTATTGCTATGACGCGGGCGCGGTAGCGCTGCTAATGGGCTGCCTGCGGCTGGTCCGCGTGCAGGCGGACCGCGTGCCAACGCCAAGCCACCAGCACGGGTAAGGCAATCGCCAGATTCAGGCCCAGCCACAGCCAGGTCACCTTGTTCATGCCCATTTCCTGCACGATCGGTGCGATGGCGAGTGCCGGACCGACACAGGCAAGAAAACGCTGCTCGGCGGAAGGCATGGACTTTTCGTGCGTGAGCAATCCGAACACGCCGTAAGCGACGCACGGCAGCGCAAACAAACCCATCGGAAAATCGAGATAGCGCCCATCGAACGCCATCAGGGTGTCGTAGAGCGTCAGCGCGAACATTGCGCCGAAGCGCCACCACTGCGCCGGTTCGGAATGATCGTGATGATCGGCAAGATGCGCCGCGATACGCCTTGCCAGCACGGCGGCAATCGCCAGTCCGCCCAACAGGCACGCCGACGAAAGTATCCACTCCCACGGCAGCGCGCAGGCAAAGCGCATTTGGCGGATCTGCCACATCGTCGAGGTGCCGGCGGCAAAGCCCGCCAGCCACAGCGCCACCCATCCGCGAATGCCGTGCCAACCACGCTGCCAGCCGCCGATCGCCAAGAACGCCACCGCGCACACGCCGCCGGCCAGCCATCCCAACCACCATGTTGGATCTTCCGTCACCGGCCCGAACATGGGGAATTTGGGTTTTGCATCGGAATCGAAAATGCCCCAATAACCGCCGACCGTGCCCTCCTGCGCGCGCTTCCACGGCTGGTCAAAGGTTTCGATGACGTTGTACGGCATGTGCACTTGCGCGGCGTAACGCAGGAAGCTGCGTATATACAACGCTTCATCCACCAGGCTGGGTTCGGCGGAACGGCGTAGACGTCCCGCGCTGGGCCAGCCGGTTTCGCCGATCATCACCTGCTTGCCGGGAAACAGGTGCTGCATGTGCGGGTACACATCTTCGACGTGATGCACGGCATCGATCGCCGCCACCGGATCGTTTTCCCAGTACGGCAGAATATGGATAGTGACGAAATCCACCGCCTCTGCCATCTGCGGATAACGCTCCCAGTCTTGCCACACGTCGGCGTAAGTGACTGGAATCGTTGTCGGTATGCCGGCGCGCACGCGCTGGATGTATTCCGTAATGCGCTTGGGCGAAAGTTCGCCGCGCAGCAGCACTTCGTTACCGACGATCACGCCGCGAATCACGCCAGGATTCGCATTGGCGGTGGCGATGCCCTGCTCGATCTCTTTTTCGTTTTGCTTGGGGAGACTGCTCAGCCAAATGCCCATCAGCACCTGCATGTGATAGCGCGCGGCGATGGCCGGGACCGCGGCCAACCCGTTGCTTTGCGAATACGTTCGCACGCAATCGAAGCGTTGCGACAACGCATGCAGGTCTTCGTCGATGCGTTGAGGCGTAATGATGAAGTTGCGATCGAACGGCGTTTCGCCCACTTTGCGAAACGGTGCGTAGGACACGCAAGCAATGCGCGCCGACGGCGCATCCGGCAAGTCGACCGGTCGTCCGATTTGCCACCACCATGCCAGACCCGCGAGCGTGGCTAAAACCAGCGTCAACCAGGCAAGTCCGTAGTGGGCTACGTTTTTTGACGGAGGCGACATGCAAGTCCTGTAGGAGCGTGGTGCAGCCCAAACGCGCAAGCTTAGCAGGGGACGCCTTGCGCAGTGTTTTCGCGCACGCGTGGCCTATTCACCCGATCTTTGCGTGAAGAAGCATTCAGGACGCCGCGAAAGCATCCATTACACTTGCTTCGGATTGCCCGCAGGATCTGGAGTTTCCATGGCCTCGCTTGCCGGATTGCGCCTCGGCCGCCGCATGTTGACCCTCATCGCCGGCGGGATGCTGGCCACCACGGTCGCCGCCCAAGCGGATAACGCGACGCTTCAAGCCCAACGCGCCGCATTCAAACAAGCTTATGCGGCCGCCAGCCAAGGTGGCGACGGTTGGCGCGCGCTCGCGAACGGCCTGCAAAATTATCCGTTGTATCCTTATTTGCAGGCGGCCTCGCTGGAGCACGATCTGCAACAGGTCGATCGCGCAGCGGTCGAAGCCTATCTGCGGCAGTATCCAGGGCTGATTCCGGCCAACGATCTGCATCGCGATTTCCTGCTGGAATTGGCACGGCGCCAGGACTGGACCGATTTCGTCGCCATGTATCAACCGGGCCTTGGCGACGCACTCACCTGCGATGCGCTGCAAGCGCAGCTGGCCGGCGGAGCGAAGCTGAATTTTGATCGCGATCTCGCTGCGCTCTGGGCCGAACCGTCCTTGCCTTCCGCCTGCGACCCGGTGCTGCAAGCCGCGCATGACCAGGGGTTGCTCACCACGGCTCGCCTTTGGACGCGCATCGATGCGGCCAGCCATGCGGGCAAAACCAACACCATCGCCGATCTTGCAAGTTGGCTGCCACCGGACGATGCGCAAACCGCGCAGCATCTGGCGCTGGCGATGAACGATCCGGCCGCCGCCACCGAAGCCGCCAGGCAGTGGCCGGATACGCCGCGCACACGGCAAGCGGTCACGCTGGCACTCGTGCGTTTGGCGCGGCGTCAATCCGATACGGCGGATAACGCCTGGCAGGAATTCCAGCAGCGCTTTCGCTTCTCGCCGGAACAACGCGATCGCGTGCTGAACGCGCTGGCGCTGTTCCACGCGACCGATTACGACAGCAACGCGCTGGCGCGACTCATCAACCTACCGCCATCCGCGCAAACGTCGGTCAGCCGCGAGTGGCGCGTGCGCGTGGCGCTATCGCAGCAAGATTGGTCGGCGGTACTGGCCGCGATCGAGGCGATGCCGCCGGAGCAGCGTCAAGACGACGAATGGCAATACTTTCGCGCACGCGCACTCGGCGAATTGGGGCGCATCGACGAAGCACAAGCCGTCTACGCAAACGTGGCCGAACAATCCAGTTACTTCGGATACATGGCCGCCGATCATCAAGGCACTTCCTACGCGTTATGCAGCGCGCAACTTGCTGCAAATGCGCAAACGCAACAAGAAGTGCTGGATATACCTGGCATACGGCGTGCGTTCGAACTGTTCGCGGTCGACATGGTCAAGCAGGCTCGCCGCGAATGGAACCTGGCTTTGGCGAACGCCGATGCGCAAACGATGCAGCAGGCGGTCATCCTGGCCAACGCGCGCGGTTGGTACGACCGTGCGGTGTTCGCGTTCAACAAGGGCGACGCGTTGCACTACTACACGCTGCGCTTTCCGCTCGCCAGCCAGGAGGGGCTGGTGGCGCAGGCGCAGGAAGCCGGCATCGATCCTTCGTGGGCTTACGGCATCCTGCGCCAGGAAAGCGCCTGGATGAGCGATGCGCAATCGGGCGCCGACGCGCGCGGACTCATGCAGTTGGTTCCCGGCACGGCCGCCGAGGTCGCGCGTCGGAACGGACTGCCGTGGAGCGGCGGTGAAAGCCTGTACGACCCGGCCACCAACATCCAGCTCGGTACGCGCTACCTGGCGCACATGGCGCAGCGCTTCGACGGATCGCCGTGGCTGGCCAGCGCGGCGTACAACGCTGGCGCGGCACGCGTGAATCAGTGGCTCGCAGCGCGCGGCGCGCTGCCGCCCGACCTCTTTGTCGCTACCATGCCATTTAAGGAAACCCGCGAATACGTGGCGCGTGTGATGTATTACAGCGCAATCTACGACTGGCGCCTGCACGGCACCGCCGCGCCGATCTCCACCCGCATGGTGGCGATCGGCCAGCCATACCGGCTGGACCCGCCTGGCGCCCGCAAGGACCTCACCTGCCCCGCACCCCCCGTGGCCGCGGCAGGCGCAGCCTCGACGCCACCGCCTGCCGCGGCAACCTCCGCGCCTACCACGCCGGCAAAGCAGGCGGCTGTCGGGGACAAGGGGCACTGATCCATCGTGCCTGTCCGTAGCGGTCGCGCTTGCCAAAACCGGTAAATCGCGCGAAAACCCTAACGCTCAGCTTGAAGTCGGTACGGAGTACACGATCGCAAGATCGATCCCTCACCCTAGCCCGCTCCATCGAAGGGGGATGGGCAGGTAGCAAGAGGACTTCGCCATGACCACGCAACGTATCGTCATGCTCGGCGGAACCGGTTTCGTCGGAAGTTACCTGGTGCCTCGCCTCGCCGCCGACGGGCATCGCATCACCCTGCTTTCGCGCAATCGTGAACAACACCGCGACTTGGCCGTCTTACCGGGGGTTTCCATCCGCAGCGCAGACGTCTATGACGATAGCGTGCTATGGCGTTACTGCGATGGCGCGGACACCGTGATCAATCTCATCGGCATACTCAACAACATCGGTCGCCACACGTTCCAACGCGCACATGTGGACATGGCGCGAAGGTTGATCGATGTCTGCCAGACGGCGGGCGTGCAACGACTCCATCAGATGAGCTCGCTCAAGGCCGGACAGGGTCAGTCGCA
>DATJMR010000351.1:0-10516 GCA_035508595.1 Dyella sp.
CGAAAAGCCCAGCAGTCCGCTGACTCCGATATTGAAAGCCTTACAAGAAAGGGCCCACGAAGGCGTGCATATCCGCATCCTCGTCGATCAATCCTTTCTAAAGGAAAACGCAGATGCCGTAGATCAGCTGCGTGAGGTGCCAGGCATCGCCGTGCACGTGCTTCCCGTTAGCGCGCTCACAGGTGGGGTGCTGCACGCGAAATACATGATCGTCGACAACACCAGCATTTTCGTCGGCAGCCAAAACTGGGATTGGCGTGCGATCGATGAGATCCATGAAGTGGGCGCGCGCGTGGCGAATGAGCGACTCGCACAAACCTTTGATGCAACTTTCGAGTTCGACTGGCAACTTGCCGAGACCAAAGACTTGCCAAAGGCCGCCATCGAAGCGGTCAAACCCCCGACGTTTTCGCCCGTGACGAGCATCGATCCCATCGTAATCGACAACCACGACGGCGACCCCTTGGTGGTCTTTCCGGCATTTAGCCCTGCATCGTTGATGCCGCGCTGGGTTAGCCCGGAACAATCAACGCTGGTGAATTTCATCGAAGGTACGCATCACATACTGCGCATCCAGGTGATGACATTGTCGGCGCTCCGTCATTATGGTCCCGACGGCTGGTGGCCCGACCTCGACACCGCCATTCGCGATGCCGCCGCGCGTGGTGTGGATGCACACATCATCGTGGCCGATTGGGCGCTTCGAGAACCCATGCAGAGTTACCTCAAGAGCCTGGTGGCCCTTCCCCACATCACCATCCGCTTTACACGTCTGCCCGAATCATCGGAGGGATTCATCCCCTATGCGCGCGTAGAGCACGCCAAATATGCCGTCTTCGATGACCGCTCGGTCTACATCGGCACGGGCAATTGGGAGTGGAGCTATTTCAACAACACGGTCGATACATCGCTATTCGTCCAAGGCGCGCAGCCGGCGCAAACCCTGGCACGCATTTTCGATAGTGATTGGAACGGACCCTACGCGGTACAGCTCACGCTTGAATCACACGACACTGCTCCGCGCAATCACTAAGCGGATGCCCACAACCATGCAGCACGATCACAAACAGCTCGGCACACTCATCGACGTCGTAAAGGCCGGGCAATGAAAGGACTTTGGCGACGACGCACCGCCTGGCTAATCTGCGTGGCCTCAATCGCCATGACCGTCGCTGCACCCACGGCAACGCCACAGACCGCTGATCGAAATGCCCTATGGCGCAAGGTCCACGACATCTGCGCCGTAAAAGCCAAGGAGGATATTTTTCCTCCTTCACCGTGTATCGAGGTGCATGGAGGCTTCGGCGGCTATGCGATTTTCAAAGATCAGCACGGTCCCTATCAGTACTTGCTCATACCTTCTTCGCGCATCTCAGGCATAGAAAGCCCGAAGCTCTTGCATCCGGATACGCCTAACTATTTTGCATTGGCGTGGAACGCGCGTGGGTACGTGGAGAGGGCTATCGGTAGAAAGCAGCCGCGCGATGTCATGAGCCTGGTTCTCAATTCATCCGAAGGGCGCTCGCAAGATCAATTGCACATTCACGTGGATTGCATACGCAAAGACGTTCACGACGCCATCGCGCAACAGCTCCCGAACCTAAGCGAACACTGGGTATGGCTGCCAGGTGGATTGCCGCCAAACGGTCATCGGTACATGGCGCGTCGTCTAAATACCGAATCGCTGTCCATAGATCCCGTGAAAGATCTGAGTCACTCGCTGCCACCAGGAGACCATCTGTCCGCTCATAGCATCGTTGTCGTCGGCGTATCCGATCCAACGACGGGCCCTGGATTTGTGCTTCTTAGCGGTCGCGTCGATGAAGCCAGTGGCGACCGTGGCAATGCCGATGATCTGCAAGACACGGCATGCTTCATGGCACAACGTTCTGAACACCCCTGAAAGCCCTGTTGCCAAAGGTGTTCCATCTCCCCGATCGCTGCGAACTCCGTTACATCCTCAGCATTTCCCATTAATAGGACTTCCATGCCTTGGTCACTCATGGCTTCTATCGTCACCGCCTCGGTAGCCCTTGCCGCAAGAATGCTTGTGTGGGTACCTCAGCGATCGCTGGGCCCGCTGCTACCGTGGCTGCAATCCTTTGCCGCCGGCCTCCTTATAGGCGACGCGCTATTGCATATGCTTCCGGAAGCGTTGAACCAAGGCATCGCATTTAAGACATTAGGCGAATGCCTAACATTGGGACTACTCGGCCTATTCATCATTGAGTACGCCATACGCACATTTGGCGTGGGCCCAGCGAAAGCGCCGTTTGCGCGATCCAATATCATTGGCGATGTCGTTCATCATTTCGTCGACGGCGTCATCATTGCGGCAAGCTTCTCTATCAATATCTCCGTTGGATTGGTCGTAACGATTGCGATCATGCTGCACGAACTGCCGCGCGAGATCAGCAACGCGGGCGTTCTCATGGCCGGAGGTTATTCGCGTGATGAGGCATTCCTGATCACTTTGGCCACCACTGGCGCAGTGCCGCTCGGCGCGTTAAGCATGTCCTTGACCGGGCACCCATCGTTGCTCGGCGGAAGCCTCGCCTTTGCCGCAGGAACCACGCTTTATCTCGCCTGTGGCGACCTCATACCTGCCTTATGGAATTACTCCAGACAAGATCGCACGCTCGCTCCACCAGTCGGTATCGGCTCAGGAGTCGTTTTAATGTGGGTAGCGGCTCTATTTGACTATTCACACTAGCGCGCACCCTTGCTCATCTTCTAGTTCCGCTTTGAATCGCCTTTGCCTTGGGTTTGAGCATCTAGCATGATTTTCATCGTTCGGTGGAGCTGTTCAGTCGCCTGATACTGGATCTGGGAATTGAGCTGAAGGGAGGCAGTAGCAGCAGCAAGGGTCGGTTACATCGCGAGCACGCCACTAAAACCGACGTGCGGATCGTCGACTTTGTAGACACAGGTCACCCAGCGCTGCTGAGAATGTGGGACAAGCGTCAACGCGGGTATCGTGCCATGGGTTATCGGATCGCCGAGCCATGATCGGTGTACAAACTATGGAGTCTTTTTAGGGTCCAATGACGTGATCGGTCAAACGGTAACTATCTGATATCAAAAAACGTGCACAAACTATGCTGTTCAACCGTAGGCATAGTTTGTACCGATGGATCGCTAAGTGCACAAACTATGGGTCGCTAAAGCGCACAGACTATGGAGTTCTGTCCACTTGTTGGCGGGAACATTTAACGTTGTCGCAAAACACCTAATCCTGTCGCGAACAGCTCACCTTGTCGTCAAGCGACAATCCCCTCTCCAAAGTTCTCACCCAAAGTTTGACCAGCTCGTTGGTGCTGACCGGAGCATCAAGTTGCTGAATTTGGTCATGCTCTGCGCACCGGCATCACAGCCAACGGTAGGCCATGGGTCGAAACCGGCAAGGAAAAGAACTAAGGGAGCCGCTCCCCGAACTGGGTCATGGCGCTCACTACTTCGGCCGGGTTGGACAGGAACACAAAGTGGTGGCCGTGCGGTATCCGCACGATTTTTGCCGATGGTTGTTGACGCTGGAGCGTGGCGATCTCTTGCTCCTGCATTCGAGTGTGCAGCGCATCCGCTGCTTGACGCTTCGCCTCATCACTGCCGACTGGAAGATCCGACGTGCGTGGTACGGGGACGATGTCGAGTATGGGCACGTCGGGTGCGTGGAAGCGCTCTTCGCCTTCAAGAATGGCGTTGTAAACGAACGCCGGTGCTTTCTGCTCTCCGACACCGCCCGTGGCGCTTGTCGCAAACGTCTGGCGTATCTCGTCTTCAGGTATGACTCCCCCGAGTTGTGCAGAGACGAAACAACGAAACGCCGGGAAACTGGCCAGTTCTTTGGGCGTTGGTTCGGAAGGCGGAGCCCCCGTTGTGCTGGCGTCATCCGCAGCTACCCCAGCAAGCTCGCTCCCAAGGCTCCGTTGCAACACAGAGACTTCATTCAACAGCTTAGTCATCTGCGACTTATCCGTCGGGTCATCGTGCATGCGCGAAATCTGCGCGGACAGATGACTCAAGTCAGGATGATAGGCTCCGCGATCCTGATCGTAGATCGCGTATTCGTGCGCGGCATCAAGGTAGATCAGTCCGGCAATTTTGCCTTGATAGTGTGTCCCTGCCGCGCTCAATTCCTCGCCGGCGATCGAATGGCCGGCAAGGATGGGGCGATCGATATCGAGTGCTTTGACCACGGCCATGACATCATCGGCCAGCCGATCGGCGTCATAGCCGTTCTTGGGCACGGACGATGCTCCGAAGCCGCGTCTAGTGATGCCATAAACGTGAAAATGTCGCGCCAATTCCGGGGCAATCGCATCGAACACATGCGCCGTATTGCCAAGCCCCGCCAACAGCACCAGTGGTCGCCCGGTTCCGCCCCAATCGAGCACTTCCAGCCGCACTCCATCTGCCACCGAAACAAATTGCCGGTGGTGGCTGATGCTTTCCGCCTGGAAAGTCGAGCCGGTGGCCGAGCAAGCTGTGGCCCCTGAAGCCGTATGTATGAACGCCATGCTCAAGATGACTGCTACCCACGTCCTGCTTATTGTCGACATCTCACACCCCTTGACTACACGTGTAGTCACGTTAACTCGTGGCTACACGTGTAGTCAATATGCCCGAGGATACGCACACACCCTGGACATCGGCTTACCAAACACCTTCACTTCACCAAGGCTTTGGTGAGACATGACGATCCGAAGCGATTTATCGCATGGCGCCGACCCGACTAGCCCATTAGTAAGCATTGCGGCGTGGCGACCATCATGTATACAGTGTATACATGACCCGTCTGACGACCCCTGAAAAGATTCTCAAGGCCGCGTACGCGTTGTTTGAACGCGAAGGCGCCGACGCGGTAAGCATGCGCCGCGTCGCCGATGCGGTGGGCATTACGCCCATGGCGATCTATCGCCATTTTCCAAATCGGGACGCGCTGCTGAAAAAACTTTCCGACGACAGCTTCCAAAGCGTCGCGCACGAGTGGAAATCGCGTGCGCGAAGCCGGGATGTGCTCAAGCGGCTTAACGCGTTAATGGAACCCTATTTGGACTATGCGCTGACGCATCCGCATTTGTTCGACCACGCCTTTTCGGTGCGTCGCGACGATGCGCGGCGTTATCCGGAAGATTTTCATGCGCGCCTTTCGCCCACCTTCAATGTCGCACTCGACGCCGTGATCGAAGGCATGGCCCAGGGCGCGTTGAAGCAAGACGATCCGCACGACGTCACGATGACGATCTGGGCGCATCAGCACGGCTTGATCGCGCTCTATCGCGCCGGACGTTTCAGCTATGACGAGGCGCAGTTTCGCGCCTTCTACTTGCAATCCTTGAGGAGGTTGCTCGATGGCATCAAAGCATGATTATTCCGCGCTGCGGACTTGGTTTGCAGTGACCGCCCTCTGTGCGCTGTGCTGGTGGTTCGGTGGCAGCATACATCCGTGGTGGTGGCTGACATGGTTCGCACCGTTGCCCGTGCTCTGGCTCGCACCACGGGTTCGAGCGCGCTCGGCCGCCTTGTCCTCTTTTGTTGCGTATTCCGCCGGCTCGCTTAGCGGTTGGACTTATCTCCACACGTATATCGGCCTTCCTTGGCTTTACGATGTGTATGCGATGAGCGTATCGGGCATCATGTTGATGCTGTGCGTGCTGCTTTATCGGCGATTGCTGCTGCGTGGTCAGACGCTGGCCGCCGCACTGGCGGTGCCGACGTTGTGGGTCGCCTTCGAATACATCACTAATCTGCTTTCGCCGCACGCCACGATTACCAATATCAGCACCACGCAAATGGATGCGCTGGCCGTCATTCAAGTTGCGGCGATAACCGGCATTTGGGGTATTGGTTTTCTATTGCTGCTGGTGCCCACGGCTATCGCGTTGCAGGTGACGCCGCACGCTTCCAAACGCAGTCGTGTCACGGTGACCGTGCTTACAGCTATGTTGCTGACCGGCACTGTGGTGTATGGCGCCTGGCGACTTCAGGCTCCTGCAACCGGAACGATGCGCATTGGCCTGGTATCGCTGCAAAAGCCGACCGACGCTGCATTGAGCGAGCCGAAGGGGCAAGCTCTCGAAGCACGTTACATGGAAGCATTCGGCCGTCTCGCCAACGATGGCGCACATATCGTGCTGGCTCCGGAAGGGACATTCGGCGTCGCGGATACGAGCATTCCCGCCTTTTCTCAAATGGCGAAACAGCGCGATTTGATCGTAGCTTCCGGCGTTGACTTCCACGGCGATCCGCAGGGACGTCGTAACATGCTGATGGTGTTTCAACCTGGCGCCACGTCTCCGGCCACCTACAACAAACACCATTTGCTCCCCGGGATGGACCCTTTTGTACCGGGCGATAGCTACACCATGCTTCAAGGCGGCCCGCGCATCGGGCTGGCGATCTGCAAGGACATGGACTTCCATGATATCGGCTGGGCTTACGCGGCGCGCCATGCCCAAATGCTGCTGGTGCCTGCTTCGGACTTTACCGTGGACGGCTGGCTCCACAGTCGCATTGCGATCATGCGCGGCGTGGAAAATGGCTTCGCCGTCGCGCGCGCCGCACATGCCGGCCGGCTCACGCTCAGCGACGACCGCGGCCGTGTCGTGGCGGAAGCGTCCAGCGAAGCTCGCGATGCCGAATTGGTGGGTGATCTTCCGCTGCGCGAAACGCACACGTTCTATGCGCAATGGGGAGACTGGTTCGCATGGTTGGACTTAATCGCGCTGACGGCATGGCTGGTCTTGGCCTTCGTTCCGCGCAAGGCACCGGCAGAGAGTCCCGTTCAAACGCATCCAGCTCGCGCGTGAACGACTCAGCGTCGGCACAGACCCGGGATTCAAACCTTAGGCCGATTTTTGCGGAAGCGTTGGTCACATGAGAGATCGGTATGCGCACAACGCGCATACCGATCCGGTCGCTCACTTCTTCTCAACAAAGGGCAACAAAGGGGACATTTGCGTCCCCCGGCCACATACGAACGACACCTTGCGTTTTCCATTGGATCACGTATGATGACCATCATATGGGAAAAGTCGCTGCCAGATCCAAAGAAGCCACACACGAGCGGATCGTTGAGACGGCCGCGCGCGCCATCCGCCGCAGTGGGTACGACGGCACCAGCGTGGCCGACATCATGAAAGAGGCCGGGCTTACGCATGGCGGCTTTTATGCGCACTTTTCTTCGCGCGAGGCGATGCTGGCCGAGGCTGCGGATCGTGCTGGGGCGGAGGCGGTCGCTTTCTCGACGCGCGTCGCTGCCGCGGCTCCGCCGGATCAGGGACTGCAGGCGCTGTTGGGAGCCTATCTGTCGAAAGCTCATTTGGAACACCCTGAGATGGGCTGCCCCGTAGCCGCCCTTGGCTCCGAAATGCCGCGGCAGGCCGCCGAGGTTCGGAAAGCCGCCACGCGTCGCATCAAAGAGATGATTGATGTCATTGCCCGCCAGTCACCCCATTGGGGGGAACCCGGCGCCCACCAGCAAGCATTGATGACAGCGGCGACTATGGTGGGCACATTAGTGATGGCGCGTGCTGTCGATGATCCGAAGCTCTCAGATGCATTGCTGGAGGCCGCCATGAGTCATCTCGCTGCCGCCTAAGAACCGGCCCGCTTCGGCGGGATTTTCTTCAAACACGAATATGATGATTATCATATTAGAGCTTATACGACGTTAGCTAAAAGGCATCTTCTATGAAACCCAAGAAGCCCATTGCGCTTGTCACTGGCGCCTCCTCCGGCATCGGAAAGGCCACGGCAGAGCGACTCACCGTCGCGGGTTACAAGGTCTACGGCACAAGCCGCCGCGGCACGCAGGCGACCCAGCTTTCTTTTGCGATGCTTTCCCTGGACGTGACCAAAGACGCATCAGTCGAAGCCGTCGTAGACGAAATCATCCGTTTGGATGGTCGCATTGATCTGCTGGTGAACAACGCGGGATTTGGCGTTGCGCCGGCCGGTGCGGAAGAAAGCTCCATCGAGCAGGCACAGTCGATCTTCGATACCAACTTTATGGGCATCGTCCGGATGACCCGCGCGGTCGTGCCTCACATGCGCAGGCAACGCGATGGTCGGATCATCAACATCGGCTCCGTGCTGGGCTTTTTGCCCATGCCCTACATGGCACTGTATTCCGCCACCAAGCATGCGGTTGCGGGCTATTCGGAAGCACTCGACCATGAACTACGCACGATGGGCATCCACGTCTGTGTCGTCGAACCCGCCTACATCAATACGTCGTTCGATGCGAATTTGGTGAAGCCGAATGTTCCCCTCGACGTGTATCGCGACATTCGTGCGCGCGTTGAACGCCGGATCAAGGAAGTGCTTGTGGGCGCGGACGGACCCCAGATTGTTGCCGAGATCGTGCTGAAAGCCGCCATGGCTGATCGTCCGAAACTTCACTACACCCCAGGACTGGCAAACCGCATGCGACTGCTGCGGAGATTTGCGCCCGCCAGCCTTCTCGATGCGGGTGTCCGAAAGGATCTACGCCTTGAAGCCTAAGCGACATGGACGCTTCATCGGCGCGCGGTGCTTAGTCGCCCTCCGATATGGGAATGCCAAAAGTAAGCACGTCACTCTGCTCGATACTTCTACAAGGGGGAAAACATCATGAAGGCATTCGTCATTGATCGGTATAGCAAGAAAGATCCGATGCGGATTAGAGAAATGCCGCGGCCGGAGGTTCGAGATGACGACGTGCTGATCGAAGTTCACGCCGCCGGTGTGAACCTGCTGGATTCCAAAATCAAAAGCGGTGAGTTCAAGCTGATCCTGCCTTATCGCATGCCGCTTGTGCTCGGCCATGATGTGGCCGGCATCGTGATTCAAGTGGGATCCCGCGTTCGGCAATTCAAAGTGGGAGACGAAGTCTATTCCCGGCCACCTGATCATCGCGTCGGCACGTTCGCACAATTCATAGCCGTCAATGAAAACGATGTCGCGCTCAAACCCAAAAACATCACTATGGAGGAAGCGGCATCGATTCCGCTGGTTGGCTTAACGGCCTGGCAGGCGTTGGTTGAGAACGCGCAACTCAACAAGGGACAAAAGGTCTTCATTCAGGCGGGATCGGGCGGCGTCGGTACCATTGCCATTCAATTGGCCAAACACATCGGCGCTTTGGTGGCCACCACCACGAGCAGCGCCAACACGGACTTGGTGAGGCGTCTCGGCGCGGACATCGTCATCGACTACAAGAAAAACGATTTTGAGAAAGTGCTGCAGAACTACGATCTCGTTCTGAATAGTCAGGATGCGACAGCACTGGAAAAATCGCTGCGCACGCTGAAACCCGGTGGCACACTCATCTCGATTTCCGGCCCACCCGATCCGGTGTTCGCCGAAGCGATCGGAGCGCCGTGGTTCGTCAGAACCATCATCGGCCTGCTCAGTTCCGGCGTTCGCAAGAAAGCGACGCATCGCCATCTCAGGTATGCGTTTCTATTTATGCGGGCGAACGGACCGCAGTTGCGCGAGATCACACGGCTCGTCGAGAGCGGAGCGATTCACCCCGTGATTGATCGCGTCTTTCCCTTCGAGTCGACCAATGAGGCTCTGGCCTACGTTGAAGCAGGGCGAGCAAAGGGCAAAGTCGTTATCAAGATCAAGTGAACCTTGCTTAGGTCTGCTTTGGTTCAAGCATCAGTGAACGCTTGCGCGCCGTTGCGCTAACAACGGCGTTACCACTTGCGTTAGTCGTTCTGCCGTCCAGACAGGCTGCTTGTCATCCCACCCGTTATCAACCAGCCGCCCATCTCGATCGACCGTAAAACTCACCGGCAAATGCCAAATGCGCCCATAGCCAGGCACGTGCGGATCGCCGAGCAAGCCCACGGGGAAGCTCAGGCTCTTCGCTATCTGGCGGACCTGATCAAGTTGGTCGGCCTCGTCAAGGCTGAAGGCCAGCACTACTAGCCCATCTTTTGCGTGGCCTTGTGCGTAGCGTGAGAGCAATGGCAATTCCTCTCGGCATGGCTCGCACCACGTCGCCCAGAACGTAACGATAACGACCTTGCCGCGCAGATCGTGCAGGCTGATCTTGGTGCCATCGAGTGTCGTCAGGGTGATGGCTGGTGCCATCGCGCCGACGACCAGATCATTAGCATGTGCGGGGCGAACCAGTGCGCTGCCAATCGCGATGGCAACGGCGAGTCGCAAGCACGTTGTAATGAGTCGATGAAACAAGCTTGGCATGGCGGCGGTCTCTTGAAGGGTTGTCGTGCTTTCACGACAACCCGCTTTCAAACGGAACAGGTCAAAGTTTCATGCTGATACCAACGGTTCCCGTCCAGCCGGGAAACAATTGGTAGCCTTGCAGATGGCTGTAAATCGGCACCTGCACAAATGCGTAGGCCTGCAGATTCTTGGTTAGGCTTCCGCTGATGCCGGGGCTTAAATAAGCCACGTTTCCTTCCGTATCGGGCCGGTCGGCTAGCGCGCCTTGGTCGGCGGATTTGTGCAGCCAATTGATCTGCAATTGCGGCACCCAATTGGCGTGCGCCTCATAACGCAG
>DATJMR010000352.1:0-4215 GCA_035508595.1 Dyella sp.
CAGTACAGATATCCTCGAACCCGGCAGTTGCGCGGTCCGCATCGCAATGCCGGCTTCACCTTGCTGGAAATGCTGGCTGTGATTGTGCTGATCGGCATCGTCGGTGCCATCGTGGTGCGGCAGGTTGGTAGCAGCGTGGACAAAGGCAAGTACGGCGCCGGCAAGGCACAGCTCACCACCTTGAGCCAGGCCGTCGATGCGTATGCGCTGGACAACGGCTCGCCGCCTGCGCAACTGCAGGATCTCGCCGCCAAGCCGTCGAATGCGACCAACTGGCAAGGGCCGTATGTGAAACCTTCCCAGCTCAAGGATCCGTGGGGACACGACTTTGGCTACAAGTACCCCGGCGAACACGGCAACTACGACCTGATCTTCTATGGCCGCGACGGCAAGCCTGGCGGCGAGGGTTACGATGCAGATGTAGGCAACTGGCAGTGATCATTCACGGGCTAGCGATTTGCCGTGTGCATCGAAGCGGAATGCCCCGCTTCGGCGCGCGCGTCGCATCGCCGCCCGATGGCCACCGTCGTGGCGCGGCAAGGCGCGACAACGGCGGCTTCACGCTGTTGGAAATGCTTGCCGTGATCATCTTGATCGGCATTGCCGCCGCAGCGGTGTCGATTTCCGTGGCACACGGTCTGGCCAGTGCGCGCATCAATGCTGCTGCCGGCGAGCTTGCCGCCTCCCTGCGCGCCACACGCACGCAAGCGATCGTGCATCAGGATCAGCGCATTTTCGAACTCGATGCACGCAGCGCGACGTATCGCGGCGCCGACAAACGCGATGTGCGTTTGCCCAAAGGGTTGGATCTTTCGGTTACCAGTGCCGCGAGCGATCAAACCGGCGGCGATATCGCGCGCATTCGCTTCTTTCCCGATGGCAGTTCCACCGGCGGTCGCATCACCTTGCGCAGCGGACAGCGCGAGTGGCATGTCAACGTGTCGTGGCTGACGGGTGCGATCAGCATCTTCGACACGGGCACGCACTCGTGAACGCATCGCTTCGCCACGCTCGCGGTTTCAGTCTGCTGGAAATGATTGCCGCCATCATGTTGCTGGCGATTGCGTTTGCCGCGCTGATGGAAGTGGCGGGCGGTTCGATCCGACTCTCGCAGAAAGCGGCCGATTACACGCAGGCGGCTTTGTGGGCGCGCTCGATGCTCGACTCCCATTTCGTGCTGGAGCCCGTGCAGGCAGGCGTCACGCAAGGAAAGTTCGACAACACGTATCGCTGGCGCCTGCAAGTCACGCCGTGGGCGGCACCGGGTGTGCCGCCGCCGACCACGCCGTATGCGTTTCAGATGTACAGACTCGACCTGGACGTGATGTGGGGTTCGGCTCCGTTCGAACACCGCACGCACTTCAGTACGCTGCGCATTGGCAGCGGTAGCGCACCATGAAACGTTTCGCTCGCCACGCATTGCGCAACGCGTTTTCTCTTTCTCGCACGCGCAGAGGCGCATGCGCGAGGTATGCGGCCGGTTTCACCCTGTTGGAAGTGCTCGGCGCGATGGCGCTGCTGGCGCTGCTGCTGCTTGGCGTGTATTCGGGCGTGCGTTCGGCCACGCACACGGTGCAAGCGGGCACCGTGAAGATCGAGCAACTCGATCAAATGCGCTCCGCGCAAGATTTCCTCCGTCGCGAATTGGCGCAGGCGATGGCGCAGCCGATGGAGCACGACGACAACGGCAACGTGATCTTCTTCGACGGCAGCGCGGACACCATGCGATTCGTGGCGCCGTTGCCCGGTTATCTGGGGCGCATGGGACCGCAATTGGTCGAGCTGAAACTGGTCAAGGGCGATCACGGCAAAGAGCTGGTAGCCAGCTTGGCCGTCCTGCCGCCGGATGGCAGCCCGCCCAAACCGTTGGGCGATCCGCAGGTATTGATGGACGACGTCATTGATGGTGGCTTCAGCTATCGCGGCGTCGATCAGATGGGGCGCCCGACAGATTGGCAAAGCACGTGGAAAGCCTCCGGCACCATGCCGAACCTGGTCACCATCAACTTGGCGCTTGGGCATGAGCGTCGCTGGCCCTTGTTGAGCGTGCCCTTGCGGGTCAACGCCGCGGCAATGCAAGGGCCCGGCAATCTTTTGCGTGGCCTGCGCGGTCCGGGAGCCGGGCCATGACGCGCATGCTTGGGCGCAATCAGCGCGGCGTGGGTCTGCTGGTGGTGATGTGGGCGTGCACGCTGCTGGCGATTCTGCTTGGCGGTTACGCGGCATTGGCGCGTACCGAAGGATTGCAGGCGAACTATCAATTTCAGGAGGCCCGCGCGCATTACGCGGCCGAAGCCGGCGTGATGCGCGCGGTCTATGCCTTGCAGGCTCCCAACGTCAACGATCGCTGGATTGCCGACGGACGCACGTATCCGATGATGTTCGATCAAGCCAAAGTAGCCGTGTCGATTACCTCCGAAAGCGGCAAGGTGGATCTGAATGCCGCCACGCCCGATGTGCTCACCAACCTCTTTCGCAACGCGGGTGCGGATCCGGCGCATGCCAGCGCCATTTCACAGGCAATTATCGATTGGCGCAGCTTTTCGGTTTCGCAGGAGCAGACCACGCAGCGCAAGGCGGCGTACGCCGCGGCGGGACGCGATTACGCGCCGCGCAACGGTCCGTTTGCCAGCGTGGAAGAGCTGCAAATGGTGCTCGGCGTCACCCCCGAGCTCTACGAAAAAGTTGCGCCCTACGTCACGATCTGGTCGGGTCGGTCCAGCCCCGATCCGAATACGGCGCCACTGCTTGCCCTCGCTTCGGTGCCTGGCATGGACTTGCAACATGCAGCGGCCATCATTGCGGCTCGTCCTGCCAACGCGGCGGCCAATACGGCCCCGGGGCTGGTCGCCAACAACGGCATCACGCATAGTATCCGCTCGGAGGCCGTGCTTGCCGATGGGACGCGCGCTGTACTGCGCACCACGGTACGCTTGCAAGGATTCAGGCCTGGTTCGCAGGCTTTTGCGGTGCTGCGCTGGCAAGAGGGAGATGGGGAGTGAATTCCGCTACGCAGACACTGCGACCGCAACTTGATCGCGCACGCCGTGCATGGCGCGGTTCGCCGCTGCCGGCGTTTTTCGATTGGTGGGGCGGTGAATTGCGCAGCCTGTTGCCCTCGCGCTGGCAAACCTTTTTCAGCGGCGGCAATGTGTGGTGCTTGTTGCATCACCACGATGGGCAATGGTACGTGCAGCGCAGCGGTCAGGCGCATGCATCCGCGCCCTGGAGCGATACGCTCGCCGCACCGGAACAGCAAGGCTTGTTGAATGCCGCCGTGGCCGATGTGGATCGCCAGGATCTGCGGCTTGCCCTATGCCTGCCGCAAGAAGCCGTTTTGCACAAGCGATTGCTGCTGCCCGAAGCGGCGCGAGACAATTTGCGCCAGATCGGCGCTTTCGAAATGGATCGGCAAACGCCGTTCCGTGTCGATCAGGTGTATTACGACTTGCGCGAGGTATCCGGCGCCGCGCCTGCCGGTCGTGTCGCGGCCGAACTTGTCGTGGCGCCGCGCGCGGTGGTGGATGCCAAGCTGGAACATCTGCGCAATGCGGGTATCGCGATCGATGCCGTGGATTTGTGCAATGGCAACGCGCGCCTGGGCGTGAATCTGCTGCCGCCGGAGATGGCGCGCACGCATCGCGATCCGCGTCGGCGTCTCAATCTTGCATTGGTTGCGGCCGCTGTGCTGCTGATCGTGCTGTGCCTGGGGCAATGGCTGCACAATCGCCAGGAAGCGCTGACCGCCATGCAAACGCAGGTCGACGACATGCGCGCCGACGCGCAGAAGATCGGGTTGCTGCGCAAGCAACTGGAAGACAACACCAGCGCGTCGGGTTTTCTCGCGCGGCGCAAAACCGATTCCGTGGCCGTCGTGGACGTCTTGCAGGATCTCACCGCGCGCATTCCCGACGATACCTGGCTGGAACGCTTCACCGTCGACAGCGCCGGTCGCGTGGGAATGCAAGGGCAGAGCGCGAAAGCCGCGTCGCTGATCGATGCTCTGCAGAGCAGCAAGGTGCTCACGGGCACGAATTTCCAAGGCGTCATTCAGCGCGATCCGGCGACCAACAAAGAGCGCTTCTTCATGGATGCGCAACTGCGCAATCCCACCACCGGCAAACCTGCGGCAAGCAGCAGCGCGGGAAACAGCACGGGGGGATCGCTATGAAGCTCAGACCCATGAAGCCGATGGAAAGTCGCATCGCCGCCATC
>DATJMR010000353.1:0-4315 GCA_035508595.1 Dyella sp.
CAATCGCCGCCCGCGCCGAGTCGTCATGACGACAACCCATCCGGCACTTCCTCTGATGTGCCGGCGAGCGCGCAAAGCAGCGTCCACGCTCCCGTCGACACCCATCACGATGCGGAGGAGGCGGCACTGAAACGGGGCGCAACCAATGCAAAGGGCGAACTCGATTACGCGCTGTTTTTGCATGCCTTCCGCCCCGCCACTCCTTCAAGAGACGCGCAAATCCAGCATCTGCTGAATGATGTGCAAGCCAAATCGTACGTGAAGAGCAAGCCGCGCGATGATTTCAAGGCGACGGCTTATGACGGCAGCGACGAGTCATTAATACCGCGAATCGTTCTTGCGTCCATGGGTGAGGATCAAAGCGTTTTCCAATATCCCATTCCCTGTGATGTGCTAAAAGCCAGGCCTGATCTGTTGAAAGCAACCCTTCCTTATTACGGTAGCAACCTGGATAACTTTTTGCCGCAATCGGGTTGCGGCATGCAAGATCAGGCGGGATATCCCGCCAGGGAAGTTCGGGCGTTCATGACGGCTGCGACGGACGCCGATGGGCATTTCATCGACAACTTCGGCGGCAGTATGGTCTATGGTTTCATAAAGCAGCAAAGCGAGGCTGCGTCCGCATTGCAAATCGGCCCCGGTGCGCTCGGAACTGCGCCAGGCGTCGATTCGGTGGACTATCCCTACCAAGCGTGGGGCTATCTCAGTCTCAACAACTACCGTACGAGTTTGCGCATCAAGGCGGCTTACGAGACAGCGCAGCATAAGCTCGCCGATTACTACGGCACCATGCAAACCCATCACGCCGAAGCGATGGCCGCCGCGAAAAGCGGTCTCTACGCTCTGGTGTTTGGCGGCAACTGCGGCAAGCGTTTGCCCGGCGATTCAACGCGACTGCTTTTGCTGCAGCACGCGCCGCTTGCGTCGATCGAGCATGCATTATCCGGGGACGGCAACCACGACGACCTGTTGGCTGAATGCGAGAAGTACGGCGGCATCGATCCGCTGATCATGATCGCCGCCGGCAACGATCACGAGGCGCTGGATGCATTGCTTGCGCACGGCGAACAGGTGGACTCCGGCAACAACATCGGCAAGACACCGTTGATGGAGGCGAGTCAATTCGATCAGCTTCAGAGTGTGGCGTGGCTGCTCCAGCACGGCGCCAATCCGAATGCGAGCACATGGGCGAACAACGCCGTCGGCGCTGATGGCCCGCTGCAACACGATGCGCGTACGCCGCTGATGTACGCCGCCGCCAATGGATCGCTTACCATCATCGAAATGCTGATGAGCGCGGGTGCCGACCGTTATCAGACCGACAGCAAAGGCTATCGCGCCATCGACTATCTGCTTGGCTACGGCCCCACATCGCCCAATCCGGTGCTGACCGACGAGGAACGTATCGAGGCGCAGACATTGCTGTATTGATAGCTGTGGTGGAAATTTTTGCGCAGTTAAAGTACGTAGCCTGGGTTGGAGGCACGATACCGAATATAGTCGGCCTTCGACCTGCCCATTACCGAATCCGATGCGCTACCTGTCTCTTTTGCTTCTCGGCCCATGGCTCCTCATTTTGGCGTGGATCTATTGGGCTGTGCTGAAGCGTTTTCGTGTCAGCTGGTGGCTCAAGGCGTATGACATGGCGGTGATTTTCATTGCCCTGGGACTGGCCTACGCGAGTGCCTTGATCGCCTTCGACGATATCGCGATCCAAAACGTGGGGAGTTTCGGGCGAGAAAGCGGGGGAATATGGAAGCAGGTTATGCCCGCGCTCTATGGCTATGGCGCTTTTGCCGCCGTGATGACGGCGGGGCTCGTGGTGCGATCGCTTCTACGGCGATACGAACGTCGCCTTGGTGTCCAGAACAAGACGAGGGAAAGCTGAGCGGTTGCGATTGCGAAAAGCCTCGCCGTCTGGTTCACCATGACCGGCCTGTTGTCATGACAGGAAACCGCGGCGATGCGATGACCCGAATGCGGATCCGGACCATTGAAGCGTAATCGCCGTTCGGTCATCCATCATCTGTTCATGTCCAAAGCGGTGCCTGTCGCTTTGATGATGCCAATAATGCGGTGCAGTGAAGCGACGCATGGCTCAAATATTTGTATTGCTTTGGAATGTTTTTTTTGAATTGCACGGGAATATCTCGCGAAAATCCCCGCGTTGTGGCGTGGCGATTTTGAACGAAATCGATGATGCAAACGCATAAAGCCTGCGCGTGAGTCGCGTCTAGGCGAGTTCGATGTGGATCAAGTTCACATTATGGCAACACATGACGCTGCAAAGTCGAGCCCGCTAAGGCTCGCGCCACGGCATTCGCTGGTGATGTGTTTGATTTCTATATCGTTCTGTTTCAATGCGCATTGATCGATCGAAAGCAATCATTGATCTGCGCCAGGCGGCCATAATAAAACGGCAGATCCTGAAGAACGGTCTGATGCTCTGCAGGCAGCAAGAAGAGAGTCGATTCGGCGACATGGATCCATACACGGCAAAAGACCTACAACAGCGACACCGCCGTTTTTATCCGCTTCACCGAGGAGGACTCTTTCATGCATTCCTATAAACGCTTTGCTTGTGTGTCGTTGACCGCGCTAGCTGTCGGTCTGAGCGGATGCCAGGGCTACGTCAAAAAGGCCGACTTTGATTCGGCGATCGGCCAGCTGCGTTCCGATCAACAGAAACAGCAGCAGGAAATCGACGCCCTGACGCAGCAGATGCAACAGAAATTTGCTCAATACGACGCAAAGATCGCGGAAATGAATGGCCGCATTCGTGTCGATACGGTTTCCCATTTCGCGTTCAACGACGCTACGCTGCGCGATCAAGACAAGCCCTTGCTCGATGATTTCGCCAAGATCGTGTCGAAAAACTATCCGCAGGCCGTAGTGACCGTGGAAGGTTTTACCGATTCGGCAGGCGGTGCGGGATACAACATGAAATTGGGACACAAGCGCGCCGACGCCGTGCGCGATTACCTGGTCTCGGCGGGTATGTCGGCCGACCAGCTTCACACCGTGAGCTATGGCAAAGCGGCCAATCGCCAAGTGTTGAAGGGCAAATCGGGCGATGAAGGCGAACCGAACCGTCGTGTAAGCCTGGTGGTGGATTTCGCAGGCGTGCAATCACAGGCGGCACCCACGCAGGCACCGGCGACTCCCGATCAGCCTCCGCCGGCCGCTCCTAACCAGACCAACCAGACACCGGCGGCTCCGCAAGGATAAGGTCGCGTGACGCTCGATGACTTGCCGCCGTGATGCGGCAAGTATCCGTGGATCACAGTTTCTTTTGCATTAGGGTGCGGAACTCGTTACGTACCTGCCGAACCGGCAGGTACGTCCATCTCATGCGGGTTCCAGCCTTTCTCCGTCTCGACCACGCGATGGTTTTCCACGTAAAGTTGGTGATGCACATAATGTGCGACAACCCGCGAACGTCATAAGGAAATCCACGCAATGCTTGGCGTTATTGGAGTAGGGGCCATCGGTGCTGCCATCGTCTCCGGCTTGAGCGAAGGGAGCGAGCCGCCCGAAATTCTGCTTTCACCTCGCAGTGCGGGTGTCGTGGCGAAGCTTGCCGCCACGTATCCGAACGTTCGCGTCGCGGACAGCAATCAGGCCGTTGTCGACCGATCCTCCGTGGTCCTTTTGTGCGTGCGACCTGTCGACGCACGAAGCGTTATGTCGGAACTGAAATTTAAGGACCATCACCTGATAAGTGTGATGGCCGGTATTCCCATCCGTGTTCTGCGCGAGATTGCGGCGCCGGTGCAACACATCGCGCGCGCCATCCCGCTGCCTTCCGTCGCGGTTGGGCGCGGCATCACTCCGTTGTTTCCCCCGACGGAACCCGCGCGTGGCCTGTTCGATAGGATCGGCAGTGTTATCGAAGTGGCCGACGAAACGACGTTCGACCATTTCTCGGCCGCGACCGCAACGATTGCCGCGCATTTCCTCTATCTGAATCAGATAAGCCAGTGGCTAGCCGCACACGGGATCGCTCAATCGCAGGCCCGACACTATGTCTCGGCGATGTTCGCGGAAGTCGCTGCAACCCTGCACGGACAAGACGCTCATTTTGAAGCACTCATGCGAGAGCACGCCACTCCAGGCGGGATCAACGAGCTTTTCTGCCAAGTCGTCAGCGACGAGGGTGTTTGGACAGCGGTCGACACGGGCCTGGATCGGGTCCGGCAAACGCTTACGGATCGGCAACGGGATTTGTAAGTAAGAGGACGAGTGCACCGAAGGCGTATTTTTCTGACTTAATGGCTTGGCTGCGTGCTCGTTGATCGTTAAATGACAAAGAACA
>DATJMR010000354.1:0-9894 GCA_035508595.1 Dyella sp.
CTCGACGCGATTGGTGTTCGCTATGCACGCGATTACGTCACACGCTTCGGTTTCCCGCTCGACGCGCTGCCGAACAATTTGTCGATGGCGCTTGGCACCGCGTCTGTCTCGCCACTGAGCATGGCGCGAGGTTTCTCCGTATTCGCCAATGGCGGCTACCTCGTCACGCCTTACTTCATCAGCGAAATCGACGACCGTGACGGCAAGCCGGTTTATGTCGCCAATCCGGCGCGCGCCTGTGCCGATTGTTCGGCGCGGCTGCTGCAAAACAGTCCGCCGGCGCCACCGCCGGCAAGCATGCTGACCAATGGCGTGTCGGCAAACTCAACCAACGCCCCCGCACCCTCGACGAGCGTCGCGATGGCCGGTGAAACGGCGCTGCCGGCTGACGCGCACAATGGCGCGGCCGGACCGGTACTCGCACCCCACGTGATCGATATCCGCAACGACTTTCTGGTCACCTCGCTGATGAAAGACGTCATCCAGTCGCCGATGGGTACGGGCTATGCCGCCAAGTCGCTCAATCGCGGCGATCTGGCCGGCAAAACCGGCTCCACCAACGACCATCGCGACGCGTGGTTCGTCGGTTTCAACGGCGATGTGTCGACCGCCGTGTGGGTGGGCTTCGACGATTTCGGCTCGCTAGGTAAAGGTGAATTCGGCGCCAAGGCGGCCTTGCCGATCTGGATCGACTACGTCGGCGACGTCCTGAAGGGCTTGCCTGAAAAGAGTCTGCCGATGCCGCCCGGCATCACCTCCATGCTGGTGAACCGCCAGAGCGGCCTGCCCACCGAACAGGGCGACCCGGATGCGATGCAGGAAATCTTCAAGGTGGAAGACATCGACCGTCTGCACAATCAGGCACAACAGCAGCAAAACCAGGACCAGCAACAGACTAACGACATCTTCTAAGGTTTTCTTGTAGGCTTGCCTTGCCCCGCACAATAAGAGGGTCGCAGCATGGCACGAGGCGAGCATCATCGCATTCACGCGCAAGACCGTGTCCAGCGCAATCGACTACGCGTCGCCCAGGAGGCGGCGCGCTTGATGAGCGAACACGGCATCCGCGACTTCCACCGCGCCAAACGCAAGGCCGCCGAACGACTGGGCGTGCTGGACGAACAGGCGCTTCCCCGCAATCACGAGATCGAAGAGGCTTTACGCGAGCATCAGCGCCTGTTCCAAGGCGATAGTCAGCCGCAATTGCTCCGCGAACGGCGCGAAGCCGCGATCGAAGCGATGCGATTCTTAGAACGTTTCGAGCCGCGTCTCGTCGGTGCCGTGCTGGACGGTACGGCCGACGCGCATTCCGCCGTATGTCTACACGTTTTCAGCGACGATCCCGAGGCCATTGGCATCTACCTACGCGAACGCGGCGTACCGTTCGAAACACAGACTCGCCGCTTGCGCGTCAGTCGCGATGAGCAAATCGAATATCCCGTACTGCTTTTCGCGGCCGACAATCTTCCCTTCGACCTTACCGTGCTTCCGCACAACGCACTTCGCCAGGCACCGCTCGATCGCATCGATGAAAAACCGATGCGCCGCGCGTCGTTGGCATCGGTAGAAATCATGTTGGCCGAAGACAACGCCGAACAGGAAGACTTCGAACGCAAGCTGGCAGCAGCACTACGTTAATCGACACTATCTCCACAAAGAAAAAACGCCCGGCTGAGCCGGGCGTTTTTTTCGGTACAGCGCCATCGATCAACGCTTGTCGATACTCACATAGTCGCGCTTGGCCGAACCCACATACAACTGGCGCGGACGTCCGATGCGCGAACCTGGCGTTTCATGCTGCTCGATCCAATGCGCGATCCAGCCAGCGGTACGCGCAATGGCGAACATCACCGTGAACATTTCCGTCGGGATACCCAGCGCCTTGTAGATGATGCCGGAGTAGAAGTCCACGTTGGGATACAGCTTGCGTTCGACAAAGTAATCGTCCTTCAGCGCGGCCTCTTCCAACTTCATGGCTACGTCGAGCAGCGGGTCGTTGACACCCAGCTCGGACAACACCTTGTGACACATCTCGCGAATGATTTTCGCGCGCGGATCGAAGTTCTTGTACACGCGGTGGCCGAAGCCCATCAGACGGAAGCTGTCGTTCTTGTCCTTGGCGCGCTTGACGGCGGTTTCCACCTTATCCGGCGAACCGATCTCTTCGAGCATTTTCAGCACGGCTTCGTTGGCGCCACCATGCGCCGGCCCCCACAACGCCGTGATGCCGGCGGCGATCGACGCATACGGATTGGCACCCGTGGAGCCGACCAGACGCACCGTGGACGTGGACGCGTTCTGCTCGTGATCGGCGTGCAGGATGAAAAGCAGATCCAACGCCTTTGCGCAGACCGGACTGAGCTCCAGCGGCTCGCTCGGCACTTCAAACATCATGTGCAAGAAGCGGTTGACGTACTCGAGGTTGTTGCGCGGATAGCGGAACGGCCAGCCGATCGAATAGCGATAGCACGCGGCGGCGATGGTCGGCATCTTGGCGATCAGACGGATCGCGGCCAGCTTACGGTCGTCCGCGCTTTCGACGTCCAGGTCTTCATGATAGAAGGCCGACAGCGAGGCGATCGAAGCGGCCAGCATGGCCATCGGGTGCGCATCGTGATGGAAGCCTTGGAAAAAATTCTTTTGCGACTCATGCATCATCGTGTGATGCGTGATCTCGTTGTCGAACGCGGCAAACTGAGTCTTGTTGGGCAGTTCGCCATTGAGCAACAGGTAGGCCACCTCGAGGAAGCTGGATTTCTCGGCCAACTGCTCGATCGGATAGCCGCGATACATCAGCACGCCCTCATCGCCGTCGATGTAGGTGATGGCACTCTTGGTGCTGGCCGTGCTGCCGAAACCTGGGTCGTAGGTGAAGTGCCCGGTGTCCTTGTACAACGGAGCAATGTCGATGCAGGCGGGGCCAATCGTGCCGGTCAGCAGAGGGAGCTCGCTGCTGCGGCCGTTGGACTCATCTAGCAGCTTGACGGATTTGGAATCGGACACGGAAACCTCCTACGTATGGATCGCCACCGGGGCAACCGCAAAACGGCGACCAGCCGGCAAAGGAAAGGCGCATCGACGTGGGGAGCGCCGATGCATCCCATCCATTATCGCACATGAACCACTCATCAATCCGACGGCGAATGGTCCGATTGACAAACGTGAAAAAGCACAAGGCAGGCGCCAGGCCTGCCTTGTGCGGAATCGCTGAACCTGCCGGTGACGGCAGTTTGCGAAAATTATTTCTGCGCGTAACGGCGGCGGAACTTGTCCACGCGGCCGCCGGCGTCGACGACTTTCTGCTTGCCGGTGTAGAACGGGTGCGAGTGGCTGGAGATATCCACCTTAACCAGCGGGTACTCGTTGCCGTCTTCCCACTTGATGGTTTCCTTGGAGGCGATCGTCGAGCGCGTCAGGAACGCGAACTCGGACGACAGATCCTGGAACACCACCTGACGGTAATTCGGATGGATATCGGGCTTCATGACGGACTCAAAGCGGTGGAGACAAGAGCGGCATTATATCGACCGACCAATCGGTGGGTCAACATGCAAGCCCCCTTCAAGCGTCCCGTGCGCCCAGCGCACGCCGCACCATCGCCCCGAATTTGGCCTGATCCAGCTCCAGCACGATGCTGGCCTGGGCCGGCAAGCCCAGCCGATGACTCCAATCCACGACCGTGGCACCGCGGGTCAGGCGGCCATCCAGCTCGACCCCGACATGGCGGCGCTCGCTGCGCACCACCACGGAAGGATCAATAGCGACCGCCATGGCCAAGGCATCGGCGGCAATGATGCCTCGCCGCTCACGGCGCCTATTGGCCTCGCGAGCCACCTTGAATACGCGGCCGAAAAAGTCGGCCCGGTGATCGCCTGCCGCCAGCCATTGATCGAACTCCGCCTCTTCGAAGGCGTGCCGGAGCGTGAGTTCCCAATCGACCAGATCGAATTGCGGGAAACTCTCGAACACCACATGCGCGGCCTCAGGATCGAAGCCGACATTGAATTCCGCCGGCACCCGATCGGTATTGCCGTGGCCGGTTACGGCCCCGCCCATCACAACTAGCCGCTTTACCCGTTTAGGCAATGAGGGATCGAGCCTCAACGCCAGCGCGAGATTCGTGAGCGGCGCCAGCGCGACCAAGGTTACTTCGCCCGGCCGTTCGCGCGTTATGCGCAACAGAGCAAGCGCGGCGTGTTCGCTTGATGTGCCCGTCGCCGGCTCAGGAAAGCCGACATCCCCCAAGCCATCACGCCCGTGCACGAATGCCGCATCCTCGTCGGGCAATCGCACCAGCGGCGTGGGGCAACCTGCGAAAACAGGTGTCGACGCCCCCACCAGATCAACCAGCGTGCGTGCATTGCGCTCGGTGTGCGCGAGACCGACGTTGCCGGCTGCAATGCTCAGCCCAAGCACGTCGGCGTGCGCATGGGCCATCAAGATGGCCAACGCGTCGTCTACGCCAGGATCGGTATCGATTAAAAGTTGCGGCTTGCTCATGGACGGCCCCTAAAACAAGCCGCTTAGCTTAATTGGCGACGGATGAAAGCGGAAATGCGCCGCCTCAGGCATTCACATAGCGGGCCGCGCCACCGATCCATCGCTGGATCAAACGCGTCGCCCGATCGGGATGCCGCGCCAGCATCTGTTCTCCCACACGCTGCACCGCCGGCAGAAGATGCGCATCGCGCGACAGGTCGGCCATGCGGAAACTCAATTGACCCGTCTGGCGCGTTCCCAACACCTCGCCGGGACCGCGCAACTCCAGATCTTTTTCGGCAATGCGAAACCCGTCGTTGGTCTCGCGCATCACTTGCAAACGCTCGCGTGCGAGTTGCCCAAGCGGCGGTTGATAAAGCAGCACGCAATTGGAGGCGATGGCGCCACGCCCTACTCTTCCGCGCAACTGATGCAATTGCGACAGGCCGAGCCGCTCGCTGTTTTCGATCACCATCAAGCTTGCGTTGGGCACGTCCACGCCAACTTCGATCACGGTAGTGGCGACGAGCACGGACAGCTCGCCGGCCTTGAACGCATCCATCACCGCCTGCTTCTCTTTCGGCTTCATGCGGCCGTGAATCAAGCCTACGCGGCAATCGACCAAGGCATGCGTCAGCTCCGTATGGGCCGCTTCGGCGGCTTGCGCGCGCAACTGTTCGGATTCTTCGATCAGGGTGCAAACCCAATAGACCTGGCGCCCTTCCGTGCATGCGGCATGGATACGCTCGATCACTTCGCTGCGACGTGCATTGGAGATCGCAATGGTTTGCACCGGCGTGCGACCGGGCGGCAATTCGTCGATGGCGGAAATATCCAAATCCGCATACGCGCTCATCGCCAAGGTGCGCGGAATCGGCGTTGCCGTGAGCACCAATTGATGCGGAACCAACTCGCCTTCCAAACCTTTATCGCGCAATGCCAGGCGCTGCTGCACGCCGAAGCGATGCTGCTCGTCGACGATCACCAGACCAAGGCGCGCAAACGCGACGCCTTCCTGCATCAACGCATGCGTCCCGATAACCACCGACGCGCCTTCGGCAACGCGCCGCATCGCTTGCTGACGCGCTCTGCCTTGTTGTTTGCCGGCCAGCCACTCGACCGGAACGCCGAGCGGCTCGAGCCAGTGGCGAAAATTGCGCAGGTGCTGCTCCGCCAGCAATTCCGTGGGCGCCATCAACGCCACCTGATATCCGGCCTCGACCGCCGCCAACGCCGCCGCGCACGCCACGGCGGTTTTGCCCGAACCGACATCGCCTTGCACAAGACGAAGCATGGGACGCGGCTCTGCGATATCGGTCGCGACTTCATCGATCACGCGCTGCTGTGCCGAAGTGAGACGGAACGGCAAAGACCCCAGCCAGCGCCCAAGCAATGCGCCATCACCGCCGAGCACGGGGGCGCGCCGTTCGCGCACCGCCGCGCGCAATCGCTTAAGGCTCATGTGCTGAGTCAGCAATTCTTCAAACGCCAAGCGTTGTTGTGCGGGGTGGCGCCCTTGCATCAACTGATCCATGCGCGCATCGGGGGGCGGCCGATGCACGTACAACAAAGCTTCGCGCAGGGACGTCAATCCGAATTTGCCGCACAAGGAGGGTGGTATCAGTTCCAGGTCCGTATCGGCTGGAAGCAGTTGCAGCGCCTTGGCAATCACGCCGCCCAGTCGCTTCTGTCCCAGTCCTTCCGTGGTGGGATAGACCGGCGTCAACCGCTCGTCCAGCGCAACCTGAGCGTCTTCGGCCAAGCGTTGGTATTGCGGATGCACCATTTCCAGGCTGCCCGCACCCTGGCGCACCTCGCCATAGCAAAGCACGCGCACGCCGGGGCGAAACTGTTCGGCCTGCGAGCGATTGAAATGGAAAAATCGCAACAACAGCGTGTTCATGACGCCGTCGCCGATGGCCACTTTCAACTGAGGCCGATAGCGAAAACCTTTCTCGACCGCTTCCACCGTACCGACGACTTGCGCGCGCATGCTTGGGCGCAAATCCTCCAACGGCGTCAGATGCGTGCGATCTTCGTAGCGCAGCGGCAGGTGGAACCACAGATCCTGCACACACTGCAGCCCCAGGCGCGCCAGCAAATCGACCAGCGCCGGACCGACGCCGCCCAGCGCCGTGACTGGCCGCTTGCCAGGATCATCGGTCGGCGCTATCGCAGCTTGAGGTTTCGAGGCGGCCATCAATGCAAGATTAACCGAGCACGCTGGCTTGGCGAGCCGGACGGCGGACAAAAGCTGTCAGCAGTCTGCTCGCGCGCCCATCAGTCCAGAACCATGACGGCATCCACTTCCACATGCGCGCCTTTGGGCAGACCGGACACCTCGATCGTGGAGCGTGCCGGGTACGGCGCCTGGAAATACTCGTTCATCACGGCGTTGACGGCCGTGAAATTGGCGAGATCCGTCACGTAGATACCCACACGCACAAATTTGTCGAACGACCCGCCGGCCGCTTCGGCGACCGCTTTCAAATTGTCGAACACGCGACGCGTCTGCGTACTGATATCGCCCTCGACCAGCATGCCGCTGGAGGGGTCGAGCGGAATCTGGCCGGAAAAGTACACGGTATTGCCCGCGCGGACAGCTTGCGAATAAGGGCCGATGGCGGCGGGTGCTTTGTCGGTAGAAATGACGATGCGGGGCATGGGGATCATCCGTTGAAGCGAAAGTGCGAGTGTAGCGCGCCCGTGTTGCGTCTTCCCCTCTTGCCTGCGCTACAGCGGATAGCGATAGGCGCCGCTCACCACACCCGTGCGTCGCACCCGCCGAATCACTTCGGCCAAGTGCTTGCGGTTCCTTACTTCGATGGCAAACAGCAACGTCGCCGCGGACATATCGCGCTCGACGTACTCCACGTTTTCGATGTTGGAATTGGCCGCAGCAATGGCGGCGGCGATGGTCGCAAGCACGCCGGGGCGATTGATGACCTCGATACGCAACTCGGCGCGGTAATCGCCCTGCACGTCGCGATCCCACTCGATCGCCACGCAACGCTCCGGCGACTTGCGCAATTCGGCCACGTTCGGACACTCCGTGCGATGCACGACGATGCCCTTGCCCGGCGACAGGTAACCGATGATGTCGTCGCCCGGCAGTGGATGACAGCAATTGGCAAAGCTCAGCACTCCACGCTCCGCACCGGTGATGCGAATGTTTTCCGTCGGATGCGCCGTGGCCGCACCGCGCGCAGAGGTACCGCGCGAGGCGACCAATAGGCTGGCCACCTGGTCGGGCATGCGATTGCCGAGCGCGATGTCGGCAAGCAATTCCTCCAATCGCTTGAGCTTGGATTTATGCAGAAACTTTTCCAGCACATCGGGCTGGATCGCGTCCAGACTGGTGCCCAGCGCATCGAGCGCGCGATCGAGCATGCGATGACCGAAGTCGACCGCATCTTCGTGCTGCAAATGTTTCAGATACTGACGTATCGCGGTACGCGCTTTGCCCGTCACGACAAATTCCAGCCACGCCGGATTCGGCACGGCGGAAGGTGCGGTGATGATTTCGACCAGCTGCCCCGATTCCAAGCGCGTGCGCAGCGGCAGCAGCTTCTTGTCCACGCGCGCGGCAACGGCGTGATCGCCCACGTCGGTGTGTACGGCATAGGCGAAATCCAAGGCCGTAGCGCTGCGTGGCAACGAGAGGATGTCGCCGCGCGGCGTGAACAGATAGGTTTCGTCCGGGAAGAGATCGATCTTGACGTTCTCGATGAACTCCGCCGAAGAAGGCGTGTTCGCCTGGCTGTCGGCCAGCGCGGAAAGCCATTCGCGTGCACGCGCCTGCGCGCTGTTCGCCGGACCGCTTTCGGTTTTGTACGCGCCGTGCGCGGCGACGCCGCGTTCGGCCACCGCATCCATTTCCTCGGTGCGGATTTGCACTTCGATGGGCGCGCCGAACGGCCCCAGCAACACGGTGTGCAAGGACTGATAGCCGTTCGCTTTGGGAATGGCGATGAAATCCTTGAAACGGCGATCGACCGGCTTGTACAGCGCATGCACCACGCCCAGCGCCATGTAGCAGCTCATCGCGCTATCGGTCACCACGCGAAAACCGTACACATCCATGAGCTGCGCAAAGCTCTTGTGTTCGCTGCGCATCTTCGAATAGATGCTCCACGGCGATTTGATGCGCCCCACCACGCGTACGGGAATGCGATCTTCGACCAGGCGCGCCGTCAAAGCGCCTTCGATCCGGCTCATCGCTTCGCGGCGATTGCCCAATGCGGCACGAATGCGTTCGCTGATCACGCGATAGCGATCCGGATGCAGTGCGCGGAAGCCCAGATCCTGCAGCTCCGCCTTGATCTTGTTCATGCCCAAGCGCTGCGCAATGGGCGCATAAATTTCCAGCGTTTCGCGCGCAATGCGGCGGCGCGACGGCGCGTCTTTGGCGCCAAGCGTGCGCATGTTGTGCAAACGATCGGCCAACTTGATCAAGATCACGCGCAGATCGCGCGCCATCGCCAACAGCATCTTGCGGAAGCTTTCCGCGTCCGCTTCCTGGCGGCTGGAAAAGCGCATCTTGTCCAGCTTGGTGACGCCATCCACCAATTCGGCCACGGGTTCGCCGAATTCGCCCGCCAGCTGCGGCCGGGTAAGTTCGGTGTCTTCCAGCGTGTCGTGCAGAATCGCGGCGATGATGGTTTCCGCATCCATGCCGAATTCGGCCAGGATGCTGGCCACGGCAATGGGATGGGTGATGTACGGCTCACCGCTTTTGCGTGTCTGCCCTTCGTGCGCCACGGCGCCTACTTGGTAGGCGCGCAGCACGCGTGCGACATGTTGCTCGGGCAGATAGGCAATGCGCTCTTTTAGCGCAAGCACATAGGGAGGCAGTGCGGACGTACCCTCGTGCGCGGGATGCGTGGCCGCCGTCACGGATTCACGACGCCCGTTCAGGCGCTCGCCTCGTTATCGATGGGGAAACGACAAGGACGAAGGCGGCAAGAGCGCCATGCGCAGCCAGCTACTCCGGTTTGACCGGCATGACGACGACACTGTCGACAGCCGCCTCCATCCATCAGTCGTCTCCGCCTTTGGAGAGATCGTCGTCCACTTCCTGCGCCGCCCATTCGAGCGCTTCGCGTTCGGCGCGCTCGCGTTCGGCACGGTCGATCTCGTCGATCGTTACCTGGTCGATGCGACGGTCGGCGATTTCACGTAGCGCCAACACGGTCGGCTTATCGTTGTCAGGGTTGACGGCCGGATCGGCACCCTTGGCGAGCTGGCGGGCGCGCTTGGTCGCCATCAGCACCAGTTCGAAACGGTTGTCGACCACCTCAAGGCAGTCTTCCACGGTAATGCGAGCCATGAGAAATCCTTAAACAATAAAAACTTATGCGGCCTTACAGTTTATCGACCGGCCACTTGGCTGGCAATGCGATTGACTCTTATCAT
>DATJMR010000355.1:0-5509 GCA_035508595.1 Dyella sp.
TGCCTGGCGTCGAAATCTTTGGCGAACTGTTCCTGGATCAATTGCCGCGACAAAGCCGCCGAGGCCGGGCAGGTGGAGGAATACACCACCTCCGTACCGAGCTCGAGCCGAAAGCCGTCCTCGCACAGGCTCGCTTCCAGCGAAACCGGATAGGCACGCCAGCCGCTGTTGTCGCTGCGCAAGGCCGCACGGCGCACAAGGTGATCGAAGCGAATGCTCAGGCGGGCACGATCGGACAGGTCTTTGTGCGAATCCAGGAAGGCATGCAGCAGCGACTTCAACACGTTCGCATCCACCGGCTTGGTGCTGAGGTATTGATCCACCAGCAGATACAGGCGCGACATGTGGATCCCGCGCCGATCGGGCCGGGTGAGATTCACGAACGCACCGACCTGGGCGCTGGCGCGCTGCACGGTACCGTCGCCGGCATCGAACAGCACGGGCACTTCAATGCCGTCCATGCCAACCCAATCCAAGGCGCCGGCCAGATGCGGCTGCGCCTGGGTGGCGACATCGGGCATCAGACGAACGGTGTTTTCGTGGGTATGCATGAGTGTTCCTCAAGATCGCTCCTTCCCTTAGTGACCGGGAAGGCTCAAAGCGTTGCGCGGGCTTGCCGCGACGACATCAGGGCCTATATGTTGGGGCAGCTTGCCGCGTCGCAACAGGTACCATCCAGGAAACGATGTGTATCGACCGTCAGCCGGCGACCTGTTGCTGCCATCGCTGGGCCGCGCGCCAAGCGCGAAGGGTTGCCAGAAACCCCGTGTCCGGCGTGCCTTTTTGCAACACAGTCAGCGGCTCGCCGGCCAGGGCGGTCTTGCGTATGAGACGCTGACCCTGCCCCGCCTCCAACGCCCTGAATACGCTGAGCGGGCCCGAAAGACGGGATGCCTCGGACCAGGCCGACTGCAAATCGTCCAGCTGGGCCTTGATGGCCTGATCGCGCGCATCGCTAGGTTCCCGCAGATTCGCGCGGCTCAGACCGAAGCGGGCCAGGCGCGCCATCGGCAGCGGCAAGCGATCCCGCTCCGCATCGTCTTGCAGGCGGCGCAATGCGTACAGCAGATGGCTCAATGTCGCTACGCGCTCAGCGCGTGCCGACGATGCTCCTTCGCCGTACCACCATGCAGTCTCCAGCGTCGCCAAGGCACCGTGCAATGCGGAGGCGGCATTGAGCTGCGCATTGAAATCGACAGCGGTGCCTTCTTCCAACTGCGCCATGGCGGCGAGCACCGGCGCCAGCCAGCGTTCCTGCGGCATGGCGTGTGCGCGGTCGTCGTCGAACAGTACGCGCGTCAGCGGATGCCTGCCGCCGCTCGCCGCGGCACCGGCGAGTTCCTCCGCCCACCAATTGAGTTTCGTGGCGGCGACGTGGGGCTCGCGAATGCCATAGGCCGCCGACAGTAGCTCCTGCTCAAGCGCGGCGAGCGCCACATGCCCGGGATATTTGTTGGGCTCGACGAACACCAGCGCCATGCGCTGCTGCGGCTGCACGGCCAGCCATTTGTCGATGTAGCTTTGCAGCGCGCCGTGCTGGGAAACAGCATCGCTCACGCAGGAACCTTCAACTTCAGCAAATCGGTCAATTCGCGCGGATGGGCAATCACCACATCGGCATCCCACGCATGCGGATCGCCGCCGTCGAGATAACCCCATTGCACCGCCACGGTACACAGACCTGCCGCATCGCCGGCTTGTATGTCGCGACGGTCGTCGCCGACAAACAAGCAGCGCAGGGGATCGAGACCGGCCCGTTCGCACGCGAGCAGTACCGGCGCCGGATCGGGCTTGCGCACCGGCAGCGTATCGCCCGAAACCACCGCGCAAACGCGGTCGGCCCAGCCGATCTGCCTGACCAGGTCGTCGGTGAGATAACCCGGCTTGTTGGTGACGATGCCCCAGGCGATGCCGTTGCTTTCGAGCGCATCCAGCACCGATTCGATGCCTTCGAACGGGCGCGTGTGACGCGACATCATGCTGTGATAAAGCTCGAGATAGCGAGGCATGCGTTCGAACAGCGACTCGTCGGTTTCATCGAACGCGCAGCGCAGAATGGCGCGCGAACCGCGCGATACAACCGTTCGTACCGCCGCGTACGAAGGCACGGCCGCGCCGACTTCGCCGCAGTAAACCGCCAGCGCCGCGTGCAGATCAGGCGCGCTATCGAGCAACGTGCCGTCCAGATCGAACAGCACGCCTTGAGTAGATTCGGGTATCGGCTTCATGCGGGCTTACGTGCGCACAGGAGGTAATTGATGGCGGTAAAACGGCTCAGCCACGCTTTGCGATTGAGCGGGTTGTAGCCAAGGCCGCTGATGTCTTCCAATTCCAATCCCGCGTTTCGCAGCAGGCGCGCGAGTTCGGAGGGCTTGAGGAATTGCGCGTAGTGATGCGTACCGCGCGGTAGCAGGCCGGCGATGTATTCGGCACCGAGAATGGCCGCGCCGAACGCCGCAGGCGTGCGATTGAGCGTGGACATGAAAAGACGCGCGCCAGGCTTGAGCATCGACGCAAGATCGCCAACCAGCGCCGCTGGATCGGGTACATGCTCGATGAGTTCCATGCAACACACGGCATCGAAGCCGGCCGGCTCCGCAGCAGCGAGCTCAGCGGAGGATTGCTTGCGGTAATCCACCTGCAGATTCGATTCGTGCAGATGCAAGCGCGCGATCTCGATCACTTTCAAACCGAGATCGATGCCCACGACATCGGCCCCGGCGCGTGCCAACGCCTCGCTAAGCAGTCCGCCACCGCAACCCACATCGGCCACGCGTGCGCCGCGCAATGCAACGCGCGTGGCGACGTATTGCGCACGCACCGGGTTGAGATCGTGAAGCGGGCGCGACTCGCCGTCCGGATCCCACCAGCGCGCAGCGAGCTTGTCGAAGTGTGCGATTTCTTTATGGCTGACGTTCTGCGTGGCTTGCATGATGAAAAGGCTCCAGGGAATCAGCCGAATTTAGTGTGCGTTCCATTCGTAAACCGTGACGTCCCAGCCGCCGCTAGTATGCGCCGGATCGCGATGGGCGATATGCAATGCCTCTTCCATCGACTCCGCCCGCAAGAGATAAGCGCCGCCGGATTTGTCGCCGAACGCGCCGGACATTTCGTTACGTCCCTCGTCGCGCAGCAATTGCAGAAATTGCTGGTGCAACGGAACAACCGCCGGATCAAGTTGCGGCCGGCGCATCAGCATGACCAGATAGCGATTCATGCCCGATCCAGTGCCGCGATACGTTCGCGCCATGCATGGGTACGCGCCAGGATGCCGTCCACATCCATGTCCACCAACTTACGATCGGCAAGTTTGCGTTTGCCGGCCACCCACACATCGGTCACTTGATGCCGGCCGGTCGCATAGATGAGTTGCGACACAACGTGGAACAGCGGCTGGGTTTCCAGATCGCTGAGCCGCACCGCCGTCAGATCGGCCTGTTTGCCGACTTCGATCGAACCGATCTGGGCATCCAGGCCCAGCGCTTTTGCCGCATGGATAGTCGCCGTGCGCAGCGTGTAACCGGCATCGAACGCCGCAGCATCCTCGGCTACCGCTTTGGCCAACAGCGCGGCGGTACGCATTTCGCCAAACATGTCCAGATCGTTGTTGGACGCGCAGCCATCCGTGCCCAGCGCGACATTCACGCCCGCCTTGCGCAGTTTTTCGGCCGGGCAGAAACCGGAAGCAAGCTTCAAATTGGATTCGGGGCAATGCACCACCGATACGCCTGCTTCGGCACACGCGGCAATTTCGCCATCGGTAAGCTGCGTCATGTGCACGGCGATCAAGCGGTCGTTGATCAAGCCGAGCTTTTGCAGACGCTGAAAGGGGCGCAAACCGGTGTTCTTGCGCTCTTCCTCCACCTCGTGCGCGGTCTCGTGCAAGTGCAGATGCACGGGGATATCGAGCTGGTCGGCCAGCACGCGAATGCGCTCGAACGATTCGTCGGACACCGTGTACGGCGCATGCGGCGCAAAGGCCGTGCGAATCAATGCGTCGCTACGAAAAGCATCGTGCGTTTCGCCGGCGCGCTCGAAGTATTCGTCCTGCGTGCGCGCCCAGCCGGTCGGAAACTGGATGACCGGCAAACCCACCACCGCGCGGAAACCATGCTTGCGATACGTGGCGCCCATCGCGTCCGGAAAGAAATAGTTTTCGTTGGTACACGTGGTACCGCCGCGCAGCATCTCGGCGATCGCCAATTCCACGCCGTCGCGCACGAATTCGGGCCCGATCACCTGCGCCTCGACCGGCCAGATGTGCTGCTGCAGCCAGACCATCAACGGCAGATCGTCCGCAAGGCCGCGCATCAACGACATCGGATTGTGCGTGTGCGTGTTGATGAGGCCGGGAATCAGGACGTGCTCGCCCAATGCCACATGCTCGCGCGGCGCGTACGCGCTGCGGGCTTGCTCCGCGGGCAGGATCGCCACAATGCGATGCGCATCCACCACCACCGCATGCTGCTCCAGCACCACACCGTGCGGTTCGACTGGCACGATCCAGCGAGCTTCGATAAGTAAATCGACGGACTGCGGCGCGTTCTGGCTCGTCATGATGTTTTTCTGTGGGGGATGATATGAAACGGGGCGGGACATCTTACGATGCCCGCCCCGCGGATCCACTCAACGTCCAATGGTTTTGTGTGCTTCGCACGCATGCTCCACTGGATCCTGGCCTTCACCGGGATGACACATTGGCAAGCCGCGCCAACGCGCGGGCCTATGTGTCACTTCACGCGGCTGACATATTCGCCCGAGCGGGTATCGACCTTGACGATTTCGTCCTGGTTGACGAACAGCGGCACGCGCACCACGGCGCCCGTCTCCAGCTTGGCCGGTTTGCCGCCGCCGCCGGAGGTATCGCCGCGCAGACCCGGGTCGGTCTCGACAATTTTCAGTTCCACGAAATTCGGTGCCTGCACCGAAATGGGGCGGCCGTTCCAGAGCGTCACCACGCACTCTTCTTCGCCCTTCAGCCACTTGGAGGCGTCCGCCATCGCGGAGGCGTCAGCCTGGTGCTGCTCGAACGATTCCTGGTGCATGAAGTGCCAGAACTCGCCGTCGTTGTAGAGGAACTGCATGTCGGTATCGACCACGTCCGCGCCTTCGTAGGAGTCGCTGGATTTGAGCGTTTTTTCCGTGGTACGTCCGTTCAAGAGGTTGCGGATCTTGATGCGGGTGAAGGCCTGGCCCTTGCCCGGCTTGACGAATTCGGCGTCGGTGATGATCCAAGGATCGCCGTCGACGATGATCTTCAAACCGTTCCTGACGTCGTTAAGACCATAACTGGCCATGCACTTCACTCCAAATAAGGAAACCGCTGCCATCAGCGGCTAAAATAAGTCGTTTCAAGGCCGACTGGCCTCTATTGAGCCCCCTATGATAACCGGAAGCCCTGGCGCCCGCATTACATCGCCTGTTCAAGCCGATTGGCGCCAGCTATGGCGCGATGCCATCACCGACGGCCGCCAATTGCTGGATCTGCTCGGACTGGATCATCTGGCGG
>DATJMR010000356.1:0-8204 GCA_035508595.1 Dyella sp.
GATGCGCGGCGCTGGTAATGGCCATTTCCAGGCGTGGCGACGACGCGCCGTACTTGTGCAAGCGCGTGGCAAGCTCGACCAGAAAGGCCATGCGCGTATTGAGCGCCGTGGTGGCGAACTGAACGCTCATGCTACGACCGCCCCTGGCTGGGCGATCGCGGCAAGCGGTAACGAGGGTCGATGCGTGGCAGCGGACATGGCTCCATTTTTACCGGAACCGCGCCGCTTGGGTATGCGGCCGCGACCGCGTACGACACCACCCCATCAAACAGGCCTTACCTTCAACGTCGTGCCGTCCACCGCGATCACTTCCACCGTGCTGCCGGCCGGCAGGTCGGGGCCGCTGACAAGCCACTGTCCATCCCCAACCCGCGCCTTGCCGCGACCGTTGTTGATCGCTTCGATCAGCACGTATCGCCCGCCGATAAGTTGCTCTGCGCGCCGATTGAGCCGTCCATCGCCGTGCGCGCCTTTGTGAAGCGTCGGCCGCACGAAGTACCCGTAGACCGCGCACGACACAAACGCCAGCACCACAAAAGCCATCGCCTGAGCTAGCACCGACAGGCCCGGCATCAGCAAAACCAGCAGTCCCGTCGCTGCGGCGCCGATGCCGATCCACAGCATGAAGTACCCCGGCATCGCCACTTCGATGCCGATCAACACCAGTGCGACGATCCACCATAGGTAATGCACAGCGACGCTTGCAAACATGGATGACTCCAAAATGCTTCGAAGCAAAACAGGCATGACGGGCCAATACACGGCCCGTCATATCATCGTGTTTCCGCTCAACCGATGGATGGCGGCGTGCGACGTGCGGCGATCTTCTCTTGCTGCTGTCCCAGCGATTCTTTCGCCAGCTCGGCGATACCTGCCAGCGAACCGAGAATGCCGGTCGCCTCCATCGGTAGCATCAGCATCTTCTGGTTGGGCGAATTGGCCATCTCCTTCAACGCCTCCACGTATTTGTTGGCGACGAAGTAATTGAGCGCATTGACGTCGCCGCTGGCGATCGCGTCGGACACGAGCTTCGTGGCTTGCGCTTCGGCTTCGGCCAAACGGATGCGTGCCTCGGCTTCGCGGAACGCCGCTTCTTTTTTCCCGTCTGCCGCAAGAATGGCCGACTGCTTTTCGCCGTCCGCCTTGAGAATGGCCGACTGGCGCAAACCTTCGGCTTCCAGAATCTGCGCGCGCTTTTCGCGTTCGGCCTTCATCTGCCGTGCCATGGAATCGACCAGGTCGCGCGGCGGCGCGATGTCCTTGATCTCGATGCGGTTGACTTTCACGCCCCACGGATGGGTGGCTTCGTCCACGACGGTGAGCAGCTTCGCGTTGATGGCATCGCGCTGACTGAGCGATTCGTCCAGATCCATCGAGCCCAGCACGGTACGGATATTGGTCATGACGAGCGCGAGCGCCGCCTGCTCCAGATTCGCCACTTCATACGCCGCTTTGGCCGCATCCAGCACTTGGTAAAACACCACGCCGTCCACGCGCACGACGGCATTGTCCTTGGTGATCACGTCTTGGCTGGGCACATCCAGCACCTGTTCCATCATGTTGATCTTGCGACCGACGGTATAGACAAACGGGACGAGGAAATGCAGGCCCGGCGAGAGCGTTCGCGTATAGCGACCGAAATGCTCGACCGTCCATTCGTAACCCTGCGGAACGATACGTACCAGCTTGGCTACCACGACGATGGCGACGACAACCAAGACCAATGCAACGATACTTCCCATGGCATCTCCTCCTTTTGATGAGGGGGAGTATAGGGCAGCCACCAGGATGCGCTGGTTACGTTATGACGTTGTGCCGGCCAGCAGAGGCAGAATCAGTGTGACGCGCAAACCGCCGTCCTCGCGATTGGCCAGCGCAATCCGTCCGCCATGGGCTTCGCTGATCTCGCGCGCCAGCGCCAAGCCCAACCCGGTACCCGAACGCTTGGTGGAATAGAACGGCAACAGCGCCTGGGACAACACCGTTTCGCTCATGCCCGGGCCACGGTCGCCCACTTCGACACGCAGTTCATGTCCGACCACGGTGAGCGACAACGTCACCCCTTCGGGCGTGCTGCCCGATTCGTGCGCGTTCTTGATCAGGTTGATCAGCACTTGTTCGATCTGTGCCGCGTCGAACCAACCGGGCTGGCTCGGCGCATCGCCCACTAGCTGGTAGCGGCAATGCAAAGCCAATCCCTCCAGAAACGGTTTCCACTCCACCGTTATCGGCCGCGGCGCAGGGAGTTTGGCAAAGCGTGCATAACCATCAATGAAGCCATGCAGATGACGGGCACGCTCGCCGATGGTGCCAAATACGCTAGGCAGACGTTGCACATCGCCGCGTCGCGCCAATTCCGCGCCGGAGTGCGCGAGTGAGGAAATCGGCGCGAGCGAGTTGTTCAATTCATGGCTCACCACGCGAATCACGCGCTTCCACGCCGCCACTTCCTGCCGCGACAGTTCGCGCGTCATGCGCCGGAACAACTGCAAGCGGTGCGGCCTGCCCTGCAATCGAAAACTGCGCTGCGAAAGATGGAAGGTTTCTTCGCTGCCGTCCATCTCCACGCTGAAAAGCGCGTCTTCCGTACCTTCGGTCGCTTTGCGCAGCGCCTCCGGAGCCTCAGCAATCAGAGTGCCGAAATGCAGGCCATTGAGACTGCGTCCCTCGTTGAACAAATGCCGTGCCGCGATATTGGCGTAAGCCACGCGACCCGCACCATCGGTCAGCACCAATGCCACCGGCGTGTTCTGCACCACGGTATCGAGCAGCAATTCGCGTTGCGCGAGGTTTTGCCGTTGCTCGCGCAGCGTCTGTCCAAGTTCGTTATGCACCTGGATGAGATCGCCCAATTCATCGCGGCGGTCGAGCGCAATGGAAATGCTGAAATCGCCGTCGCGATAGCTGGCTACGGCTCCTTCCAACGCGCGCAGCAGGCGCTTTACCGGATCCATCACGATATGCGCGAACCACCAGGAAAGCGGCGCAAGCACCGCCGCGCAAATCACGATGGCTTCGGTATGGGTCGGCGTAGCGGTTTGCAGCTTCAACTCGCTGTGAAACCACATCAGCGCCTGCGGGAGCGGCCATTGCGTAACACCGACGTAAACCAACGCGCCGGTGAGCGCGGCCAGCGCCAGCCAAACCGTCAGGCGAGCCTCCAGCGACCTTATGCGCATGAAGTACCCCAGGTTTGGTACGTGCGTGGAGGCATGGGCAATCTCCCCGTGGAATGCAGTTGTTCTACACGTTGCGACGATTGCATACCACTGCCGGAAGCTTGTTCCGGACGCCGTCGCGGGCGCTACGCATCGGCACCCGCTTCAGCGTTCAAGCGAGAGGAAGCACGGAATCAGGTCTGCGAAATCAACCCGTATCGCTCCATGCGCCGATAAAGCGCCTGACGCGACAAGCCCAACGATTGGGCCGCGCGGCTTACCACGCCGTCGGCCCGGTGCAGCGCCGTTTCCACGACTTCGCGACTAGGCTCATCGAGATTGCGCACGGCCACCGCCCCGGCATGTTGCGGCAGGTTGAGTTGTTCGGGCGTGATCGGACCGCTGCCTGCCAGCAGTGCCGCGCGTTCGATCGCGTTCTTCAACTCACGCACATTGCCGGGCCAGGGATAGGTCAGCAAGGCCTCGCGCGCGGTATCGCTCAGCTGTGCGCGACCGGCCAGAAAGAAATCGGCCAACGGCAGGATGTCGTCGATGCGCTCGGACAGCGGCGGCAGGTTCACGTCGATCACGTTGAGCCGGTAATAGAGATCTTCGCGAAACGTACCGGCGCGGATCATGGCTTTGAGATCGGCGTTGGTCGCGCTCAGCACGCGCACTTTCACCTTGCGCGTGCGGCCGGAACCGAGTCGTTCGAACTGCCCGGTTTCAAGCACGCGCAAGAGTTTCATCTGCCCCGGCAGCGGCAGATTGCCTATTTCGTCGAGGAACAACGTGCCGCCGTCGGCGAGCTCGAAACGCCCCTCGCGTGCCTTGTTGGCGCCCGTGTAAGCGCCGGCGTCGGCACCGAACAGCTCCGCCTCGATCAACTCGCCCGGCAGTGCGCCGCAGTTCACCGCGACGAACGGGCCATCCTTTACCGACGAATTGGCGTGGACGATCGCCGCGATGCGCTCCTTGCCCGAGCCGTTGGGCCCGGTGATCAGCACCGGCACGTCCGAACGCGCCACTTGGCAGGCGAGATCGATGGTGCGCGCCATGGCTTCGGACGCGAACACCAAGCCGTCCAGATCGTATTTGCGTTGCAGGGCGTCGCGGCGTTTGCGTCGCTCCTGACGCGTGCGGTTGACCTCGCGCGTGGATTCGGACAGCTCCAGCAGGTTTTCCACCGTCGCCAGCAGCTTGGCATCGTCCCACGGTTTGGCGAGGTAGTCCGCGGCGCCAGCCTTCACCAGTTCCACGGCGGTTTCCAGGTGCGTCCACGCTGTCAACAAAATGACAGGCAGGTCCGCGTGGGCTTGCCGTATGTCGCGAAACAGGGTCACGCCTTCTTCACCGGACGTCGTGTCGGCCGTGAAGTTCATGTCCTGGATAACCACATCGACGGACTCGCACGCCAGCATGGCCAAGCCCTCGTGCGGCGTAAGCGCCACCAACGGGCGTACGTCGTGCAAGGACAGCAGCAGCGAGAGCGCCTCGCCTACAGCAGGGTTGTCGTCGATGATCAGTACGGTACGCATTCGTTTCCTACACATGCAGGCATGGATGCCGCTCCAGCCCAAAAGGTTGCCATGCCAAATGGCCTACGTATACGGCGGTGAGTCATGGAACTCAAAAAAATCATCCTGCAACAAGATGTTAGCGGTCCCGCGAAACCTCAGCCGGCGCGGCGTCGCCGACCGCCTGCGCCAGCGGCAGCGCGTCCGTCACCAGATGCATCAGAAATCGGCCAGGCTGCTCCTGCATCACCATATGCGCGGCATCGGCGAAAATGACCAGCCGCTTGGACGGCGCCTGAAGCTTGTCGAACCATTGTTCGGCGAGCTCGTGCGAGGTGGTTTCGTCGTGGGCCCCCACAAATACGATGACCGGGCAATGGAAATGCGTCGTGTTATCGAAGTCGACGTCGATCACCGACGCCATCAGATGGTGAATGGTGAACGCGCTTCCTTTGTCGATCGCGTCCAGATCCTGTTGGCTGTAATCCGGCGACAAGGTCTCCGCATCGGAATCGAAACGGTAATTCTGCCGCCCGAACGCCAGTCCGCCGTAAAACATTTCCCACTTGCTGCGCACGCCCAGGCGATCCAGCGTCAAGGGCGCCGTGCCCGGATACGGGGCGATGCTTTTAAGTTCCGCGATCGCCTTGGTATTGCCGCTTGCCTGGGCTTCGCGCAGTGCAAAGCCGTAACCAACTTCTTCGTTCCGACGGACATTCACCACCTGACCCACGCCGATATAAGCATAGAGCCAATCGGGATGCGCTTGCGCCAGACGCGTACCCAGCACCGTTCCCCACGAATGTCCCAGCACGAAGATTTTTTGCTTGTGGTAATGCTGGCGCAGGTATTGCACTACCTGTGCCGCATCGTCCGTCATGCCTTCGATGGTCATGCCAGGCGCCATTTTCTGTTCGCTATTGGCGGCGTACGTTTTGCCGGCACCGCGTTGGTCCCATTGCACGACGGTGAAGTAATCCTCCCATGACGATTGATACGTGTAATCGTCCGGCATCGCGGGCGACGCCGGGCCGCCATGCAGTACCAACAAGATGGGGTTGCGACGATCCTTGCCGCGAATCGAAAGCCACTGATCGATGCCATTGATGGGCACCTTCACCAATTCCTCGACGCCATCGGGCGTAACGATGCGACGGCTGTCAGCGATGATTTTGGTGACCTCCTCGCGCGTCATCGTCTGCGCCTTGCTTTGCGTGGCGGCGTCGGCATGCGTGGGGCTCGCGGCCCACAGCGGCGCGGTTACCGCCGCAGCCATCAAGCACGCGATGCCACACCGAAATCTTCCTGATGACGCCATATCGATCTCCAAATGAATGCGATTAAATAACGCGCTTACACAGATCGCGTTGCGACCACGGGCGGCACGGCCGCAGCGCGCAGCGCGGGTCCCAATACGGCCAGCTGACCGAGCAACCAAAGCACGACAGCGCCCGCCAACAAGTAAGCCCCCGGCAAATGAGTCACCTCGTAGACTTTCATCAGGACCAGATTCAACGCGTACGCCAGTACCACGCCGAACACGATGCCCATGGTGACAATGAGAAAGTTTTCGGTCTGGAAATAACGAAGGATGTCGCCACGCGTCGCGCCAATGGCGCGACGAATGCCGATCTGCTTGCGGCGCTGCTGCACCCAGAAACTCGCCAAGCCAACAATACCCAAGGCCGTGACCAGCATCAGCGCCGCGATCACGCCAAGCAACATGCCCACCATCGCGCGATCATTGCGAAAATAGCGCTCGCGCAGATCACTCACCAATCCGCTGCCGTCGTGGTCGACCACCACCTCCGGAGCGATTTTCGGCATCGCCAACATCACATCGCGAAAAACGTGCGGCAGATCGCGCGGATCGGCCTGAATCACATAGGTTCCGGCCAGATCGTTGCCCGGTATGACGGGAACAAATGCCGAAAAATCCTGTTCCGACGAAGGATCCTGATCCGGCTGCGGAACGCTGAAATGATCGATCACGCCAATGACGCGGAAGTGAAAATCGATACACCAGAATTCCTTGCCAAGCGGATCTTTTCCCGGCCACAACGCATCGGCCAACGAACGCGTGATCAGCACCAACGAGTCCCTGGGCACAAACCCGTCGGTTATCGTTCGGTAGTCGTCCGGTGTAGGCATCCGGCCGGCAATAAGATGCAAGTTCAGCGCACGCAAGCTCGAAGCGTCGCCAATATAGGTATTAACAACCTGATTGTACTGTTGATGCGCGGGATCGATGGTGATGCCATTTCTGCTGTTGTTATCGCCAAACGGAATGGTGTTGAGAACACCCACCGCCTTGACCCCCGGCAGGGCGGAAATTCCCGCGACCATACGCGCATTCAGATCACCCGCACGATCGCGGTCGTAACCCTCCAAGGTCAAATACGCCAAGGAACGTTCGTCTACCCCGCTGGCGATACGCATCGCGTGAATGCGATTGACGATCAAAAAACAGGCATTGCACAGCACCGCACACGCCAGTGCGATTTCCAGGGCAATGAGAAACGTAGCAATGCGGTGGCGACGCAATGCAGTCAATATGGGGCGAATCTGCATGATGCGCACCTCAGAGCGTCTTCAGTTGCAATGCGGGGGCGATATGGCTTGCGCGCATTGCCGGCAATGTGCCCGCAATTACGCTCACCAACACGGAAAGCAGAAAGGTCACGCCGAACATGGAAAGATCCAGGTGCGCGAGATCCGCATAAGCGACCGGCTGCCGGCGAATCAGCCCCAAGCCCAGCAACGTAAGCAACCAACCACCGACGCCGCCAAACACGCCGATCACACTCGCTTCCGTCAGACATTGCACGAAAATCTGATGGCGCGAGGCGCCCAATGCGCGCCGTATGCCAATTTCACCGCTGCGTCGTAAAAACTTCACCAGCAGCAATCCCACGGTATTGCACAGGCAGATCACCAGAAAGGAAATGGCCAGCCACGTCTGCATGCGCACGTCACTGGGCACTACCTGGTTGAACTCCAACCAATCCATCAGATCGCGCAGCCGCGTGTTATCCGCATAGCCGATGCGGCCCATCGCTTTCTGCTGCGCGGCGTAATCGGCAAGAAACGACTTGTACGAGGCAACTTTGGCGTTTGAACCGAGCTCCACCCACAAGCCGATCCATTCGCACCCCGTGCCAATCAGATGTCCGGGTACTTTGGGAGCATCCCAGCAATTGTACTGTTCAAAATAGCCGTCGTTGACCTCCAGACCAGTGGAGAACGGCGTGAAGGCTTCTTCGGGTTTCGAATAATAGGTGTCGGTTTTCCCGTGGGAGAATCGCCCACCCGCCACATCGTAGAATTGCGGTGTCGGTCGCCACGGCTTGAGCACACCCACAATGCGGACATCGGAGTCACGCAACCGCAGCGTTCGCCCCACACTGTTGGCGCCGTGATAGAGCTTGTCGTTGAGATCGGAGGAAATCACCACGATGCGACTTCGCCGTGCATCGTCGTCGCCGGTCCACGGGCCACCGTACTCAAACGGCACGTCGAACATGGTGAA